>JBEKPC010000241.1:0-5722 GCA_049521155.1 Bryobacteraceae bacterium
TCTCGTTGTCTTCCACCAGCAGAATCTCAGCCGCCCTGGTGGTGGTAAGTTTGTTGATCATCTGCCTCGTCCGTCCTCTCCGTTTCGCCCGTACTTTTTGTCGCGTCCGCAGGAATGCTGAAACGAAAATTGCTCCCGTGTCCGGGCTCGGACTCCACCCAAATAGCGCCGCCATGGCGTTCCACCACCCGGCGGCACACGGCCAGCCCGATGCCCGCGACGTTGGCGAAAATCAGCAGCGACCATTTGATCGACGAAAACATGGTGTACAGGATGAAGAAAATCAGCGCCAGCGTGAGCGGAATAATGATCGCCAGCCGCCGCTGTGCACGCACCTGGCTCTCATACTCACCCGCCCAATCGATGTGATAGCCGCTGGGTAGCTTGACTTTTTCGTCGACTTTTTTCATGGCCTCCTGCACGGCGCCGCCCAGGTCGCGGCCGCGGACGCTGTACTTAATGGCGATATAACGCGAATTTTCTTCGCGCGAGATCTGCGAAGCGCCGTCCGAAACCTCGATGTTGCAAAGCTGCGCCAGCGACACGCGCTCGCCGGAGGGCGAGAGCAGACGGATATTCGCGATGGCTTCCCTGGTGTCTCGATACGGCTGCTGATAGCGGAGGACGAGATCGAAGCGCTGTTCGCCTTGCAGCACCTGGGTGAGAGCGTTGCCGCCCACCGCGGTCTGGATCGCATCCTGCACGTCGGCGACATTGATACCGAATCGCGCGGCCTTGGCGCGGTCGACGGTCAGGTTCAAGTTGGGCTGGCCGAGCACGCGAAACAAACCGAGATCCTGAATGCCCTGAATGCGCCGCATCACGTCGACGATTTGTTCGCCCTTCTCTTCCAGCGTCTTCAGGTTGTCGCCAAACAGTTTGATCGCGAGCTCGCCTTTGACGCCGCTCACCGCTTCTTCCATGTTGTCCGAAATAGGCTGCGAGAAATTCCAGATCACGCCGGGAAGTTTGTCGAGCTCGCGGCTCATCGCGGCGATCAGTTTTTCCTTGTCCTGGTCGAACACCGGGCGCCATTCTTCCTTCTGTTTCAGGTCGACAAAATATTCGGTGTTGAAGAAGCCGGTGGTATCCGTTCCATCGTCCGGACGGCCCACCTGGCTGGTCGCGACGGTGACTTCGGGAAAGGAAGCAAGGATCACTCGCGCCTGATTCGCCAGCCGCTCGCCTTCCGTTGGGCCGGTCGAGGGCGCGAGCGTGCCGCGCACCCAAATGGCGCCTTCATCGAGGTGAGGCAGAAATTCGCTGCCGATTCTCTGGCTGAGCAGCAGCGCGCCGGCAAACGCCAATAGAGCGATACCCACCGTCACGTAGCGCCAGCGGATCGCCTTATCGAGCGTGAACCGGTAGACGCGCGTGAAAAACATCATCAGCGGGTTATGCCACTCTTTCGCGCCTTTGGGAAACAGAAAGCTCGCCAGCACAGGCGCCAGCAGCATCGAAAAAATCAAGGCGCCCAACAGCGCGAATGCGACGGTCCAGGCCATCGGCTTGAATAATCGGCCTTCGACTCGTTGCAGCGTGAAAATGGGAATGTAGGCGGTAATAATGATGCCGATCGCATAAAAGACTGGCCGCTGGACTTCATGAGCAGCCTCCGCAATCTGTTGTCGCGGCGGTTTCCCTGCTCCGTCGCGGCGGCCCAGGTGGCGCAGAATGTTCTCTACCATCACCACCGCTCCATCCACCACCATTCCGAAATCCAGCGCGCCCAGTGACAGAAGATTCGCCGGAATGCCCTTCAGCTTCAGGCAGGTCGACGCAAACAACAACGCGAACGGGATCGTCATGGAGACTATCAGCGCGCCCCGAATGTTGCCCAGAAACGCAAACAGAATCACCGCGACCAGAATAATGCCCTCGGTAAGGTTATGCAGCACGGTGTGTGTGGTGAAGTGCACCAGGTCGCTGCGATCCAGAAATGGGACCACCGTCACGCCCGGCGGCAGCAGCCCTGGATGACCCGGAGTTCCGTTCAACTCCTTCACTTTCTCGTGAATTCCTTCGAGTGTCGCGTCGCCTTCGGCGCCCTTGCGCAACAGAACGATGCCTTCAATCACGTCGTCGTTGTCGAGAATCTCGCCGTTCACCTTATGAATGGCTTTGCCGTTCCGGCCCAGCCTGATCTTGGGTCCCTGCGCGACCACGGCGATATCCTTGACCTTAATCGGAGTCCCGTTTTTCGTGGTGATGACGGTGTCTTCGATGTCCTTCACCGTTTTCACCAGTCCCACTGCGCGCACGTTCACCTGCTGCAATCCGGATTCGATAAAACTGCCGCCGGCGTTGACATTGTTGTTGGTAAGCTGCTGCTCCACCTGCGCGATGCTCAGCCCATACGCAATCAATTTATTCGGATCCAGCCGGACCTGATACTCCTTGGTCATGCCGCCCAGGCTCGACACATCCACCACGTTGGGCACGGATTTGAACTGCTTTTCGACGAACCAATCCTCGATCGATTTGAGGTCCATAATGTCGAACTGAGGATTGGTGCTATGCAGCGTGAAGAAATAAATCTGGCCCACCGGGCTCCAGTCGGTACCCATTTGCGGCTGCAATCCAGTCGGCAAAGTAACCTGCTGAAGCCGCTCCAGCACTTTGGCGCGATTCCAATCGTTGTCAGATTCGTCGTCGAACACCATCGTCACGCTCGACAGGCCGAACAGCGAAGTCGATCGCAGCGAGGTCAGGTGCGGGATGCCGTTCATCACGATTTCGAGCGGCACCGTGACCTGCTGCTCCACTTCCTCCGCCGCGCGCCCGGGCCATTGCGTGATGATGTTGACGTAGTTGTTCGCCACGTCCGGATACGCTTCCACAGGCAGGCTGCGAAACGAAATGATGCCCCAGATAAATAGGAGCAGCGCCATCGCCAGAATCAGAACGCGATTATTAAGCGCAAAATCTACCAGCCCGCGGATCATCTATTGCTGCTCCACTGCGTTCTGAAGAACCAGTGCATTCGTGACCACCTGATCGCCCGGCTTCAGACCGGACACGATCTCCTGCAAATTGCCCGGCACTGTCGCGCCGCCAACCACGGAGAGACGGCGGAATCGTCCGTTTCCGGCGGGTACGTATACCCAGTCGCGATCGTGAAGATGCAGCACCGCATCCGCCGGAACGGTCGTGCGCACTTCCTGCGAAATTCCATGGAACGTCGCTGTAACGAACATGCCTACCCGCAGCACACCCGGATTCGCCACCTCCAACCGTACTTTGGCGGTGCGGATACTAGGATCCAGAACCGCACCGATATTGCTGATGCGTCCCTTCAGCACCAGGTTGGGATAGGCGGTCAGATGAATATCGGCGTACTCGCCCGTGCGCACGATCGGCAAGTCGTTCTCATAGACGTCGCAGATAATCCAGACCGTGGAAAGGTCGGCGATGGTGAACAGATTGGGCGAATTATCCAGCGTCTTCACGCCCCCGGACGGCGTAATGTTCTGCTCGATAATAACTCCTGAAATCGGAGCAAATACGTCCACTACTCCCGTCGGGTGCGCCGTATCGCTGCCCAGCAGTTTGAGATGCTCTGTCGTGGTTTCCAGATCGACCACCGCGCTATCCTCGGCGCTCTGCGCGACTTCAAAATCTTTCTGCGCGATCGCGCCCTTTTCGTACAGAAGCTTCGCGCGATCAAGTTGCACCTTCGCCAACTGCTCCGCTACCTTGGCCTTGCGATAGTCGGAAAATGCGCCGGAGATATCCGTGCTCTGCACCTTGAACAGCAACTGGCCTTTCTTCACATCGTCCCCGATGCGGGCATTTACTTCGACCACCCGTCCCGATGCCAGCGAGATCACCGGCACCTGCCGCGCCACGTCCGGATTCACCACCCCGGTAACACTTAACTCCGGAGCCGCGCTATGCTTGCCGGCCGTCGCCAGCGGAAACTGGTCAGGATGGTCGACCTTGACAAGGTTCGCGTCGCCCTCCTGCTCCACTTTCGCCGGAGGAGGAGCCTCCGCTTTGGGATTGGCCGCCTCATCCTTCTTGCCGCATGCAGCGAGCATGAGAAATAAAACGGTCACTGCCGCCAAAGCTCGTCTCATTGAATGACCTCTTTTCCCACAGCAAGATTCACCTGGCTCGCGGCACTGAGGAAGGAACCAATCAGATTCAGATAATTCAGTTGAATACTCCGGTAATCGCTTTGCGCATTCAGGAAATCGAGCAGCGAAGCCTGCCCATGCTGGTAGGAAAACGCGATCGTGTCGCGGACCTTGAGGGCGCGGGCCAGATAAGTCGCCTTATAAGGCTGCAACAGGTTCACCGTGCCCATCAGCGTCACGTACGCGGAATCCACGTCGCTATAAACCTGCGCTTGCGCGGCATCGCGGAGACGCTCTGTGCGCGTGATGTCGATCTGCGTCCTCAGCTTTTCGCCCTGATTCCGGTCGAAAATGCGCAGCGGAAAATCCACGCTGAACCCGACATATGTTGGATCGCCAAGCTGGCGCCCGAAGTCGATGCTGAACGTAGGATCGGTGGTTCCATTTGCTTCCGCCAGCTTGTGATCGGTATGCGCCTTATCCACCGTTTCCACCGCGGCGCGCAGATCGGGGCGGGTGGCCAGCGCGATCGTGCGAAACTCTTCGAGCGGAAGAATGTTCGTGGTGAAGTCGTAGGGGCCGGTGACGTCGAAGTTGTCGATCGCCGTCCGGTCGTTCAACATCTGAAGCAGCATGATCTTCGCCGTGCGCAGGCTCACCGTGGCGTTTTGAATATCGGACAAGTACTGAATGCGCTGATTTTCCAGCCGATCCATGTCGACCTCGGCAATGTCGCCGGCCTTGAAGCGCACTCGGTTAACATCGAGTAGTTTGTCGTAGTATTCGAGATTCTCCTTCGCCAGCGCGAGAACCGCCTTCGCCTGCAGCGTCTGCACAAACGCGTTTCGCAGCGTGTAGGTCAACGTGCGTCGCAAATCGTCCTGCGTCGCTTCGGCGATCCCGGTGCCCTTAACCGCGCTCTCCTTGCGCAGGTCCCGTTTGTGCCCCCGCTCGTATAAATAGCTGGCCGCAAAGCCCGGCTGGAGGTACGCAAACGGCCGGTAGGGATTCGTTGTAAAAGGATTGATCTGATCCAAACCAAGGCTAATGTCTGGGTTCGGCCGTAAAAACGCCGTGATTTCCTGGGCCTTCGATTCGTCGATGTTCAACTGCCCGGCCCGAAGAGTAGGATTCGCCGCCTCGAATTTCTGCTGCACCTGCTCCCAGGTAAGCGCCTGCGCGGAGGCGCTCCGCCCCATCAGGCAGACAAATCCCACCACGCATAAAAATTTGCCAAAGAATCGATGAATCATGATAACGCACGAAGGCTCTACAGGGGCTCTTTTCATGTTAAATCATCGACGTAAGAAAATCGTTAAGAAACCATCAGATTGTCGAAAGACCATCCATATATATCGTTAGATACCTATCGCATGGGCATTTCTGGCCATCACCGCACAAAAGAGATTTCTATCTCCTTTCGCTTTTGCCACTTAGCGCCATTGCTGGACTCTACCTTGCATTCCCTCGTATACTCTCGAACCAGAAGGAGTTCGATCACCGGGCTTCTTTGACAGTTTTTTCCCTGGCCGGGAAATGTCGTACTACGGTGGTCCTGAGCTTTCGGAGGCCCTCAGAAGCCTAGCGGCGTGAACTATATGTATTGCGTCGACGAAAGGACTTTGGGATCGATCCCATAAGAT
>JBEKPC010000242.1:0-5658 GCA_049521155.1 Bryobacteraceae bacterium
CCGCGATCTCCGGCGCACCTGCGCGGTCGTCGACGGGAATGATCAGCCGCCCGGCGGCTGGGTTAACTGCGAGCCCGCGAAAATAATCGCCCGAAACGTATTCGCCGTTCGCCACATCGGCCTGTCCTTTGAAAGTCACATTCAGATCGAACGCCGGATGATAGGCGAACGCACTGGAAAAAATCGAGTCGTTCTTCTGAAACAGCTCGTACGCAGGATACGGAAAAATGCCTGCCACCGTACCCGACTTGGGATCGTCGAAAGTGCTTCCGCTGATCGAGTGCATCACGAAACTGTGCCATTGCGCCACCTGCCTGGAGTGCCAGTTGAGCACCACCAGCGACTCGGGATCGGCCACCGGCAGCGAGCGCAAAAGAATCGCGTCCATGAAGCTGTAGATCGCGGTGTTCGCTCCAATGCCCAGCCCCAGTGAAAGGATCGCCAGCACAGAAAACAATTTGCTCGCGCGCATGGTCCGGAACGCGTAGCGCAAGTCCTGCGCGAATTGCTCGAGCAGTGTCCATCCCCACGCCGACCGCGTTTCTTCCCGCAGCCGCGTCAGATTTCCAAGCTCCCGCCGCGCTTCCACTTCCGGCAGCCCCTGCTGGTCCGCCTCTTCATCGATATGGAATTGCAGTTCCTCGCGCAGCTCATCTTCCTTGCGGCGGCGCTGCGCCAGCCACTTCAATTTCCGAAGAAATTCGGTCACTGTCCCTCCTGGTCTGCCGGATTCAGGATCAATCCCATGGCGCGCGCGAAGGCCGTCCATTTCGATTGCTCGGTGACTAGCTTCTTGCGGCCCAGCGCGGTGAGGCGATAGTATTTTGCCCTCTTACCCTTGTCAGACAGTTCCCAGGACGCCGCAATCCAGCCTTTCGCTTCCAGACGGTGCAGCGCCGGATATAGGGAGCCCGTCTCCACCTGGAGCAGGTCTTCCGATGTCCTCTGAATATGTTTGGCGACCGCGTGCCCGTGGGTGGGTCCAGCCAACAGCGTGCGCAGGATCAGGAGGTCGAGCGTGCCTTGCAGAAACTCGACACGGGCCGGCTTTGGAATCATTGTGTAGCCAGTCTACTACATATTGTGTAGCCTGTCTACAAAAGATCGGCTGCTTCAACGCGGCGCCAATACCACCACACCCCAGGGGCCGCCCGTGGTCTTAATTTTTTTTGTCACTGTCTGCGTGGCCAGATCGACTACCGAAACATCGTTCGACGGACCATTGGCTGTGAACAAGAGCTTCGCATCGGGCGAGAATGCCATGCCCCAGGGGCGTTGCCCCACTTCGAACGATCCGGTCGGCGCGTTGGTTGCGGTATCGACGATAAACACTTTGTGTGCGCGCCCGGTGCTTACGTACAGCTTCGATGCGTCCGGCGAAAGCAGCAGGTACATCGGCTTAATCTCTCCTGGCGTGCCGAGCTTGATGGGTTGAATCTCTTTATACTTGAGCGGATCGAACAGGACAATTCCTCCGTCGTTCTCCGCGTTCACATAGGCATGTTGTCCGTCCGGCATGAAGACGATGTTGCGTGGACGGCGACCCACTTTGAAAGTCTTGACCAAAGTCCCCGCAGCCGCGTCGATGACCGAAACGGTACCATCCTCTTCATTGGTTGAATAAACGAGTTTTCCGTCCAGGTTTACTTTTACACCCTCCGGTTCTTCGCCGGTCTTAATCGTCTTCGTTAGCTCCCCTGCGGCCACGTCGATAAAGCTTACGCCGCTGGCGTCTTCGTTCGATACGTAAATTGTCTTCCCGTCCAACGAAACGTCGAAATTCTCGGGATCGGACCCGGCCTTCAGCATTCGTACCAGCTTGTTGGTTGCGACATCCACCACGCCAATTCCGTCTGCGCTATGGTCCGGTGGGGGAAGGGTGCTTTCGTCCACTCCTGGAGGCGCGGGCGGCGATCCGCTCAAAGCAACATAGAGCGTCTTGCCATCGGGACTCGGATGAATTCCTCTCGGCCTTTTGCCCAGAGGAACCGTTGCGATCACGTCGAACGAGGTGGAATCAATGACGCTCAAGTCGCCCGAAATCTCGTTTGTAATATAGATTCTGTAACCGCCCGGCTTCTCGATTGTTGCTTTCTCGGCCGGGTGTGAACAAGCTGCCAGCAATAACGACAGGCCAACAACGAAATATTTCATCTACTCTCCTCTAGCGCATCTTACTCGACACACCGATCGCAGTGTTCCGGCAGCGGCTGATCGGTATGGAAGTACTTCTTATACGCAGCGATCCAATTGGAGGCGATTTCGGTCTGCGCCTCCGCCAAATCGATGCTTCCATCACAAACCATGTCCCGGAGCCGATCCTCTAAAGCATCTTTTACCCTAGCATTCCAAACGGTGTGCGCATAAGAATGGGGCCAAAGATTATGAATATCATCCGCTCCTCCGAGCGCGGGCGTGACGAGGTAGTCGACCTCATAAGCCCGTGGATCGGCCCCGGTAATTCCATATTGTTCGAACACCTTCCGTTGCAGCGCTACGGGGACGGCTTTATTTTTGATATTCTCCTGCGCGCAAACGGCTGGTCTGCTCGCTAGGAGAGTCGCGCCAGGGGTGAGCCGCGAATCCGGGATCGAGACGATCAAGACGTGCCGGCGCGACGCACTCTGGCGCTCCATCATGAAGCCAAAAGCCAACAAACAACAGAGAGCGGCGGCCGAAGCGAACGCGCGTGGGTAGGTGAACCAGCCCGCGCCGCGGCGCACCCCGTTCGCGGAAAGCTCGGCGAGGTGGGCCTTTAGCAAAGCGCGCGGACCGGCCGCGGGTGGTAATTTTTCATCGAATTCCCGCTGGTAGACGCGAACGAAGCCGGTAATCGCGTTCTCCAGTTCCTGACGGCGGGCGCGGCATTTCCAGCAACCTGAAAGATGCGCCCGTGCGAGTCTTTCTTCGTGCGGCGAGAGCTCTCCCTCAACGTCCAGAAGCAACTGTTGGTCGGGTAAATGTTGGTCGAACTTCATAAAGTTCACCGTTCCGCGGAACGCGCGATACGCGCCAAAGATCGGGCCAGGGAAATCGATACAGCGCCGAGCGACATATCGAGAATCTCAGCGATTTCCCGATAACGCAAGCCCTCGGCCCGCAGAAAAAGACAGCGGCGATCCTGTTCGGGCAGCGCATCGACGACTGCCAAGAGACGCTGTTGCGTCTGCCGGTTCACCAGTTGATGCTCCGGGTTTGGCGCGGGGTCGATAGCGAACTCCACGGCCGCTGCTTCCGCACGCGAATCCAAATCCTGGCGGGTCCGCGAGCGCCGTTTCAACGCCAGATTGTGCGCCACCCGAAACAGCCAGCCGCGAATATTGTCTCGCGGCTTGCCACGATCAAGATGCTGAAATAGCGAAAGAAATACTTCCTGTAGAACCTCCTCGCTATCTTGAGGCGCCAGACCAAAGCTCGCCAGGTAACGCAGCAAAGGGTCTCTGCATTGATCGAAGAAGCTCACCACCAGATCCGCCAGGTGATCCTGTGGGGCGCGCTCGCTAGCCGATGCGGCTTCGAGGGCCGGCAAGACGGTCAGATCTGTGAAACGCGGCGGCATGGACTATCTACACTGTATATTCTGGCACCCTTCGTTTTGTTCACTGTATTTTTGAAAAACGTTGAACAAAAGGTCGGCTCCCGGAATATACGTATATGGGCTCGCTTGGAACCCCTCTAAAACGAGGGGCAGTCTCTTTCTTTCTCGCTTGCGCTCTTCTTCAGGCGCAGCCGCCGGCCGGCGAAATCCGGATTGCCGTGAAGGATCCGTCCGGCGCAGTGGTGGAGGCCTCGGGAACGCTGCGGAATCTGAGCAATGGAGTCGAGAAAATCTTTCAGACGGACGCGCGTGGGACGTACGATTTCGTGGGACTGCCTTTTGGCCGCTACCGGGTCCAGGTATCGAGGAGCGGGTTCGCAACCAGGTCCCTGGATATTGACGTGCAGGGCGCGACGCCGATTTTGCGCACCATCACGCTTGGTTTGGCAGGAGCCAGGAGCAGGGTCGATGTAGTCGCCTCCACGCCGCTAGCCGGAACTGACCTCGCGATCAACCAGATTGCCGGGCCGGTCCAGACCGCGACGGCGGCCGACGTTGAGAACAGCGGCGCGCTCGAATTGGGCGATTTCATGAACCGTCGTTTGAATGGCGTCTATATTAACGAAATGCAGGAGAATCCGTTCCAGCCCGACGTGAATTATCGCGGTTACACCGCTTCTCCGCTGCTCGGAACGCCGGAGGGAATTTCGGTTTATGTGGATGGTGTGCGCCAAAATCAGCCGTTTGGCGACGTGGTGAGCTGGGATCTGATCCCTAAAGATGCGATCTCCGAAATCGAACTGATGCCGGGCTCGAATCCTCTTTTTGGCCTCAACACACTCGGCGGCGCGCTATCGGTGCAGACGAAAAGTGGGCTGACAAATCCGGGTCCGGTGGTCAGATTGATCTACGGCGCCAGTGGGCGAAAGGAGGCGGAAGGAGAATGGGGCGGCGGCAAAGCGAGGGGATTCAACTGGTTTTTTTCGGGCCTTGGATTCCATGAATCGGGATGGCGTTTCGATTCGCCTTCGGACGTCCGGCAGGGATTTGGGCGGCTCGGGTGGCGCACCGACAAGACGGATCTTTCCTTCACCATGTCGTACGCGTACAACACCATGATCGGCAATGGCCTGCAAGATTACCGACTACTCCAGTACAGCTATTCGAGCGTCTATTCGATTCCGGACAGCACCGCGGACCGTTCTCCTTCCTTCAATCTGATCGCGAAGCACGATTTTAGCGACACGCTGACGTTTTCCGGAAACGCATGGTTCCGGAACATCCGCACGGAAGGGATCGATGCCAATTTCAATTCGGACGCGATCGGCGGGTTGATCTATCAGCCTACCGCGGCGGAACAGGCTACTCTGAGTGCGGCGGGTTATTCCGGTTTCCCGACCAGCGGCGCCAATATCTCGAACACGCCGTTTCCGAAGTGGAGCTGCATCGCGGAAGCGTTGACCTTGGGCGATCCGGACCAGACCTGCGACGGCGTCAATATTTATTCGAAAGAAGTGGAAAACGACTACGGATTTTCCGGCCAGATTACGAAGATTTCTTCGACGGGGAGCTTGCGGAACCAGTTCACAGCCGGCGCGCTATGGGACCATGGCAGCGTCGATTACACGCAGACCACCGGGTACGCATATGTCAATCCCAACTACACTCTGACCAGCGTTCCTGCCTGGCAGGACGGCTCGACCAGCGCGGGTGGGTCTCCCGTGGATTCGCAAGTCGCTCTGCATGGCGTCACGCCCAACTGGAGCCTTTACTTTACGGACACGCTGACCCTGGCGAAGACGGTGAACCTGACGGTCTCCGGGCGCTACAACCGGTCCACGATCAACAATACCGACTACCTGAATCCGATCGCGGGACCTGGGTCGCTCGACGGCGATTATGTGTTTCAGCGATTCAATCCCTCCGTCGGGTTAACCTGGAGTCCGAGCAAGACCGTGAATATTTACGGCAGCTACGCCCAGGGCAGCCGCGCTCCGACTTCCATTGAACTTGGCTGCGCCGATCCCAGCGACCCTTGCAGTCTGCCGAATTCACTCTCCTCGGACCCGCCTCTGCAACAGGTGGTGACCTCGACCTGGGAGGCCGGCGTGCGCGGGAAA
>JBEKPC010000243.1:0-7646 GCA_049521155.1 Bryobacteraceae bacterium
CCGCCAGGCAGAGCCCGCCGCGCTGCAGGCGCTGCTCGAAGCGATCGGCGGGGACCTGCGCGAGCTGGCCAGCTACGCCAAGCCTCGCGGCGTCACCGTCTGCCTGGAACAACTCAACACCCGTGACGATTCCAACCCCATGAAAGGCCATCCCGGCTATCAGGGCGAAGATATCGATTACTGCGCCCAAATCGTAATGCAGGTGGGCTCCCCAAACGTGAAGCTGCTGTTCGACATTTACCACGTAGCCATCATGAACGGCGACATCATCCGCCGCCTGAGCCAATATCGCGATCTAATCGGCCATATCCACACCGCCGGAGTCCCCGGCCGCGGAGAATTAGATGAGACCCAAGAAATTTTCTACCCCGCCATAATGCGAACGCTCATTGAGATCGGATACACAGGCTACGTAGGCCAGGAATTCATTCCGACAAGAGACCCGGCAGAAGGGCTGAAGCGAGCTGTGTCCCTGTGCGATGTGTAGGCCCGAGCCCCACAGCAAATGTGGCGCACTTGACACCCCATGCTTGGATTAAATGGGTTTCATTGCTATCGGTGCGAGTGTCGACACGGGACGCGTGGGCGCGTGTGCCACGTGGACACCAAAGGAGACTAACGGTAGATCGCGCCGGGCCACCATGGCAGCTCGTGCAGTAGCTCGCTGAGGTCCTGCAGGTGTCCAAATAATTGGATCGGCATTTTATTCGTCTGGAATTGAAAGCGCGGTCATGACGCGTACGGGGCTGCCAGATCGATTGTCTCCAACCGGCGGGAAAGATTTGGGCTATAGAAATAGTCGGCCTGCTCCAGCACATTTCCCCACTTCGTCCAGATGGCGATTCTTTCGCGCAAATCGGTGCCGGTTCGGCGCGTGCTCCCTTCCTCATGGCAAAGAGGAGAGTCACAACTGAGAACAATCTCGGACCCCGCGCGCTGCGCTTTCAGACACAAATCCACGTCATTGTAGTTATTCGGGAAACGGGCATCGAAGCCGCCCAGTTGCCCGAACAGGCTGCGCCGAATCGCCAGGCACGCTCCCGTCACTCCGGAGACATTGCGAGTCATCCCGAGCCACGGCCAGAAAGGGCTCCCCAACTGGAAGCGGCCGGCGTGCCCGACTCCATCGGCGACCCCCATCACGATCCCCGAGTGCTGGATGGTGCCGTCGGGGTAGTTTAGTTGCGCGCCCACGATGCCCACCTCCGCCCGCAGGAACGGTGCGCACAAATCGTCAAGCCAGCCGTCGCCTGGGATAATCAGGTCGTCATTCAGGAAGACAAGATACGGACTCGAAATGCCCGCCACAGCCAGGTTATTCATCAGAGCGAAGCTGAACGGTCCGCGATACTCGATAAGACGTGCATTGTACTTTTGCGCGATGGATGCGATTTCCGCATCAGCCTCCCCGCCCTGGCAGTGCAGGATCACATGAAGCTTCACCCGCAGCTCGTTATGCCGCGCGTCAAGAGAGGCCAGCATGCGCGAGAGCAGCTTCGGATTCCTGGTGGGAATAATGAGCGCCGCTGAATCCTCGCTGGAAAATGAATAACGCAGCCGGTAGCTGTTGGGGCTCGATCCATCCCGCACGGTGGCTTTGAATTGACGCCGCGAAACCGTCTCCTCCAGCGCCTTCAGCCCGGCGACATGAGAGTATGGCTTAGCGCGATGATTCAGCGCCGTCGAGCCCGGGTGCTGACGCCAGTGGTAAAGAATCCTCGGGATATGCACCACGTTAACGCTGCGGTCGGTCAGGCGCAAAACAATATCGTAATCCTGGGCGCCGTCATGAGGGGATCGAAACCCGCCAATCGCTTTTGCCCGATCCGTATTCAACACCAGCAGGTGGTAAAGATACATCCCGGAAAGCAGCAGCGCGGGCGACCACGCCGGCTTGAACATAGGCAACTGCGCTTCCCCATGCTCATCGATATAATCCTCGTCGGTATAAAGAATATCCGGCTGGTCGTCCAGAATCGCCGATGCCACGTGGCCGAGAGCCGTCTGTTCCAGCACGTCATCCTGGTCGAGGAATGCGGTGTAGGCTCCGGAGGAGGCATAAAGTCCCCGGTTCAACGTGGAAGAAATCCCGCCCCGCTCGCCCGAAATACACTGTATACGCGGCTCCTCCCGTGCACATGCTTCCAAGTAAGTAAGTACTTCATCGCCCGGATCTCCATCGCAGGAAATCAGCAACTGCCAATGCGGATAGGATTGCGTCCGCACGGACTCCACCGATGCACCATCAGCCAGCGGCGGTATTCTTCTTCCGGCGCAATGTGGCCCATCAGCTTGTGAATGGCGCCCGCCAAAGGCGTGCGAAGCAGCATGTGCCCCAGCCTTTGATAGAGCATGGTAATCCACTTGCCCACCCACTTCGTCAACCGGATGACCGCAACCTTCTCGAGGCGCCCGATACGCCATTCGAGCGATTCCAACTCGTGCATCAGGACGCTTTCCGTATTCAGTCCTGCCGGCCTTGCGGCAATCAGCGGATCGACCGAACCACCCCGCGCGTTAGGTTGAACGGAACCCAACGCCGGTCGCGAACGAGAGCTTCTCCACGGGGAGCTGTGATCGATACTGAGACCGGAGATCCGCACTCAGACCTTTCGAACACCCAGACATAAAACCCTATTCCGATCTGTCCTGATCCAACTAGTCATTATGACGCACCGCAGCACGAGTACACAACGAGGTCCAATTCCCCTTTTTTATCAGCCATTTGCAGCCTCCGCCGCGCCGCAGTAACGGCCAGATTATGCTCAACCGCATCGACCCAAGCGAATCGCCGATTAGGATTCCCGGCAAGCGGCGTCGCCGAAGAATGCCTAAACGAGCATGGCCGAGCGCGGCCTCCCGATTCACGGCCATAGTAACATGGAGTTCCGACCCTTTAGATCGCTAAACTAGGTTTTCATTTCGAAATTATGCAATTCACAACGTTAGGCAGGACCGGAGTTACCGTTTCGAGGCTTTGCCTCGGCTGCATGAGCTACGGAGGTGGCGACATTCCTTCCTGGGCCAGCGGTACAAAAGGGTGGCATGTAAATAAGGAAGATGCGCGGGAGCATTTCAAAATCGCACTCGATGCCGGCGTGAATTTCTTCGATACTGCCGACGTTTACTCGGCCGGCTTAAGCGAAGAAATCACCGGCGCGCATTTGAAAGACATGGCCTCCCGCGACGACATCGTGGTCGCGACCAAAGTTCACGGGCCGATGGGCCCCGGTCCGAACCGTCGAGGCCTCAGCCGGAAGCACATCATTGAAGCCTGCGAAAACTCTTTGCGGCGCCTCCAGATGGATTACGTCGATCTTTACCAGATCCATCGTTTTGATCCCCTGCCGGCGATCGAAGAGACCCTCGAAGCCCTCGATTCCCTGGTCCGCGCCGGGAAGGTGCGATATCTCGGCGCCAGCAGCATGGCCGCCTGGCAGCTCGCAAAATTTCTCTTCACGGCGCGGCAAAACGGCTGGCATTCCTTCCTCAGCATGCAGAATCATTACAACCTCGTCTATCGCGAAGAGGAGCGCGAAATGATCCCCCTTTGCATCGATCAGGGACTGGCCGTGTTGCCGTGGAGTCCTCTCGCCCGCGGATTTCTTACCGGTTCGCGCACCCGGGAAGGCGGCTCGACTCAGCGCTTTGCAGGGGACACTTTCGCCAAGCAGCTCTATTTTAAGGAATCCGATTTCACGATCGCCGATACCGTTCAAGAGGTAGCGCAGAAGCGCGGCATCCCAGCGGCTCAAATCGCCTGCGCCTGGATTCTGCAAGCCCCCGGTGTAACCGCGCCCATCATAGGCGCAACGAAGACGCAGCAATTGAGCGAATTGATCGCAGCCGTCGACGTGAAGCTCACCCCCGACGAAGTCGCCGCACTAGAAAGCGCATACGAGCCCCACGCAATCCTGGGCCACACCCAGCCCACGCCCAAAGCAATGGCCGCGAAAACATAAACCTTAGCGCACTATCGAGCCGCGGGGGGTGCGAAGCACTTTCCGCGTCCATCCGTTCACCCACGCGACACGCGAATGCTCAAGTCTTCGGCCAGCTTGATCAACTCGCGGCTGGTGTACGGCTTTGCTGCAAACCTATTTTCGCAGCACAGAGCCTCCGCAATGACTACAACTTCTTCAACCGAATCTCCCTCACCTCAATCTTCATCGGAGGCCCTTTATGCACCTGGATCCCGATCAGCCCCTCCATCTTCCGATTCGCCGTATCGTCGTCGATCAGCATGCTCATCACCCGCCCATTCAGGATCTGGATGAGAGTATTTCCCCGCGCGATAATGTGCAGATCGTTCCATCCGTCGCCCTTAATCAGAGCTTTCAACTCCGCCTCATCGCCCAGCGACCCCACCACCCCCGGCTTCTTCCCGTCACCTACATAACTGAACTGCCCGCGTAGCGCGAGGAACCCTCGCATGCGCTCTTCGTAGATCTGACCGGTATATTTCTGTTCGCCGTCCATGTCCGCCTGATAGCCCTTCATCGCGTACTTGATATCCGGCAGTTCCGCGCTGCGATACTGAATCCCGCTGTTAAAGCCCGTCAGTTTGAATTTCACCTTCAACTCGAAATCCGCCGGATGCCCGCCTCTCCAAATCAGAAACGTATTCTGCTTCGGCTGCCGGTCCACCAGCGTCTGCCCGACAATCGCGCCGTCTTCCACCCGCCAGAACAGAGGATCCCCATCCCACCCCGTCAGCGTCTTGCCGTCGAAAATCGGCACGAATCCACTCTCCTGAAGTGGCGCCGGAGTCTGCCCATACGCGCCAATCGCCAACACCATCAACATGACAAGTTTCATATCCGCTCCCGCACCTTGACCCATTTCTTTTCCGCCGCCGATTCCAATACTGCGTCCGTCACATCCTCGGTAGCCAGCGCCTCTCGAAACGTTGGCGACGCGATCTTCCCCTCGCCCACCGCCGTCAGAAAGTCCGCCACCTGATGGATGAACGTATGCTCATATCCGATCTGCAACCCCGGCACCCACCAATGCGACATATAAGGATGTTCCCGATCCGTAATATGGATGCTCTTCCATCCCCGCGTCAGCCCCTCGTCCTTGTGGTCGAAAAATTCCAGCCGGTGCAGATCGTGCAAATCCCACAAGATCGACGCGTTCTCTCCGTTAATCTCCAGCGCGTAAAGCGCCTTGTGCCCCCGCGCGTACCGGGTCGCCTCGAACGTCGCCAAGGACCCGTTTCGAAACCGCGCCAGCGCCAGGCTCGCATCGTCGATTTCCACCGGTTCCAGCTTCCCGCTCAAGTTATGCTTGCGGCTCTTGATAAACGTCTCCGTCATCGCCGACACTTCGTCGATCCCGCCGTTCAGCCACATCGCCGTGTCGATCGTGTGCGCCAGCAAATCTCCCGTCACGCCGCTTCCCGCCACGCTCCTGTCCAGCCGCCACAAGCCTTCGCCACCCTGCGGCAGCTCGCTCGAAATCGTCCAATCCTGAAGGAATTTTGCCCGATAATGAAAAATCCGCCCCAGCCGCCCTTCGTCGATCAACTGTTTCGCCAGCACCACTGCGGGTACGCGCCGGTAGTTGTACCAAACCATATTCGCGACGCCGGCCTCTTCCACCGCATCCGTCATCAGCTCCGATTCCGCCGCATTCCGGCCCAGCGGTTTCTCGCACATCACCATCTTTCCCGCCCGCGCCGCCGCCACCGCGATCTCCAGATGCGTATCGTTCGGACTCGCAATATCGATTAAATCAATCTCCGCCGATTCCACCATCCGCCGCCAATCCGTCTCCACGCGCTCGTATCCCCAATTCGCCGCGAACGCCTCCGCCCGCTCCCGATTCCGTGCGCACACCGCCTTCGGCACCGGACGAAACGGCAAATCGAAAAACTGCCCCGCCTTCGCAAATGCATTGGAATGGGTCCGACCCATGAACCCATACCCCACCATCCCGACATTCAAATTCTTCTTCATCAATCCCACCCGTGCGCATCCCGAACCGCGATCATCACCTTCAGAACGTCGTTCCAAGTCGCCGGATCCATCATCACCGCGTTCGGGAACATACACCCATCCCAGCAAATATGCCGGATCGCCTTCGTCAAGTGCCCGTTGTCATCCCTCAGCCAAACCCCCGCATCCCTCACGATATCCAGCTTCCCCTCCGCATCGTACGGCAGACAATGCCTCCCCGTATTGTCGTGCGACCCCGCGCCCTTCACCGTCCCATCGTTCTGCGCCACATGAAAATCGATCGTCCACGGCCGCAGCGCGCTCGCCACCTCGGCATATGCCAGTTCGAGGACCCCGTCCACTCGATCCTCCGGCGCGTTGTGCCCCATCGTGAACAGCATCGTATGCGCCATGTCCGCCTGAAACCCCAGCGTCTCCGGCCGCCCCACCATTTCGAGCAGTTGCAAATTCCTCCGCCAGCTATGCATCCCGCCCCAACAAATCTCGCCCTCCGCCGCCAGCCGTTCCCCGTAATCCTCAGCGATGGAACAAGCCTCGCGAAACGTCTGCGCGATGCGTTTCGTATTCTCCTCCGGATCCTTCAGCCACTCCTCAACGCTGCAAGCCGAATCGATCCGCACCACGCCCGTCGGCCGAATCTTCAACTGGCGAAGCCTTTTGCCAATCAGGCAAGCCTTCTTCACCTGTGTAAGAAATGCCCCGCGCTCCGCCTCACTCCCCATCGCGGACCCGCCGCCAGTCGCCGCCCATACCGGAGCCACCAGCGATCCCACCAGCAGCCCTTTGCTCGAAACCAGCTCCGCCAGCGCCTCCGCATTCCCATCCGTATGCGGCTCGGCCAGAAATAAATCGACCCCATCGAATTTGACGCCATCCACCTCCGCCCCCGCCGTCAAATTCAACATCGTCTCCAGATCGATCGGAGGCTCCGAATCAGGACCCTTCCCCACCAGCCCCGGCCACATCGCGTTATGAATTGCAGGTAGTGAATGCATCATCTACTCTCCCTTGAACGTAAACGCAACCTCAGCCTTCCCCGACGGCGCCACGGTAACATGCAGATCCTCGACGCCCAACTCTTCCTGCCACGCCTCAATCGTATATTCTCCCGGAGGCACATTTTTCAACTCAAAATTTCCATCGCTTCCCGTCACCGCGAAGTAAGGATTGTCCACCACCCCAATCCACGCATGCATCCAGTTATGGATATTGCACTTCACCCGAATCATAATCTCCGGCCATGCAAACTTGCGTTCCAGCGGAGCCGTCCCTTCCGCCTGGCTCTGATTCCATTCCCGGTTCACATGCGCCCGCGGATGAATATTATGCGTCACCGGATCGGAATTCGTAACCTCCAGTTCCTGCCCCGTCTGAATCCCCAGCACCCGCGGCTCAAACCAGCATCCCTTTTGATCCATCACGGATGCGAATGAAGGAGGAGCAAATTTCTTCCCCTCCAACCCACCTTTGATGTACACAAAAACATTCGCCAGCGTCCCATTCTTATTCACCGCAACCGCGCGATCGACCACCGGAGTAGCATGCAGCTTATTGCACTGCGGATCCTCCGACATATCGATAGTCTTCCCCGGCGCAGCTTTTCCCGTAAACAAAATCTTCCCCGAAACCACCCCAGCCGTCCCCGGATCCACCTTAAAATAAACCGTCTCCTTCACCACCGGCTTC
>JBEKPC010000244.1:0-5632 GCA_049521155.1 Bryobacteraceae bacterium
TCAAGGCGATCGTCTCGCCCGTATTGCATGCCATCGCGCCAAGCCGCTGCCTGTATCAGCCCACCTGCTCCGAGTATGCCTACGTTGCGCTCAGCCGATTTGGCCTTCTTCGCGGATCGCGGATGGCGCTGCGGCGTCTCGCACGATGCCACCCGTGGGGCAAAGGCGGTCTCGATCCGGTGCCCGAGCATTGCGGAGGCGGATGCCGGCGCAACGTGTCATCTCCATCCCAGCAGGAGTCGAGACACTCCGACCGTTTATCATAGACAACAGGCTCGGAGTTGTTCGACCGCACCTTTAGCTACTCGCAGAATAGGACGTATCACTTGGCAGAGTTCAGCAACCCCAATCAGCAGGGCGGCGGCGACAATAGATCGCATGCCGTTCGATTTCAGTTTGATCAAGCCGTCGCGGCAAGCGCCTATGCCGCCCGCATCTTATGGATCATGGGATTTCCTGATCAAGCCTTACGGACACTCGAAACGGGAGTGAACCACGCGCTGACTCTGGGCCATTCGCTGTCGCTCTGTTATATCTTGGGCTCAGCGGCATGCCCACTCACGCTCTCTGTCGGCGACACCATCGCGGCTGAACGCAATGTGACGATGCTCGTCGATCATTCTGAAAGACATGGGCTGGCTTTGTGGCGAATCATGGGGCGCCGCTTCAAAGGTAATTTTCGTGTTGGGACGGGCGACTACGAAACTGGTCTAAAGTTGATTTTCAACGCAATCGATGCGCTTCACGAAGCCGGTTTTTCCCTCTACCATACGGAGACGCTGGCCGAATATGCCCAAGCCCTAGCCGTTGTCGGAGATATCGAACAGGGACGCGTCATCATAAACAGGGCTTTGGCACAGTCTCGACGCAACGAGGAGCGCTGGTGTCTGCCGGAATTGCTGCGGATTAAAGGCGATCTAGTGCGTTCTGACGGCGGTGAGGCTGCGGCGGAGAAGCTGTTTCTCGAATCACTTGGTTGGGCGCGGCGCCAAAAAGCGCTCTCTTGGGAGTTGCGTACGTCGATAAGTCTTGCCCGATTGCGGAGAGATCTTGGGCGCTTCGGGGAAGCGCATGCGGAGCTCTCTGCGACCTACGAGCGATTCACAGAAGGCTTTGCCACCGCCGATCTCAAGGCCGCACAAAAGTTGTTGGCCGAACTATCGTCTCAACTAGCGAGCTAAGCAAACCGAACGCGATTACGGTGACCGTTTAAATGCTCGCCTGCATTCGATGATGCTTCCACCTTCGACACTGGCGCGGTCGCGATTCACCAGAATTAACTTCGGTTAACTGGGGTCCTAGGTCATTGCGCGCTAACAATCCAACAACGGCGTCCATCCAATCTCTCCGTTCTCAATTCGAAGGGATTGCTTCGTGTCAGCGCAAGCTCACGCTTCTACAGCTCGCCGAACCGTTCTGATCGGCGCCGCGCTCGCAGGCTTCGGAGGCCTGACGGCAAATGCGGTAGCTGTCGAAGAATCGTCAGCCAAATCCAAGTCCCCCAAAAGTAGCCAGGGAAACACCGACATGAGCAGCATCAAGACGAAAGACGGCACGGAGATCTTTTACAAGGATTGGGGCAAAGGTCAGCCTATCGTTTTCAGTCACGGATGGCCCCTTTCGGCCGACGACTGGGACACACAGATGCTTTTCTTCCTCAGTCATGGCTATCGCGTCATAGCCCACGATCGACGCGGTCATGGTCGATCCAGCCAAACCAGCGACGGTCATGACATGGACCATTATGCAGACGATCTAGCAGCCCTAACAACGCATCTTGAGCTGAAGAATGCCATTCATGTCGGTCATTCTACCGGTGGAGGAGAGGTGGCCCGCTACCTGGGACGGCATGGCGAAAGTCGTGTGGCGAAGGCTGTCCTGATAAGCGCGGTACCGCCGTTAATGGTGAAGACGGAGGCAAATCCGGGCGGGCTTCCTAAGGAAGTCTTCGACGGGTTGCAAGCTCAGCTCGCCACCAATCGCTCGCAATTTTATCGCGACCTGCCGGCGGGGCCGTTTTATGGCTTTAATCGACCAGGCGTGAAGGCCTCCGAGCCGATTATCCAGAATTGGTGGAGGCAAGGCATGATGGGCGGCGCGAAAGCTCATTACGATGGCATCGTCGCCTTCTCGCAGACCGATTTTACTGACGATCTCAAGAAAATCACAGTGCCGGCGCTGGTGATGCACGGCGACGACGATCAGATCGTTCCGTATGCTGACGCAGGTCCGCTGTCGGCAAAGCTTTTAAAGAACGGGACGCTGAAGACCTACAAGGGCTTTCCGCACGGCATGCCCACTACCGAAGCGGCCACAATTAACGCGGACCTTCTCACGTTCCTGAAGGCTTGAGGCCGCGGCTCCTTTCAGAAACCTGCTCGTGAATCTGCGATCCGCAGAAGCGGCGATGCGTGCGCATAGAGGAGAAACCGGTGAGCGAAAACATCTGTATCACGACGCTGGACGGTACGTTCTCCGCCTATGTGGCGAGGCCGAACGTGCAGCCCGCTCCGGCGATCGTTGTCCTGCATGAAGTGTTCGGAGTGAACTCGGACATGCGCGCGACCTGCCAAGAACTCGCGGACCGTGGGTATATCGCGATTTGTCCAGACCTATTCTGGCGCCAAGAACCAGGACTCGATCTCTCACACTGGACTGACGCAGAATGGAAAAAGGGCCTGGAGTTGTACAACGCCTACAATCTGGAGACCGGAGTGTCCGACATCGAGGACACTATAACGGCGGCGCGTAACATCGATGGCGCTTCCGGTAAGGTCGGCGTCATGGGGTTCTGTCTCGGTGGGCTGCTCACCTTCCTTACGAGCGCCCAAGGTAATGCGGACGGTGCGGTCGCTTATTATCCAGGGTCCGCTGAAAACCATCTAGAGGAAGCGGCCGCGGTCTCCATTCCTCTGATGGTCCATCTGGGCGAAGAGGATGAATTCATATCGAAGGACGCGCAGCAGAAGATCAAGAACAGCTTCGCGACTAATTCGGAAGTGACGATTTATAGCTACCCGGGCTGCAGCCACGCCTTTGCCCGCCACACCGGCGTTCACTACGACGCTCCGGCAGCAAGAATCGCTAATGATCGAACGTGGGCATTTTTTGATCAAGAACTCCGGTAAGGCACGGGCCTCCTAGTAGCCGATGAGGAGATGCGATCCGTCTCCCAGTATTTGCTCACAGACATGAATCGGAGATCGTTATGGACAAATCTCTCGCGACCATCGTGCTGGTGCACGGCGCCTGGGCCGATGGATCAAGCTGGAGCAGGGTGATCCCGCTTCTGCAATCGAAAGGCCGGAGGGTCATCGCAGCTCAGCTTCCCCTTTCGTCGCTCGCAGACGACCTGGCTGCAACAAATCGAATCGTCTCGGATATCGATGGGCCCATCGTCCTTGTGGGGCATAGCTGGGGCGGCATGGCTGTCACTCAGGCGGGCGCCGCCGCCAATGTCGCTGCTCTGGTCTACCTCTCGGCTTTCGCCCCGGACGTCGGCGAAAGCGGCGGCAGTCTGATCGGCGCGCATCCGACGCCGCCGGCGTTATCGACGGTCGTCACTGACCGTGCGGGATTTGTTTATCAGACCGAAGAAGGATTTGTGAACAACATTGCCCCGGATCTCCCCGCGGAAGAAGCCCGCGTTCTGGCTGCCACCCAAGGACGGCTCGCCGGGAAAGCGTTCGAGGAAATCGTCTCCGTCGCCGCCTGGAAGACGAAGCCGTCGTGGTTCATCGTGACCGCCGAGGATCGCGTGGTCAGCGTCGAACTCCAGTCGGTCTCAGCCAGCCGGATGAAAGCAAAGACGAAGGTGATTCATGCAAGCCACATGTCGTTGCTGTCTCGTCCGGGCGAAGTGGTGTCCGTAATCGAAGAAGCGGTTGCCGCCGTTACCGCAGCGGCCAATCGGACCGAGTCATCGCCCGCGTAACGATCGGGAATTCGATCGAGAGGAGAGCCTAATGAATAGTCTCAATTTTGGCGGCTCCATTATCCTTGTCTGCGGCACTCTAATGGCATTTGCCGGTGGTCCGGCGAACGCCGCGCCGGTGAAGAACATCGTCCTTGTCCATGGCGCGTTCGCTGATGGCTCGGGTTGGAAGGCCGTTTACGAAATTCTTGCCAATGACGGCTACAATGTCACGGCTGCACAGCCTCCGCTCACCGGACTGGAAGATGATGTTGCCGCCGTAGTCCGCGTCCTTTGTCGCCAAGATGGTCCGACTATCCTTGTTGGTCACAGCTACGGCGGAGCGATCATCACGGAAGCCGGCATAGATCCTCAGGTCGTGGCTCTGGTCTTTATCGCTGCCCACGCTCCCGATGTCGGCGAGACGCAGGCTGATAGCGGCAAGCGCTTTCCATCTGCGGGTCGAGATGCGATTCGTCTGACGGACGATGCATATGCTTTGCTCGATCCTGGCCGTTTCCCGGCAGAGTTTGCCGGCGACCTACCGAAGCAGCAGGCTGACTTCGAGACGCATTCGCAAGTATTCACGGCCAGCGCCGCGTTCTCGACCCCGATCAGAGACGCCGCATGGAAGACCAAGCCGAGTTGGTACCTGGTCGCCAGGTCCGACCGGATTATCAATCCCGATCTTGAGTGGATGTACGCGAAGCGCGCCAACAGCACGACCGTCGAGATCGACGGTGCCAGCCACTCTGTCTACGCATCCCACCCGGTTGAAGTCGCAAAATTGATTGAGGACGCGGCCCAGCATGTGGGCAGCAGCGGGCGAGCTCCCGAGTAAGTCTCGCGCTTCAGTGGGCGAGAGCCTCATCAGAAAGACACCACCATGCGTCTGCCTTTCATCCCGCCTGCTGAGCTTTCGGTCGAACAGAAGCCGCTCTACGATGACATGAAGGCTGGCATCGCGGCCAAGTATAGCAATTTCACCACCATGCGCGGGGACGGAGCGATAATGGGGCCCTGGAGTGCCTGGCTCCACGATCCAGATCTCGGTCGCGCACTCTGGGAATCGACAAAGGGCGTGACGCGTTTCCGGCATCTGCCCGAAATGATCCGGCAAATCGTCATTCTAGCGGTCGGATCAAAATTCGGCGCCGCCTATGAGATTTACGCTCACGGCGCCGTCGCACTGTCGAACGGGATGAGTTCGCATCGGTTGGCGACCATCGTGGCGAATCTCCGGCCGGCTGACCTGACGAGCGAAGAAGGGATTGCCTACGACATGGCGAACGCGCTGCTCGGCGGCGGCGTCCTGTCACCGGTCATCTGGGGAAGCGCCCTGGCTGCGTTCGGGAAGGAGGGAGCGCGAGAGATTGTCTATCTGGTCGGGCACTACTGTTTCATTTCCATGACCTTGAATGGTTTTGCGATTCCAGTTCCCGATGAGAATTAGCCGGCTCCGGCGAGAAGAGAAGCGCATGAGCCCACTTCGACGCGAGCGAAAGTGCCAAACGATGACGATGACGACCAGCCGTCTCACTCTTCTTGCGGTTTTGCTGGCCGCAACGACCGGATTTCTCGCTCAGACCGCGGCGCCGGCCTGGGCGGCCGCGGCGCAGGTGCGTGCACAGGCGCCCGGCTTTTATCGGATGATGCTGGGCGACTTCGAGATCACAGCATTGCTCGACGGCACGCACCCGTTCCCGGCAGCGGCGGTGC
>JBEKPC010000245.1:0-5587 GCA_049521155.1 Bryobacteraceae bacterium
CTCGAGAACGAGGACAAATTGACCGCCGACGGCTACCGCAAGCAGCTCGAGACCAATTATTCGCTCAAACTGCCGCCTGACCAGATCACGCCGTTCATCGACGCCCGTTTCAACATCAAGGGCGCTTCCGATTATCCGCGCTGGCTGCGCGCCTTCGTCAGCTCGGCGCAGATGATCTACCGCGAGCCCGTCGCGCACGAAATACCGCAGATTACCCTGCCGACGCTGTTCGTGATGGGATCGGACGACCACAACGCGCCCGGCAGGCCGAACGCGCCGGAAGCGCTGCGCCCGCAGATGGGTCATAACGCCGAACTCGCTCAGGCGCTCGCGGCCAGGATGCCCGATGCGCGCGCCGAGGTGATCCCCAATACCGGGCATCTGGCGTTTCTCGAGGCGCCCCGGAAATTCAACGAGCTGATGCTCACCTTTCTGGCCAAATGAGTTTTCTGGTGAAGTGAGTTCAGCGCCACCAAGGCAGGGACTAAGAAGGCAGGGACCGAAAACCCGATCCCCGCCTTGCGCGAGTTCTGTACCGCCGCCGCAAGCACCATGGCGGGTCTGGTAATGGCGATGCGCCTTACCAGTGACGGTGGTGCCGATGCCAACGGTGGCGATGCCACCAATGACGGCGGTGCCGGTGCCAGTGTCCGTGCCCGCGATGGCCCCAGCGCACCTGTTCGGGCTTCAGCTGTTCCACCTCGTCGGTGGTGGTCACCGCAGGATGGACATCCTCGCGTGCAGCCGGCAAACTTCCGTCCTGCACGAGCGGATACGGCGCCAGCGGCGCGGCTTGCGCGCTCACGGCAAGCGCTGCCGCGCCGGCAGCCGCGCCAAAGACGAATTTTAGAAAGTGACGGCGTTCCATTATATCTCCTCCTTCGCGTGTGATTCACGTAGGCCAGAGTTTTGCCGCAGTCAGATGAATGTCCGCTGAATACGAATTCAATTTCAATCGTCGTCCCCGCGAACAGTTGGCCGCCCGCTCCGCTACGCCGCGAACTCCTCCGCGAGCACAAAAGTCTCCCGCGTGCGCGTGACATCCGGCCAGTCACGGTTGAAGTCGGCGATCAGCCGCTTCATGTGGTCACCCCCAATCGCGCGGGCGACACCAGCGTGAAGGCGCAGAGGTGGTGGAGGAAGGAGGGCGGGATGGTTGGCGCAGAAATTTAGACCGCGAAAAAAAGAAGGAAGGAAGCCGACTTCTATCTATAGCCGATCTCCGTATTCTTTGAACGCCACTGCTATAGCAGCATCGAGCCACCGACTAAACGCATCGACGATATCATGTTCGTTTGTCTTGTACGTAAAAACAAACGGCTCCAAAGAGCAAACAAAAAAGTCCTGAGACGCATATTCCCGGTCATCAGAATCTTCATATGATTCCAACCTTGAAAATGCCGTTGCCTCCATTATTCCTGAAAGCTCACGACCAACGTGATGAAAAGATGTAACAAAAACCAATCTCTCACGATCCACTCTAACAGAAGCCTTTACAAAATAGTGCGCTTCCGAGAAATTAGCGTATTTGCCGCCGGAAGTAGCCGATTGTGCAACTTCAAATTTATACCAATGCGCGGTGCTGCTGTCTGGTCCGCCGTCCATAATGTTAATGTGCGGATGAGCTAGTTCCGTCAGAGGGTCTTCCAGCTGCGAAAATGCTTGCTCCAACTGTCTGCGAGCACGACTACGCAGTGCCAAGGCCAAATTGTTGACGGATCGAAGCTCCGCGTGCTTTTCCTCTCGGCGCCGTCCAAATTTTTGCGCTAAACTCTCAATAACAGCGGATGTCAAAGTTTTCTGATGGGATATCTCCGCGTCCGCATCAACGCTGAGCGCTTGCATTATAGCTGTACGTTCAAGGCGAGCAAACATAGAAGCCAGTGTGAAAAGATCACCCTGGTCCGAAAGCTCCAGTGCGTTGATATAGTCCGCTCTCAAATCTCGATCGACTACCAACGGGAGCAGTTTTGCTTTCAATAGCACCAGCGTCGTAATAGCGCGCGCGACCCTGCCGTTGCCGTCTTGATATGGATGGATTTGAGTGAAGCGATGATGAAGCCAAGCCGCCACAATAATGGGATCATCATCTTGGTATTCCGCAAGCCACTTCAGAAGATTCTCAACTTCTTGCTCTACGTGAATTGGAGGGCAATATTCATGTTCGCTCCCGTCAAGTCGACGCGGATTATTTGGATGTTGTTTAAACCTACCTTTGAGTAGTGGTATTTCCCGCCGGTTTCCAAATTGATCGATTGCGGTCGTCGTGTCTTGATGTCTAGTCAAAATCCGATGCAAATCATGAACGACGCCTTTGCTCAAAGGGCGGTTTCCGGAAACGCAGTCCATTACAAGCTGGATCGCCGCTTCATGATCTCTGAGTATATCGACCAGCCTCGAGGGCTCGATATCTGTGCTGGATCGTGAGACAAGTTCTTCAGCAAATCCGTGCGCGACAAGAGCTTCGGTGGTCCCTCGATCCAAATCGTACAATCGTTCTAGGATACCAGTTTCAATACTCAATCGCCTTATCAATCTTTGAGAAAACTCCTTTAGACCCGCGGAGCTCGACGCTCGTAGATTTTCCCTCGATGTCTGCCAAGTTTCGTAAATCGGCCGCATTGCTCCGAGATCAATATTCCGCTCCGCATCCGACAGGGGCTGGATCGGCTTCCATTTGTAATTTTCCATATTAATCTCCTGATCGAGCCCCTCACCCAAAATAGGCAAAAGAATATCTACAACTAATAGATATATATCAATTCATCTACAACGGAAAATTGTCATGCTTCTTCATCGGCATCTCGACATGCTTGTCCCGCAGCATCGCCAGTGCCCGCGCGATGCGGCGGCGGGTCGAATGCGGCATGATGACGTCGTCGATATAGCCGCGCTCGGCGGCGATGAAGGGTGACAGGAAGCGGTCTTCGTATTCCTTGGTCCGCGCGGCGATCTTGTCGGCATCGCCGATATCGCCGCGAAAAATGATTTCCACCGCGCCCTTGGCGCCCATTACCGCGATCTGCGCGGTTGGCCAGGCGTAGTTCATGTCGGCGCCGATTTCCTTCGAGGCCATCACGTCGAATGCGCCGCCATAGGCTTTGCGCGTGATCACGGTGACCAGTGGCACCGTGCATTGCGAATAGGCGAACAACAGCTTGGCGCCGTGTTTTATCAATCCGCCATATTCCTGGGCGGTGCCCGGCAGGAAGCCCGGCACGTCGACAAAGGTGACGATCGGAATGTTGAAGGCGTCGCAAAACCGCACAAAGCGCGCGGCCTTGCGCGAGGCGTCGCTGTCGAGCACGCCCGCCAGCACCATCGGCTGGTTGGCGACGAAGCCGACGGTGCGGCCGGCGATGCGGCCGAAGCCGGTGACGATGTTGCGGGCAAAGGTCTCGGAGATTTCGAAGAAATCGCCCTCGTCCACCACTTTCAGGATCAATTCCTTGATGTCGTAGGGCTGGTTCGGATTGTCGGGGATCAGCGTGTCCAGCGACATGTCGACCCGCTCGATATCGTCGAAACTCGGCCACTCCGGCACCCCGTCGGTATTATTCGCCGGCAGGAAATCGATCAGCCGGCGCATCTGCAGCAGCGTCTCGACGTCGTTCTCGAAGGCGCCGTCCGCGATCGAGGAGCGGGTGGCGTGCACCGAAGCGCCGCCGAGTTCTTCGGCCGTCACCACCTCGTTGGTCACGGTTTTCACCACATCGGGCCCGGTGACAAACATATAGCTGGTGTTCTTCACCATGAAGATGAAGTCGGTCATGGCGGGCGAATAGACGTCGCCGCCGGCGCATGGCCCCATGATCACGGAGATCTGCGGAATCACGCCCGAGGCAATGACATTGCGGCGGAACACATAGGAATAGCCCGCCAGTGCGGCGACGCCTTCCTGGATGCGCGCGCCGCCGGCGTCGTAGAGCCCGATGATCGGCGCCCTCGCCTTCATCGCCATGTCCTGGATTTTCACGATTTTCTGCGCGTGGGTCTCCGACAACGAGCCGCCAAACACGGTAAAATCCTTGGCAAACACAAACGTCTTGCGGCCGTTGACGGTGCCCCAGCCGGTGACGACGCCGTCGCCGGGCACCTTTGTCTTGTCCATGCCGAATTCGACGGAACGGTGCTCGACGAACATGTCGAATTCCTCGAAACTGCCCTTGTCGAGCAAAAGCTCGATGCGCTCGCGCGCCGTCAATTTGCCGCGGGCGTGCTGGGCCTCGATGCGCTTTTCGCCGCCGCCGAGTTTCGCCCCCGCGCGGCGTTCCTCGAGGGTGTCCAGGATGTCTTTCATGGGTGCTTCCCGCCAAATTTGAGGGCGGTTCTAACACGGCAATTTGCGTGCGGGAAACCGGCTTTCCGCTGTTAAGTTCGATTACCCAAACAGCTATCCAGGGGTACAGTCATCAGGGGATTCGATGGAGGCGAGGCGATGGACCAAACAAGCGCAGCCGGGACCATAGGCGCGGACCGGGGTCGAGGTTGACGCTACGCGCCGACCCCTCCCAATGGGAGAGGTGACACTGAGCATGCCGCGTCGCCCTACTTCTCCCCCGCCTTGAACGGCGGCTCCTTGCCGGGCGGCGTGGTTTCCTCCGCCATCGCCAATATCATGGCGACCATGACGTAGTTGCCGGCCACCGCCGTCAGATCCACGATCTGCTGATCGCTGAATATCTCCTTCGCCCGCGCATAGGTTTCGTCGGAAACCTTTTGTGTTGTGGTGAGCTCGGTGACGAAATCGTAAACCAGCGCCTCATCCTCGGCCATGTTGGAGGGTCGCTTGCTGGCTTTGAGATCGGCGATGATGTCGGGCGACAGTCCGGCTTTCGCCGCCAGCGGCGCGTGCGCATACCATTCGACCTGCGAGCGCCACTGCCGCCCGATGATCAGGATCGCAAACTCGTTGAGTTTCGTCGGCACCGAGGTTTCCCAACGCAGATAATGAAACAGGTCGAACAAACGCTGGCCCAGCACCGGGCTGCGGATCATCGGATTGTAGGGCCCGGCGAGGCCGACGCTGGAGACCTTCATGACCTGCTCGCCGAGCGGCTTTTGCTTCTCGTCGAGCTGGTCCATGGTCAGTTGCGGAAAGCGCGGCTCCCTGGAGGTCGCGGGCTGCACCAATATCGTGGCGGCAAACCAGCCGCCGGCCGCGGCGATGGCGAGCGAAGATATCCAGAGCGAGGCTGAGTGCATGATTTCCTCCCATGCGTTTTTATTGATGACCGATCCCTGAAAGCGACCTGAGAATGCTTGCAGCGGCCCTGAAATCCACCGATCGCGCCGCGCGGCGCGCCGCGACCTCCTGATCCACACCCCATTTTTCGATGTTCCAGTCCTCATCAACATGGGCGGCCGCCCAGACAGAGTCGGAATCGAGCACGCCGTGGATCAGCGCCAATGCCAGCAACGCCGAGCCGGTCAGTGTCGTTACCACATGCGTGGCCGCAACTGACCAGGGGTCCGCCGGGAGCGCGGCGCGCGCGGCTTCGATCGCGGAATCGGGCTGGCGGACATGCACGATCCCCTCGGCGAGGATGAAACGGGCACCCAGCGCATCCGCCGCCCAGAACAACAC
>JBEKPC010000246.1:0-5431 GCA_049521155.1 Bryobacteraceae bacterium
TCACTCCGGCGAGACGGCGGTAGGTCGCTTCGACGCCCCAAAAACATCCGGCACCTAACGTTGCTTTTTCCAACATACTACCTCTATTATGCTACGCTGGCCGCTTGGCCAAACTGCGAGTCACGAACCAGACCAGAGGCGGCGTGCTGGCGAACCGCGCGGACATCGCCGGCACCAGCGCCAAGCGCCGTACCGGTTTATCAAAGCACCTGACGCTAGAGCCGGGCGAGGGATTGTGGATCGCGCCTTGCGAAGGGGTCCATACGTTTGGAATGAAATTTCCGATCGATGTGATTTTTTTGAGCAAGAAGAAGCATGTACTGAAGGTGCGTCCTGACATGGTAAAAAGCCGCATCGCATTCAGCTTCCGCTCGTATTCGGTGCTGGAACTGCCTGCCGGGACAGCGGCAAAGACGGGCACAGTCGCCGGGGATCAACTGGAATTTGAGAAGTACGACGAGTGAGCAAGCGTGTGCAGGTCAGGAATGCTTGGCGCCGGGGCGCTTCTTGGGAGGAAAACGGGAAGGACCGCCGGAATTGCGCTTCGGCGGAAAATTCGATGAAGATTTGGGCGGAAACTTCGACTTCGCTTTGGATTTCGGCGGAAATTTCGCGACGGATTTGGGCGGGAACTTGGCCCGTTCCGGCTTCGGTGTGGCGATCGGCTTTGGTAAAGCGATTGGTTTTGGCGAAGCGATTGCCTTTGGCACGGGCTTCGCGCTGAGCAGTTTTTGAAAATGCTCCACCTCGTTGGGCGTCAGCGATCGATAGTGGCCCGGCGGAACATCCAGCGCCAGAAACGCGATCTTCACGCGGCGCAGCTTTTCGACCAGCTTGCCGAAATAGGCGAACATCAGGCGGATCTGGTTCTGGCGCCCTTCGGTGATCTTCACTTCGTACCACGGATTCACGCCAGGCTTGATGGCTTTAATCTCGGCGGGCGACGTTCGGCGTCCATGCACCAGAACGCCTTCGCGAAACGCGCGCTCTTGCTCATCGGTCATCTGGCCGTTCACTTTGACGACGTATGTTTTCGTCACGTGGCTCGCCGGAGCGGTCAGTTTATGGGCGAAATCGCCGTCGTTGGTGAACAGCAACAGGCCTTCGCTCTGATAATCGAGGCGGCCTACGGGGAACACGCGCTCGCGGATTCCTTTTAAAAGATGCATCACCGTTTCGCGGCCTTCGGGGTCGGAAACCGTGGTCACGCAGCCTTTCGGCTTGTTCATCGCCAGGTAGATGTGACGCGTCGGGGCGCGCAGCAGGCGGCCATCGACTTTCACGTGATCGACTTCGAAATCCGCTTTCGACCCGAGTTCCGTCACCACGGTTCCGTTCACCGTGACGCGGCCTTCGGTGATCAGTTCCTCGGCCTTACGGCGGCTGGCGACACCGGCCTGCGAAAGGATTTTCTGTAAACGTTGCTCAGGCATCAGCGCGTTTCCGGTTCTTGTGTTTCAGATGCCAACGTTTCCGGTTCTTCCAGTCCGGGCGCAGCGGCTTCGGCAACTGGATCAACAACGGGGTCGACAATATCTTCGGCAATTTCCAGCCGTCCCAGCTCTTCGAACTCTTTGAGCGTCGGCAGCTCGGAGACGTCCTTCAATCCGAACTGCACAAGAAACTCTTTCGTCGTCTTGTATAGAATCGGTTTGCCCACCACATTCTTGCGCCCGGATTCCGCGATCAATTTACGGTCGAGCAGCGTTTTCAGCACGCCGACGCCTTGGACGCCGCGAATCTCCATAATTTCGGGAGCCGTCACCGGCTGCTTATAGGCGATCACAGCCAGCGTTTCCAATGCCGCGAGCGATAGCTTCAGCGGAGGCGTCAGCTTTTTCACAAACGCGCGCACCGCTTCGTGATGCTCCGGTTTGGTGGCCATTTTGTAGCCTCCGGCCACTTCGCGAACGGTTAGGCCGTGCTCGGATTTGGCGAATTCGGCGACAATTTCATCCAGCAGGCGCTTGATTTTGTCGATGGGCTGCTGGAGCGCCGCGGCCATTTGCTGGGCCGACAAAGGCTCATCGGTGATATAGACAACGGCCTCCAAGATCGCCTTCAATTGCGCGTCTTCACTCGACGAAGGGCGCTCCTCCGTCAGTTGTGTGACATCCATTTCTTCCACGTGTTAGTTGTATCCTTCGTCAATCGCGGCCATCTCCTCGCCGGAGGCGAAGGCCGATTCAAATCCCTTGAGGCGTTTCAGGCCGATCTCGCCGAAGCCTTCCTGTTGCACCAGCCCGATCGCCTGTATCTTTACCAATTCCAGCATCGCTAGAAACAGGCAGATCATGGCGCGGCGGCTGTGCTGGCGCTCGAACAGGTCGCGCGCCGGCACGCTGTTGCCGCTGCGGGAATCCTCGAACACATCGTGCAGGTAACGGATCATATCCGGCACCGACACGTCCTCTTTATTAATCTCGTAAGTGGGGCGGCTCTTGATCCGCTCCAGTACGCCCTGAAAAGTTTTCACCAGATCGAACAGCGTCACCGCGAGCCCCGGGTCGTCGCCTTCGAGAGATGCACGAAACTCCGCGATCTGCGGATTCGACCACACCGCTTCTTCGATCACGCGCTTCTGGTGCAGCATTTCGGCGGCGCTCTTGAAGCGTTCGTGCTCCAGCAACCGGTCGACCAGCTCCTTGCGTGGATCCTCTTCCGGAATCAGCTCCGCCAGCGCGGGATCGCGCGGCAGCAGCATTTTCGACTTGATATGGATCAGGGTCGCGGCCATGTAAATGAACTCCGCGCTCAGTTCCACGTCCATCTCCGCCGCGCGCTGCATGTATTCGAGATACTGCGCGGTGATCTGGGCGATCGGGATGTTGTAGATGTCGATCTCCTGCTTGCGGATCAGATCCAGCAACAGATCGAGCGGCCCATCGTAGTGTTCCAGATGAAAATTGAGCGGAGCAGACACTTGATTTCAGGATAACAGAGGGCGTTCAGAGGGCCTAACATGTGGCGTGAAACGATGGCGCGCCGGCTGTCACTATAAGGGATATGATGCACTATAAGCCCGCGCGATTGTTCGCTTCGGCCAAACAAAAGAGCTTTGCGCCCACCATTAAAAACACGCCAGCCCTGCCCGCCATTCGATGGAGCGAGGCGGGACAGGTGGCGCCGAAGCTGATCAGTAGTTCATCCAGCACTCTGCCCGCGGCGGATGTGATCATCTTCACGTGGGCTGACGCCGAATGGGCCGCCATGCAGCATGTCTTCTGCGGCAGCGGGAGCAGCATGCCTTATTCCGATCGGAATAACAGTTCCTGGAGTGGCTGGAATAAATACTCGAAGGGCATTCCTTCCGGCGTATCCGGATGGACTTTCTGGGGCGAATGGCGGCTGGTGGAGATCGGCAACAGCAAGGTGATGCTGTTCAAATCGAATACCCATTTGGACTGGCCGGGACAAACTTATCTTATAGACCTGGTCAAGCTGCTGATAAAGGACGTGAAGCCGAGCCTTATCCTCTCGATTGGCACCGCCGGCGGCGCCGAGACCGGAGATCACGTGGGGACCGTGCGAGCGGTCAGCGCCGGGACGCTGTATAAAAATGGTGCTGCTCCGGCCAGTTGGCCTGTCTACAAGAATTCCTGGGCGGGGGTCGATACTGTCCTCGACAACACAGGCTTTCCCCAGCTGCTGTTTCCAATCCCGACGACTGCCAGCGACCTCCAGTCGCTCTGCACGCAGTTCAACCAATATTACGGGACCAGTTATTCGCTGTCCGATCTTGATCCGAACGGCCTGAACAGCGGCGACGCCTCGCCTAAGATCAGCGACCAGACCGGCGGAGCAACGTCACTGCTGACCACGCCTACCTTTGTGGTCGGCACGACCTCCGGGACTTATAAGAGCTACGTGTGCATCGAAATGGACGATGCCATCATCGGCGAGGTTTGCCAAGGGGCGGGAGTCGCGTTCGGCTTCGTGCGCAACATATCCGATCCGGTGCAAAACGCTTCTCTGCCGGCGGAGATTCAGGGCAATTGGGGAAGCACAATCTATGATACCTACGGCCTTTACACCAGTTACAACGGTGCTCTAGCCGCCTGGGCGCTGCTTGCCGGACGGTCTTAAAAAATCTTAAGACCGCTTGTCCAATTCGAGTTTTCCCGAACGACTATCATGCATAAATGAGCAGTTTCTTGCCATTCAGGAGGAAACAGTGAAATACCTTTGCATGATTTTTTTCGACGAGAAAAAACTGAACGCCCTGTCGGCGACGGAGTTGCAGGCGCTGGACGATGTAAGCCTGGGCTATGACGAAACGCTGCGAAAACGCGGTCATTTTATCGCGGCCCAGGCTCTCGAATCGGTGCAGGCGGCCACCACCGTCCGGCTGCGGAACGGTAAGGTGTTGGTCACCGACGGGCCTTTTGCCGAGACCAACGAACAGATCGGCGGCTTCATTTTGATCGAGGCTCAGGATCTGAACGAGGCCATCCAACTAGCCGCCAAAATCCCGGTAATCCGCCTGGGGGGCGTTGAGGTGCGGCCCATCAAAACACTGACCAGCAGCAAGGCAGAGCAAGGAGGCGATCCCTTATGAATGCGAAGGTGGTCTCGCGAGCTGAGTGGCTCGCCACGCGCAAGGAATTATTGGTCCAAGAGAAACAGCTCACCCGTCAACGGGATGAGATCGACCGGCAGCGCCGTGCGTTGCCCTGGGTGAAGGTCGAGAAGAGTTACACCTTCGAGGGGCCCGACGGGCAGCGAACCCTTGCCGATCTGTTTGACGGCCGGAGCCAGCTCATCGTGTCCCATTTCATGTTCGGTCCGGGTTGGAAGGAGGGGTGTGTCGGCTGCTCTTTCCGCTCCGATCATGTGGATGGCGCCCTCCCCCACCTGGAGCATCACGATGTCTCGCTCGCCACGATTTCGCGTGTGCCGCTCGAAGAGATCGAGGCCTTCAAACAGCGCATGGGCTGGCGATTTCCATGGCTCTCCTCCTATGGCAGCGACTTCAATTACGACTATCGCGTGTCGTTCACCAAAGAGGAAGTCGCGACGGGAAAGATCGATTACAACTACGGCTCCTCCAGATTTGCCGGCGAGGAAATGTCCGGTCTCAGCGTTTTCTACAAGGATGAGACGGGAGACATCTTCCACACGTATTCCACCTTTGGGCGCGGCGACGAAGTGGTGGACACTACCTATATGTATCTGGACCTGACGCCGAAGGGACGCAACGAAAACGGTCCTCATTTCAACCTGGGCGACTGGGTCCGTCACCATGACCGGTATGGCGTGGCGGGTGTGGTCGATGCCGGAGGCCGCTTTGTGGCGGAGTCTTTGTGCAAATGCGAGAACGAGACGCTATAGGTGGATGCTTCGCGAGTTCGTGAGTTGGTCGACGAGATTTACCGCGCTGACTCGCGCCGCGTTCTTGCTACCCTGGTCCGTCTGCTGGGCGACTTCGATC
>JBEKPC010000247.1:0-5420 GCA_049521155.1 Bryobacteraceae bacterium
CCGCGAGAAACGCCGCGTTGTGGAATACCGGGCGTTTCGACGACATACGGATGGAGCGCGAAGTGGGCCAGACGGGTTGGATCGTGCGTTTCACGGTGGTTGAGCGGCGCATTGTCCGGTCTATTAAATATGACGGCCTGAAATCGATCACGCAGTCGGAAATTCTGGATCGTTTCAAAGAGCGCAAAGTCGGCCTGAGCGTGGAATCGCAGTACGACCCGAACAAGATTCAGCGGGCGCGCAACGTTTTGCAGGAGTATCTGGCGGAGCGCGGACGGCAGTTCGCAACCGTGGAGCCGGAAATCCGGCAAGTGCCACCTTCTTCCCTCGAACTCACCTTCAAAGTGAATGAAGGACCGAAAGTGAAGGTCCACGAGATCACGTTCGACGGCAACTCCGTTTATAGCGACCTGGTGATCAAGAGGGCGATGAAGAACCTGCACGGGATTGGAATCCCGTACTCGATCTACGCCGAGGATTTATTCTCCAAGACCTACGATTCGACCAAGCTCGAAGAAGATCAGCAGCGGATTGAAGAGTTCTATAAAGATCACGGCTATTTCGAAGCGCACACGACCGGCGCGAAGGTGACGGTGGTGGATACGGGCGCGGGACATTTCCGGATTCCGCTGATTTTTCCCGGCAGCCGCGGCAAGGGCGCCAACATTCATATCAGTATCGAAGAAGGGCGTCTGTATCACTTGAACAACATCAATTTTGTTGGCGTGAAGCTGTTCCGCACACCGGAAACATTGATGCGGCCGGTGTTCGGGATGAGCTCCGGCGACGTGTTCTCGACCTCCAAACTGCGAAAAGGCTTCGAGGATCTGCGCAAGCTTTACGGGAACTTCGGCTACATCGATTTCGTGGCCGAGCCGAATATCGAGCCGGTGCCCAACACGGACAAGGTGGATCTGACGCTGAATTTCGACGAAGGCAAGCAGTTCTTCGTGCGGCGCATCGATTTTTCCGGCAACGTGACGACGCGCGACAAGATCATCCGGCGCGAATTGCTGGTGGATGAAGGCGACATCTACAACACCAAATTGTGGGAAGTCAGCCTGCTGCGCTTAAACCAATTGGGCTACTTCGAAGTGCTGAAGGCGGAAGATGCGGTCGACATCAAGCGCGATACCAAAACGGACACGGTGGATATCACGCTGAAGGTGAAAGAGCGCGGCAAAAACTCCATTCAGTTGAACGGCGGCGTATCGGGTATTGCGGGCAGCTTCATTGGTTTTTCGTACGCGACCAATAATTTGTTGGGATTGGGCGAAACGCTGAGTTTAAATTCGCAGGTGGGTACGCGGCAGGACAACGTCACGCTGGGATTCACGGAGCCATACTTCCTGGACAAGCCGATTCAGGTGGGCGCAACCATATTTTATACGCGGTTCGATTACAACCAGGCTCGCGAGGCATCGATTCTATCGGGACAGAACCTGACCCAGTTGTTCAACCAGTTGGGCGCGCAGAACCTGCTGAACTACGTGACGAATTCGAGGGGCTTCACGGTGTTCATGAGCAAGTCCCTGCGCCGCAGTTTTGCGCGAGTGGGCGTCGCTTACGGCTATTCGATCCAGAACGTGACGACGTTGACCAATGCGGCGACGGCGTATTACACCTATATCGACTTCCTGCGCATCAACGGGCCGAATCCTTTGAGCGGCATCGTGCAATCGGGCATTACTCCTAGCTTCACCTACAACTCAGTGAACCATCCGATCACGCCAACGGGCGGAAAGAGTCTTTCCGTTTCAGTGCAATTCGCGGGCAGTTTTATGGGCGGAAACGTGAATCAGATCCTGCCGACGGTGGATGGAAAATACTTCCACAAATCGCCGCTTAACCATAAACACGTGATTGGCGCGCACTTGCTGGGCAAGTTCGTGACGGGATATGACGGCAAAGTGGCGCCTCCGCTGAATCGCTTCTATATGGGCGGCGAGAACGACATTCGCGGATTCGACATCTGGAGCATCAGCCCGGTGGCGTACATTCCGACGTCGGCCACGGTGAATATTTTGAACAACGACGGGACTCCGCGCGAGCAGCGAACGATCGTGAACGGCGCGACGATCCTGACGCCGGTAACGCAAGTGATCCCGAGCTACCAACTGGTGACGCCGGGCGGCGATCTGGAAGTGGTGACGAACTTTGAATATCGCATCCCGATCTATGGTCCGGTGATTCTGGCGGCATTTCTTGACGCCGGCGTCGACAAGCTGGCGTTGAGCGGCCAATTGAAATTGAATTCGGACCGCGTATCGCAACTGGACACGCTGTTTCCAGAAGCGGCGTTCCCGGATCGAGCGGTGATTGCGGCGGGTACGCAGAAGCCGCGCATGTCGACAGGCCTGGAATTGCAGGTAATGCTGCCGGTGGTGAATGCGCCGTTCCGGGTTTACTGGGCGTACAATCCGTTGCGCGTGGAAGAGTTTGTGCAACAGCCGATCGTGGCGGACCGCAGCTACTTCCCGAACGCGGCGTCGTTCTTCAACTCCATCGCACAAGTCGGGCAGGCTTATGGCTTGTTCGAAAGGCCCTCCACCTTCCGGTTTACCATCGGACGGACATTCTAGGACGGCGTGTTAACATAACTGAAGAAAAATAGGAGTCTATTGTGAAACATCGAATGATTGCGCTGCCTTTGCTGGCCCTTTTTGCGGCCGCTTTTGCGGGGGCACAAACGCCGACCAAGGTTGGCGTCATCCAGATTCAAACCGCACTGGTGAGCACCAAGGACGGCCAGAAAGCCGTTCAGGAGCTGGAAGCACGCATGGCGCCGAGGCAGAAGGAGATGGAGAAGAAACGCTCCGAAATCCAGGAGCTTCAGGACAAGCTGACCAAGGGTGGAAACGCGATGGCGCAGGCGGCCAAAGACGATCTGGCGCGCAGCATCGACGGGAAAACGAAGAGCTACAACCGCGACATGGAAGACGCGCGGGCGGAGCTGGATCAGGAACAGCGCAAGCTGCTGGAAGAACTGAGCGGCAAGATGCAGGTGGTGATCGATAAGTTCGCGCTGGCCAACGGGTATGCGGTGCTGCTGGACGTGAGCAATCAGAACACGAATGTTCTGTACGTAGCGACGGGCGTGGATATCACCAAGGAAATTATCGACATGTACGATAAGACGAACCCGGGCGCGCCGACGTCGGCTAAACCGGCGGCTCCGGCGACCAAGCCCGCGGCGGCTCCGGCGGCTCCGGCGACGACGCCGGTGAAGAAGCAACCGTAGGACAGTCCGCATGCTTACGCATGGCGGTTCGGGATCATATTATGTCAGTCCGCACGCGGACAGACATAGTATGATCGAGATCGTTGCCAGCATCCTCTGAGTTCAGCATCCAGCGCGACGATGCGGTGTGCTTCACCGCGGGGCTGCACGGCGTGTCCTTCGGGGCGGGGACCATTCACGCCTATCTGGCATCGGACCGTACGCCTCCTAAAGTCACTGCTGGAATTTCCGTCGGCGCGCTGACCGCCGCGGTGATGGAGCGCTGTTATCGCGAACTGCGCGAATCGCGAACGGAAGCGGCGCGGTGGACGTGGTTTCGGCGCTATCTTTCATTTCTGCTGGACCGGCCGTACGATGTGGCGTGGCACGCGATTCCGAATCCATCCGATTTCGTGGCTGATGTGCCTCCGGTGGCGGAGACTGGTTTGCCCACGCTTCCCGACGGATCGCTGGATCCGGAGTGGGTGCTGCGGGAGGCGAAGGCGCGCCGTAAGCTGCACATTATCGCACGATTTGGGCGCTGGTGCTCGCATCTGCCGGTGACGCTGAGCTCGGCCGGCTGGATTCTGGTGCGCTATGTGCGGCATGAAGAGGAGCGCCATGGCTCGCGGCTCTCGTGGCTATGGAACGCGGCGGCTTTATGGACGGACATCCTGTGGTTCGAGTGGGTGGTGCTGGCGCAAATCATATTTAGACCGCAGTTTTTCCCCGAATGGGAGTTTCGCGCGGGCCGAAAAATGATCTCGCACTTCCCGCTGCGTCCTTTATTCGGCTGGAAACTGTGGCTATCCACTCTGTTTTTGGCCGCGACGACGATCGCGCTGTGGGTCGCAAATTTATGGGTGCTGCTGGAAGAACTTTTTCAGAACAAGACGACGCACGTTCTTCATCTCGGCCTGTTGCTGGGATTTACCGGCGCGCCTTTAGTCCCGATTTTCCTGCGGCGCTGGATGGGCCGCACCAATAATTGGGGATTCAAGAAAATCCTGACTCATCTGGGAATCCGAAAATCGCTGATCGACGATTTTTTTTTGCGGCTGAAATTATTCCGGCTGTTCGAGGATAAAGGCGCAACACCGTTATTGAAGGACCTGACGTTTCCGGTGCTGATGGTGGCGGCGCCGCTCCAGATTCTGGATTCGTCGCCGAGCCAGCTTTGGCCGCGGACCAGGAGCGAGGTGTCGATCGTCGACGCGTTGCGGACGAGCTTGGCGATTCCGAGATTATTTTCGCCGACGGTGGTGAAGGGCGAGGCGCTCGAAAATTGGGTCCATGGCGGGGTGAAGCCGGACCGGCTGGACCTGGTGGACGGCTCAGTGGTTCGCCACAATCCGCTGCCGGCGCTGGTCCACTTTCTTTCGCAGGCGCAGAATTCGGGCATCGCGGAAAGTTTATCGAAGCCGGAGAACCGCGTGCATCTGGTGTACGATATTCCGATTCTGCCGAAGCCGATGCCTTCGGCGGTGGGCGATCCATCGAAAGACGAGCCGCGTCTGCCGACCATTGTCGACACGGGATTCGCGAGCAATCGACTGGAGCGGCGGCGCGACAGCCGGCTGGAAGTGGTCCGCACGAATTACGTGACGGAGATCGAGAGAGCGCTACGCGCCGCGACGGCGAGCAAAGTGAGTTCGCCCGATGTGCGCACGATCACGGTGGATGAGATTGCGCCCGAAGATGAGCTGGCGCTCGACAATACGCTGCAACCGACGGAGACGGAGATCCTGACGCATATCGCTACGGGATGCCGGCAGACTCTCTCGGTTCTTTATAGCGAGGAGATCGCGGAGTTCGGGAAAAATGCGCCGGTCGATTGCGGCAAGCTGCTGCGCCACATCGCGCCCAATCGGGATTGGCGCGTCTCCGATCATTATGGAATGCCGGGGTTGAGCGAGGTATGCCGGCATTGTTCGCGAACGCTGCACGCGGCTCCGAAACGGCCGGAAAGAAATCTGCCGGCGAATTTTCGCGCGGCGACTGGAGAACTGGCGAGGCGGTTTCCGGAGCTGGCGGGAAATCGTCCGCGCATCGTATTTGTTGCGAGCGGAGGCGTGTTTCGAGGGTCGTTTCACGTGGGCATGATCGGCGCGATGCATGCTACGGGATTGAAGCCCGACATGATTGTCGGAGCATCGGTGGGAACGCTGCTGGGGGCCGCGCTGGGAGCGATGTATTCGTC
>JBEKPC010000248.1:0-5318 GCA_049521155.1 Bryobacteraceae bacterium
ACCCGCCGCATGGGCGCTCTCGCCCTTGAAATGATATTCCACTGATACCAGCCCATTCTGATTCGGATTGCCTCCATACCCGACCCCGAAATTCGAGCCGACATGGACGAACAGACACACATCGACATCTTTGAATAGGCCCGCCTTCACGAAATACGCCTTGGTCGCGACCTCTTCTTCCGCCACCCCGGGCCACAACCGGATGGTTCCCTTCAGATGCTCGCGCTCCATGATTTTCTTCACCGCGATGGCCGCCACGATGTTCAGCGGCACTCCGGAATTGTGGCCTTCTCCGTGCCCCGGCGCGCCTTCGACCATTGGATCGTGATAGCCCACGCCCGGCTTCTGCGACGCCTGCGGAATATCGTCAATATCGGAGCCCAGCGAAATCACCGGCTTGCCCGATCCCCACGACGCAACCCACGCCGTCGGAATCCCGGCGACACCGCGGTCGACCTTGAATCCTTCTTTTTCCAGAATGCCGGAGAGATACTTCGAGGTCTCAAACTCCTGCATCCCGAGTTCACCAAAGCTGAAGACGCTGTCGACCATGACCTGCGCCTGTTTCTTCATTCCGTCGATCTGCCCGGAGAGGTCGGCCTTAATAGACGCCTCCTTGTCGGCAGCGATTTTATTTTGTCCAAAAGTGTTTTGCGAAAGGGCGACGTGGACCGCGCAGGAAGTAAGCAGCACTGCGATGGCGGATTTAAGCATAGAGAATAGTGTACAGCCGTTCGGTGATATTCTTCAGGTAGGCATTCCATGAGGGCTTTGCGATTGGCTGGCGGCTTGTTCCTGATCGCAACACTCTACGCCTTCCAGCAGCCCTTCAAACAATATCCAGGCATCGAGCACTTCACCTATCCGCTGCCTCCCGATTATAAGGAGAAGACCGAATTCGCCTTCGCCCGCCTGATGTATCCGCCCGGCCCGCGTGGAATTAACGGCTACTACGGGCGCGATGAGGATTGGCACACCGGAATTTCTCTGTGGAGCCAGGACTTTCCGCCCGCCGATCGCCACTTCTCCGCTGCCCTTCGCCGCCTGTCGCGTGTCCATGTCAGGTCGGTGGAGCAGATCGTCAATCTCGACGATGGCGATGAAGTCTACAACTGGCCGTGGCTCTACGCCGTGCAAGTCGGCGAGTGGGGAATCACCAACGATCAGGCCGCGAAGCTGCGCGATTACTGCCTGCGCGGCGGATTTTTCATGGCCGACGATTTTCACGGCACCCTCGAATGGGGAGTCTTTGAGGAATCCATGCATCGTGTGTTTCCCGATCGCCCCATCGTCGAAATCGAGGACGCCGACGCGATTTTTCACACCGTCTACGATCTCGACGACCGCATGCAGATTGTCGGCCACGACCATTTGAGAGAAGGCCACAAGCTCGACGGCATCGGCGCACACTGGCGCGGCATCTTCGACGATCACGGCCGCGTCATGATCGCAATTTCCTTCAATTCCGATATCGGCGACGCCTGGGAATACGCCGACGACCCCTACTACCCCGAAAAATTCACCGGCCTGGCAATCCGCATCGGCGTAAACTACGTCCTCTACGCAATGACGCACTGAGCCCCAGACTGCCTTGTCCCTAAAATGAATTCGCTGCGGATGTCCGCAGTCGCGCGTCCATAAAACGCCCGTGCGCCCCTGACGCACCAGACAGAGCCGCCATGCGTAGCATGCGGTTTGCCGGACTAAGCGTTGAATCCTATATTACGCATAACAGCTGAGATGTCCGTAGCCGCGTGTCCACCACCCGCCGGCGCATTTTGATATCGTAACCACCGATGAACCGCCGAACATTCCTGACCTCCGTGAGCGCCGCCACCGCCGCATCGCAACTTGCCCACGCCGCCATCCCCAAAACGAAAATCACCCGCGTCCGCGCCTACGCCCCGCCCAATCTGAATCCTCTCTTCAATCAAAGCAACATGGTAATCACCATTGAAACCGACGCCGGCATCACCGGCATCGGCGAAGGTGGATCGAAGGACACCATCGAGCAATGCGCCGGCCGCCTGATCGGTAAAGACCCGCAGTTCATAGAAAAACTCTGGCAGGACATGTACCGCGCCTTTTTCTATCCGCCGGGCCGCGAAAAGATCGACGCGCTCGGCGGCCTCGACCTCGCGCTGTGGGATATCAAGGGCAAAGTTCTGAACCAGCCCGTGCACGCGCTGCTCGGCGGACTCGCCAGAAATTATTGCGAGTGCTACATCACCGGCGGCGTCGGCGGCGGCCCGTCTTATAAGGAAAAAGCCCAAGCCGCCATCGCCGCAGGCTACCGCGCCTTCCGCATGGACGCCGCCAGTGTCGCGAACGGAGGCACCACGTTCAACGCCCGCGAGCGAATTCATCAAGTGCGCCGCGACTGCGAACAGGTCCGCGACGGCGTCGGCAAGGACGGCGACTGGCTTATCGATTTTCATCAACGTTTCGATTTCGCCGACGCTCTGCGCGGCTGCAAGCTGCTCGAAGATCTGGAGCCGTTTCTCGTCGAAGACCCTGTGCGCACTGAAGCCTTCCTCGAAGATATTCCCAAACTGCGGCGCCAAACCACCGTTCCTCTGGCCGCCGGCGAGGAGTGGGGACAGCGCTGGGACTTCAATAAACTGGTCGAAAATCACGATCTCGATTACGTCCGCGCCACGCTCCCCAACGTCGGCGGCATTACTGAGATGAAGAAAATCGCCGCCATTTGCGAGACCCATTTTGTGGGCATCGTTCCTCATTTCACCGGCCCCATCGCCGAAGCAGCACTGGTTCACGTACTCGGAACATTCCCAGGGCCAGTGCTGTTCGAATACAACTATCAGACGCAAAAGATTCCCTATCTGCCCCAATACGCCGACTTCAAGGACGGTAAGCTCTGGCCGAACGACCGGCCCGGGTTAGGCGTCGAACTCGACCTGAAGCCCTTGAAAATGGTCGCCGAGATCACCCAGCCCATCACCCACCGCATTTTGTACTATCGCCCCGACGGATCCATTACAAATTGGTAGTTTGTTCATGATGTTGTAACCGGGCTCCCGTAACCTTAACAATTCGGATTAAGGGGGGAAAGTGGAACTTTTTGGAGAGCCGGTTACCATAGGCGCCGGGATCTTTTTACTCTTCGCGCTGTTTCTGGCGTTGAGCTTCGAATTTGTCAACGGATTCCATGACACCGCCAACGCTGTGGCCACGGTGATTTATACCCACAGTCTGAAACCGAACGTCGCGGTAATCTGGTCGGGCTGCTGGAATCTGATTGGAGTCTTGCTATCCACCGGGGGGGTGGCTTTCGGTGTATTGGCGCTGCTGCCGGTGGAACTGGTGCTGAACGTCGGGTCGGGCGCGGGCTTCGCCATGGTGTTCGCGCTGCTGCTCGCGGCCATCATCTGGAATCTCGGCACATGGTATCTCGGACTGCCGGCGTCCAGTTCGCATGCGCTAATCGGATCGATATTGGGCGTCGGACTGGCCAATTCGATGCTGGTCGGAGGACGCGAATTCGGCGATGGCGTGAACTGGGCGAAGGCATCGGAGGTGGGCATTTCTTTGCTGGTGTCGCCGATTATCGGCTTCATTCTGGCGGGATTGCTGTTGTTGTTATGCAAGGTTTTGATCAAGGACCCGGCGCTCTACGAGGCGCCTGCTAAGGATCAGCCTCCGCCGCTGTGGATTCGCTCGCTGCTGATCTTCACATGCACGGGGGTCAGCTTTGCTCATGGCTCCAATGACGGCCAGAAGGGCATGGGATTGATCATGCTGATTTTGATCGGTATTTTGCCCATGACGTTTGCGGTGGATCTCACCACCAGCCAGACCTCGATCGAAGAACTGTCGGCCTCCGCGCAGACGATTTCGTTCCAAATGGACCGTCACTCGCCGGGTGTGGCGATGGCGGGTTCGCAAGTGGCGGCGGACGAGTTGTCGGCCTATTTGAAAACGAAGGGCACAGCCAATGAGCGTACCTATGCGGCCATTGGAACCACCTGCCGCGAGATCGAGACGATTCTCGAAGGCAAGAAACAGTTGACGGAGCTGAACACGGAGACGCGCCGCATGTTGCGCTCAGACCTCTATCTGGCGGCGGAATCGCTGGGTAAGCTCGTGAAGCAGCATAAACTGGAGGACCCGGCGGAACAAACCGCGGCATCGACGCTTAAAAAGCGGATGGACAAGGTGACGAAGTTCATCCCTGTCTGGGTAAAGTTCGCGGTGGCCATCGCGCTCGGCTTAGGCACCATGATCGGTTGGAAACGAATCGTGGTGACGGTCGGCGAAAAGATCGGCAAGACCCACCTGACCTACGCGCAGGGCGCTTCGGCGGAACTGGTGGCGATGGGTACGATTCTGGCGGCGGATCAGCTAAATCTCCCGGTGAGTACAACACACGTGCTGTCGTCCGGCGTGGCGGGAACCATGGCGGCGAATCATTCGGGGCTTCAGATGGATACACTGCGAAATCTGCTGCTGGCTTGGGTGTTGACGCTGCCGGTTACGGTGTTGCTGGGAGCGGGAATTTTCGCCTTCGGGTTAAATCTTCTGTTCCGGCTCGGAATTAAGTAAGATCTTGTGTCTCAAGGAAAATGAAATAACCATCTGTGACCCCAACAAGTGTCCCTGGTGTCCGATGTGGCGCACGCGTCCACGCGTGCCGTGTCGACAGTCGTGTTTTGGATGCGCCCAATTGCCGCACCGATAGCAATGAAAACCTGGGATCCAATTGTGGGGCGGCGCCATGCGCTGCCAGCGAGATCGCGTCTTTGGAAATGTCGACATCATTCTTCCCGAAGCCTCGCAGTCCGCAGAGGAGTAGAATAAATACCGATGCGTTGGACTCTGTTCTGTCTGCTCGCTCCGCTCGTTAGCGCTGAAGTAAGTTTCAACCGCGACATCCGCCCGATCATGGCCGATACCTGTTTCCGCTGCCATGGGCCCGATAAGAATTCGCGCATGATGGGCCTGCGCCTCGACATCCGCGATGAAGCGCTCAAGACCACCAAGAGCGGCGTCACTCCAATTGTGCCCGGCGATCCGGATCATAGCGCGATTGTCCAACGAGTATTTTCGACGGACCGCAAAGTGATGCCTCCCGCCTCGGCTCATAAGGAATTGACGGCGGCGCAGAAAGCGACCATTCGGCAATGGGTCGCCGAAGGCGCGAAGTATGAAGGCCACTGGGCCTATCAACCCATCCAGCCCTATGAAATTCCCGCGGGACAAAATCCGATCGACTATTTTATTCAGGCCAAACTTGCGAAAGAAGGTTTGCAGCCGTCGCCCGAAGCGGACCGCAGGACGCTCATCCGTCGCGTGACCTT
>JBEKPC010000249.1:0-5110 GCA_049521155.1 Bryobacteraceae bacterium
ATGCCATAGCCGGGGACAACGATGATTTTACGCGCGCCGGCCATGATCGAGGCGGCGTCTTCGGCAGTGGCGGAATGGACCGGTTTGGTCGACATCTGCGCGGATGCGCCTTCCTGCACCTGTCCGAAAGCACCGAACAGAACGTTGAGGAAGGACCGGTTCATGGCCTTGCACATGATGACCGAGAGTATGAATCCGGAGGCGGCGTTGAGCGCTCCGGCGATGATCAGCAAACGGTTCGAGAGGGCGAATCCCATGGCCGCGCAAGCCGCGCCGGCGTAGGAGTTCAGAAGGGCGATCACGGTGGGCATGTCGCCACCGCCGATGGGAATGATGAGCAGTACGCCGAACAATAGCGACAAGCCAGTGAAGGTGGGAAAGACCCAGGAGGGCGCGGGTTCAACGATCATCCATACGCCGAGCGAGACCGCGAAGAGAAGCAGCGCGATGTTGACGAAGTTCTGGCCCTTATACGTAATGGGGCGAGTGGGGACGATTTCCTGTAGTTTCCCGAATGCCATGATACTGGCGGTAAAGGTGAGATAGCCGAGGACGGTTTCGATGACCAGCGCGGTCATGGTGAAACCGGTGGGGATGTTTTTATAATATTCGGCGGTTCCGACCAGGGCGGCGGCGAGCGCGCCGAATGCGTGCGAAAGGGCGGTCAACTGCGGCACCGCGGTCATCGGCATGAGGTAGGCGAGCGGCGCGCCGATGGCGGCTCCGATAAAAATGCTGATCAGGATCCATTCGTAATCGACCACTTCAGCCCGGAGCAGAGTCCCGACCACGGCGAATAACATGCCGAATTGTCCGGCCATGACGCCGCGGCGGGCGGTGGCGGGAGAACTGAGCCACTTGATGGATCCGACAATGGAAAGCGCGGCAACGATGTAGGCGATTTGCCAGATCTGTTCCATTATTTATCTTTTCCCAAAATGTCCGCATGCTGACGCATGGCGGTTCTGCCGGCCCGCAGCTTGCACACGGGGCTCACCGTTACTTGTCCTTCTTACGAAACATCTTGAGCATTCGGTCCGTGATGAGGAATCCACTTACGATGTTGATGGTAGAGGCGACTACGGCCACACAACCTAAGACCTGGCTGAGCTTTGACGCTCCGGCGGCGCCCGCAACGAGAATCGCGCCGACCACGGAGATCGCGGAAATAGCGTTGGTGAGCGACATCAAAGGCGTGTGCAATAAGGGCGAGACGCGCTGGACCAGTTGGAGGCCGAGAGGAACGGCGAGGATGAGCACGTAGAGGCTCATCTCGATTTCAGGGCTCATACGTTGACTCCGAGCAGCGCCTGGATTTTGGGATGGACGACCTCGCCTTGATAGGAAATCAGAGTCTCGCGCGTGATTTCGTCATTGGTATCAATATTCAATTTGCCCTCCTTGACGAGGTGCTTCAGAAACGTCACCAGGTTGCGGGCGTACATCTGGCTGGCGTGGTACGGCACGGTCGCGGGAAGATTCGCGGGGCCGAGAATAGTCACGCCGCGCTCGATGACGGTCTCGCCGAATTTTGTCAGTTCACAATTGCCGCCGCGCTCCGCCGCAAGGTCAACGATGACGGAGCCGGGCGCCATGGCGTGAACCATTTCACGGGTAATCAGAATCGGCGCACGCTTGCCGGGGATAGCAGCAGTGGTGATCACTACATCCTGTTCGCGCATGAACGCGGACATCTGCTCACGCTGGAGACGAAGCGCGTCGTCGTCCAGAGCTTTCGCGTAACCGCCTTCGCCTTCGGCTTTCGCACCGCCGAGATTGATATTGACGAATTTTGCGCCGAGGCTTTCAATCTGCTCCTTCACCGCGGCGCGTACATCGAAGCCGCTGACTACGGCGCCCAGACGGCGGGCGGTTGCGATGGCCTGCAATCCGGCTACGCCCGCGCCGATGATCAGAACTCGGGCCGGAGGAATGGTTCCGGCCGCGGTGGTCATCATCGGAAAGAGACGCGGCAGAGTGTCGGCGGCGAGGATAACGGCTTTATATCCGGCGATCGACGCCATCGACGACAACGCGTCCATACTTTGGGCGCGCGAAATGCGCGGCACCAATTCCATGGAGAATAAAGTCGCGCCCGCGGCTGCGAATTTGGCGGCCAGATCGGGACTTGAAAGGGGATCGCAAAAACCGATCGAAGTGTGGCCGCTGGTGGGAAGCGGCACGCGAACATGCAGCAGAACCGTGGCATGCTGGCGCACTTCATCGGCGGAGCCAATGTGGGCGCCTTTGGCGGCGTAATCAGCGTCGGGAATCCCCGCCTGCGCGCCGGCGTCCTTCTCGACCCACACTTCGGCGTTGAGTTTTTTAAGAACGTCAAAAGCCTTCGGGGTCAGGGCAACGCGGCGCTCCTCCGGGAAAGTCTCTTTCAAAACGCCGACGATAAGTGCCAACTGGACGAAACCTCTCTCTAGACTAGACGTTCTCTATTTATACAAGTTACCGGTACTCTTCCTGCAACTTCGCCAACTCGGCCGCGCCGGGGCACAACTTTTCATATGGGACTTTTGACAGAGCGCCCTCTGGCGATTTGCTCATTTCATGCAAATCGGGGACACTTTCGTCGATATACAGCAGCCCGGTGACCACTTCACCCTGCCCTTGATGCTCCTGCAAATAGGACGTGACGCGCTGGCGATTGGTAGGATCATAATCTTTTGGCACACCCGTGAACCGGACCACGCTGCCATCATGCATCGTCACGGTGGTGGTTCCGGTCTGGCCGATGGTAGCCAAGATTTCATCGGCGTGGGGAACAAAATCGCTCTCCGTCACCGGGCGCGCATGCTTGCGGGTATAGAGGTAACTTTTGGTCGAGCCGGCATGATCGTTGAAGGTCACGCAGGGGGAAATTACATCGACGATGGCGAAGCCGCGATGGGCCAGGGCGGCCTTCAGAATCGGCACGAGCTGTTCCTTGTCGCCCGAAAAACTGCGTGCGATAAAGGTTGCCCCGAGGCTGAGCCCGAGCGCGACCGGATCGATGGGGGCCATGCGGTTAGGCTCCCCGCGCTTGCTCTTCGAGCCGACATCAGCCGACGCGGAAAATTGTCCTTTCGTCAATCCGTACACGCCATTATTTTCAATAATGTACAGTATTTTGACGTTACGGCGGATGGCGTGGCACAGATGGCCGAGGCCGATTGACAGCGAATCGCCGTCGCCCGAAATGCCGATGTATGTGAGTTCGCGATTGGCCGCGTTGGCGCCGGTGGCGATGGCCGCCATGCGTCCGTGGGCGGAATTAAATCCGTGCGCGCCGCTGACGAAATAGGTGGGCGTTTTGGAGGAGCAGCCGATCCCGCTCATCTTGGCCAGCATGTGCGGAGGCGTCGAAAGCTCCCACAGCGCGCGGGTGATTGCGGCGGTGACGGAATCGTGTCCGCAGCCGGCGCAGAGCGTCGACATGGCGCCTTCGTAGTCGCGAATGGTGAGGCCGAGCTCGTTTTTGTGCAGGCTGGGATGAACGGCGACTGGTTTAGCGATGGACGGCATGCGTCGGCTCTCCTATTTGTTCCAAAACTCCGTCGATGACGTTTTTCGCGCTCAACGGGAAACCGCCGAAGGCAAGCACGCTGCGAAGCTTGTCCTTGGCGACGCCGGTTTCGAGCACCAGCAGCGAGCGAAGCTGCGCGTCGCGATTCTGCTCGACGATAAAGTTAACGTCGTGGTCGTTCAGGAAAGCCTCGACTTCTTCGCCGAACGGGAATCCGCGAATGCGCATGAAATCGGCATCAATACCGCGCTGCGGAAGCAATTCGATGGCTTCGCGCACGGCAGGATCGCAGCCGCCCAGGGTCACGATGCCGATGCGGGCGCTTTTCGTTTTGATAATGATCGGCGCGGGCACGAATTTCGCGGACGCTTTGTGTTTGCGCAGCAGGCGTTCGACAACTTCCTGATACTCGTCCGGAACTTCGGTGTAGCCGCCGAATTTATTATGGCCGGAGCCGCGCGTGAAAAATGCTCCCTTCGAATTCACGCCAGGCAGGGTGCGCGCAGCGACGTGATTTTCATCCTCGTTGCTATAGCGGAGGAACTTCGAAAGTTTTTCGATCTGCTCCAAATCGAGAACGCGCCCACGATCCGGCCGGTACGCGTCATCCCACTGGAGCTGCGGCACCACCCAATCGTTCATGCCGATATCGAGGTCGGACAACATGAATACGGGGGTTTGAAAGCGTTCCGCAAGGTCGAAAGATTTCACCGCAAATTCGAAGCACTCCGCCGGATTCGACGGGAACAGCAAAATATGTTTGGTATCGCCGTGTGAGGCGTAGGCGCACGCCAGAATATCGCCCTGCTGCGTTCGGGTGGGCATGCCGGTGGACGGGCCGACGCGCTGAATATCCACGACCACGGTGGGAATTTCGGCATAATACGCCAGGCCGAGCAGTTCGCCCATCAGCGAAATTCCCGGACCAGAGGTCGAAGTGAAGGATCGCGCGCCGGTCCAGGAGGCGCCAATCACCATGCCGATCGCCGACAGCTCATCTTCGGCCTGAATGATCAGGCAATTATTTTTCCCGGTCTCCGGATCTTTGCGGTACTGGGCGCAGAAGCTGGTAAAGGCATCCATCACCGAGGTCGACGGAGTGATGGGATACCATGCCGCAACAGTCGCGCCCGCATAGACGCAGCCGAGCGCCGTGGCCGTATTTCCGTCGATCAAAATTTTATCGGCGTTGGCGTCCATCTTCTCAAGAGAGAACGGCAGAGGACATTGGAAATGTTGTTTAGCGTAATCGTAGCCGAGGCTCAGCGCGGTCAGATTGGATTCGCGCAACGCTTTTTTGCTCGAAAATTTCTCGTCGAGCAACTGCGTGACGATCTCCATATCCACGTCAAGCCAGGCGATCATCGCGCCGGCGTAGGCGATATTCTTCATCAGAATGCGTTCGCGCGGATCCTTGAAATGATCGTTGCAAAGCTGCGCCAGCGGCACGCCGAGATAAGTGACATCGTCGCGGATTAGGGATTTATCCAGCGGCCACGACGAGTCATAGAGGATATAACCGCCCTCCCGCACTTCGCGAACGTCGCGCTGCTCAGCTCGGAGCCGCCGAAGTCCGCGACGTCACCGTGCAGGTGG
>JBEKPC010000250.1:0-5098 GCA_049521155.1 Bryobacteraceae bacterium
TGTCACAAGACGCCGCCGGCTCTTCGAGGTGGCGCGCCTCGATAAAACGTAACGTCGAGATCTATCTCGCGTTTACAACAACGGCTCGATGTCGCGGGCGGGCAGCGGACCTTGTGCAAGCGAGAAGTCGGCAAAGATCATCGACCATATTGGGTTGCTGATCGACGCTTCTGGTGTTTGCAGATCAGGACGAATCTTGGCAATCAGCTTAGTTTCATGGACGCTTTATCGAAGCGTTGCGGCGCGCCCGTCTCGGGATCCGATCACGCGTAATTACCTACACAGATCCTGCACAGGCGATTTTGATCTATTTTTCTACTTTATTTTCAATAACTTCAATGTGGTTGGTGCGCCCGGAGAGATTCGAACTCCCGGCCTCCTGGTTCGTAGCCAGGCGCTCTATCCAACTGAGCTACGGGCGCCGCGGGACCGCGAATACTACCACATGCTCCCAAAAGTGCCATTACTAGGGCGGTTACATCAACTCGATGCGGCTGTCGTTTGGTCCGTGGGCCACCGATAGTTGGCGGAGAGCGGGGAGCAGTCTTGGCGTTCGGAAGAACCTCACCAAAGTGGAAATTAGCTATTTGGTGAGGTAAGGTCCGGCTCGCCATTTACCTCACCAATTCTCTCGTAATGACCGCATTCGTTGGCCGCGATCTCGAACTCGCCAAGCTCAAGGAGCTTGCACGCCTGAACGTCCCGAGTCTAGTCGTAATCAAGGGACGCCGCCGCGTGGGCAAAAGCCGTTTGGCCACTGAATTCGCAGCCCGTCTCTCCGGTTATGGGTCGATTCTGATCACAGGCATGGCTCCTGACGAGAAGATCACGGCGGCCGACGAGCGGGAGGATTTTGCTTCGCAGCTTTCCCGCGCGCTCTCCATGCCGCCGCCACACGCGGATGACTGGAACACGCTGCTATGGGCCCTCGCTGACCGAACAGCGACTGGCAAATGGGTCGTCATCCTCGATGAAATCAACTGGCTCGGAGCTAAGGATGCGACTTTTCTGGGAAAGTTGAAGTCCGCCTGGGACGTTCACTTCTCCAAGAACAAAAAGCTGATTCTGATCCTCAGCGGGACTCTCAGCAGCTGGATCGAAAGAAACATCCTGCATAGCACCGGACTTGTCGGACGCGTCCATCTCGACCTGAGGCTGGACGAACTGCCCCTGCGTGATTGCGTCCCGTTTCTGGAGACCGGACATCAATTTCTCTCGAGCTATGAGAAATTCAAGTTCGTGGCAGTTACGGGCTGCATCCCGTCGTACCTGGAGCGCATCGACCCCGCATCCAGCGCCGACGCCAATATCCACCGCCTGTGCTTGACGCGCGAGGGCTTTCTCTTCCGTGAATTCGATCTACTGTTCAACGACCTTTTCCAAAAGAAGAAGTTCTACCGCCGTTTGATCGCGGCGGTAGCTGAAAAACCGCTTGAGCTGCAGGACATCTACCGAAAGCTCAACGTGGAGAAGGCTGGTTACATCTCGGAGTGTATCCAGGACTTGATCGAGGCAGGCTTCCTCGCTCGCCATTACACCTGGAGCGTAAAAACGGGCGGACCTGCGAAATGCAGCCTAATCCGCGTCATCGACAATTACACGCGGTTTTACTTCAGGTGCATCAAACCTAACAAAGCGGCAGTTGAGCGTGGGGCGGTTCGGCTACCAGCCGGCAGCGACGGAATCCTCGGCCTGCAGTTCGAGAACCTGATCCTGAAAAACAGGCCCTCGGTGTGGGCCAAGCTCGGCATCGGCGCAGACGATATCGTTTTCGACAATCCCTACTGGCAAACCGCCACGCAGAAGACACGCGGCTGCCAGATCGACTACATGATCCAATGCCGCAATAACACGGTGTATGTGTGCGAGATCAAATTCAGCAAAAGCCAGTTACAGCGCGCCGTGATCTCGGAGGTCGATCGCAAGATCCGCAGCATTGCGAAACCGCGCAACTACACCTTCCGACCTGTCCTCATCCACGTCAACGGCGTCGATGACAGCGTCCTGGAGGAACGTTATTTCGACACAGTGATCGATTTCGGTGAGTTGTGGAGTTGAATTCCGGTTCGCACTGCCGCCGATCAGACTGGTCTCGATGGCTTCGGGGCCGCCCTTCGGACGGACGCGAATTTACCTAACGCGTGGCGGAGAGGGAGGGATTGCTCGCGGCTACGCCGCTCGTCCTCCGCTTCGCTCCGGACCGTCGCAGCTGCGCTGCAACGTCCAAAATCGCCTGCGGCGATTTTGTCGAACCCCCCTTTTCCATATCTCGGGTTCGAATCTCCGCTTCGTGGCTGCCACGACTGATGATCCAAACCGACGGGAATTGACGTGCCGTGTGGCGGAGAGGGAGGGATTCGAACCCTCGATGGGCTTTTGACCCATACGCCCTTAGCAGGGGCGCGCCTTCGACCACTCGGCCACCTCTCCGGTTTGGCGACTCGCCCATTCGCGGAGCGCGGGATGATACCCGTCCGAGGCAGTCCAGGTAAAGCTAAAGACAGGCCGGCAAGGCTGCTTCAGGCGTCGTCGACGATGTGCTCCGGGGCACCCGATCTGGAATCGCCGTCTTCTTCGCGCTTGATGCGCTCGTAAATCTCTTCGCGATGTACGGCCACATCCTTGGGCGCGTTTACGCCAATGCGAACCTGGTTACCCTTGACACCAAGTACGGTAACCGTGACGTCGTTGCCGATCATCACTGTCTCGCCGACGCGCCTCGTCAAAATCAACATAATGAAGCTCCTTGCTTCCTCGACTTTTGCCGCGGCAGGAAATGCCGTGTTGCGCCCCGCGTCGCTTGATACCTGCCGGCATCGGGACGATGTACAAAATTGTCAGAGGAATCTTTTGGCCATCAATAAAGAATACAAGAACGCGAACAGCAAATCCCGCGTCTTGACACTATTAACATTTCTCAATTCGACAGGCGGCTGCGTACCAGCAACTCGACACCGGCGAGCGCCGCGCCCAGGTTTTCCGGCTGCGACCCGCCTGCCTGCGCAAAATCCGCACGTCCACCGCCGCGGCCGCCGACCTTCTCGGCCACTTGCCCCGCGATATCGCCCGCTTTCATCCGTGTCAGCAAATCTTGAGAAACACCCGCCACCAACACGACGCGGCCCTCCTGTACGGTAGCCAGCACGATCACCGAGGATCCGAGCTTTGACTTCAGCTGGTCCATCGCATCGCGCAAAGATCGCGCGTCTGCGCCATCGATTTGCGCCGCGAGGACCTTAACTCCGCCGACATCCTTGGCCTGCAGCGATAAATCGCCACCCTGGCCGCTGGCCAGCTTCGATTTCAGCTGCTGAACCTCTTTCTCCAGCCGTCGCGATCGTTCGACCAACTCGCGGACTTTTTCGTCCACATCCTCTCGGCTGCCGCGCAGCAGTCCTGCGATGTCGCGCAATACCTGATCGGTGCGCACCACCCATTGGTATGCCGCTTGGCCAGTCACGGCTTCCACGCGCCGCACGCCTGCCGCCACTCCGGATTCGCTGGTGATTTTGAATAATCCTATGTCGCCTGCCCGTTCGACGTGCGTGCCGCCGCAGAGTTCCATCGAAAAATCGCCAATGGAAAGAACGCGAACGTCGCTCTCGTATTTTTCGCCAAACAGCGACATCGCTCCGGAGGCGACCGCATCGTCCAGCGCCATCACTTTCGTCTCGGTGGGCGCATTCTCGCGAATCTCAAAGTTCACGAGCTCTTCGACTTGGCGCAATTCGTCCGGCGACAACGCTCGCGAATGCGAAAAATCGAAGCGCAGGCGGTCGGCCGCGACCAGCGAACCTTTTTGCTCGACGTGTTTTCCGAGCACTTTTCTCAAAGCAGCATGCAGCAAGTGGGTCGCGGAGTGATTCAACGCAATCGCTTTACGCCGCGGCGCATCGACGCGTGCCTCCACCACATCCCCAATCTGCAGTTCGCCGCTCTCGAGCACGCCGACGTGCGCAAAGGATGCGCCGATCTTCTGCGTGTCTCGAACCCTGAAACGCGCCGTCGAGCCCTGCAAAACCCCCGCGTCTCCAACTTGGCCGCCGCTCTCAGCGTAGAAGGGGGTGTGATCGAGCACCACCTGCCCCTCCTGTCCCGCCTGCAGTGTCGAAACGATGGCCGCGTCGAATATCAACGACGTCACCCTGGCTGTCTCAACTAATTTTTCGTAGCCCAGGAAATCCGTCTTCCCGGATAACTTGACGGCGTCGCGCTGCTCTGCGCCAAACTTGCTGGCGGCCCGCGCGCGCTCCTTCTGCGCTTCCATGGCGGTGTCGAAGCCGGCCTCATCGATGCTCAAACCTCGCTCCCGCGCCACGTCCGCGGTCAAGTCCGCGGGAAATCCGTATGTGTCGTACAAGCGAAACACGGTTTCGCCGGGAATCACTTTGGAATCAAGCTTCGCGGTCTCGATGTCGAGCAGCGCCATGCCCGTGGTCAGGGTCTCTGCGAAGCGCAGCTCTTCTTGCTCGAGGATCTGTTCGGCGCGCGCGGCTCCGCCGGGTAATTCGGTGTAGTACGAGCCCATTTCCCGCGCCAGGCTGGCGACCAGCTTGTAGAAAAAGGGCTGCGTTTGTCCCAACTTGTAACCGTGGCGGATCGCGCGGCGGATGATGCGCCGCAATACGTAGCCACGCCCCTCGTTAGATGGGATCACGCCATCGATGATCAAAAATGTGCAGGCGCGAATGTGGTCTGCGATGACTCTGAGGCTGGAGGAGCTCAAATCCTCCGTGCCGGTCGCTTCTGCGGCGGACCGGATCAGCGACTTGAACAGATCGATATCGTAATTGCTGTGCACGCCCTGCATCACGGCCGCCACGCGCTCCAAGCCCATGCCGGTGTCAACGGAAGGCTTGGGCAACGGTACGAGAACCCCGTCCGAGGAGCGATCGTATTGCATGAACACGAGGTTCCAGATCTCCACGTAGCGATCGCCGTCCTCGTCCGGTGAACCTGGCGGACCACCGGGAATGTCCTCGCCATGATCGTAGAAAATCTCGGAACAAGGCCCGCAAGGCCCCGTTTCGCCCATTGCCCAGAAGTTGGATTTCTCGCCCATGCGGGTGCAACGCTTCGGATCGATGCCGATTTCCTC
>JBEKPC010000251.1:0-5091 GCA_049521155.1 Bryobacteraceae bacterium
GAATATTCTCCAAACAAGTGGATCTGACACTTGACAAGGCTGCGGCTCGCAGAGAGAATCTGTCCAACTATAGCCGCGACGTAATATTCGGCGGGCGGGTCCACCCTACTTTGTTGATGTTCCGCCGTCTGTGGCATCTCTAACGTCAAAATCAGTCGCTGACATATCAGTGGAAAGTGTCTCCCGCCGAGTTTTTCGGTAGGAGCAAGCCGATCCTGATAGAAGCAGTGCTGGGCTCCTGATACGTGAGAGGAAACAGCGTGTTTCTTCTGACGCGGAGGTGCTCGGTAGCTGCAGTTGGCTGGCGTACGCGCCGATTGTTCACCGGTTGTAAGGCGCTGGGTGCCTTCTCGATGCCCGCTCATGGATCCGTGCGCCTGCCATTGTGCGCTATCGCTTGGAGGACGCAGGATCATTTGCCATCCAAGTACCGCTCAGAGTTGTTCGCCGAGTCTGATCTGGTCGTTCGTTGAGATTGACCCGTTGACATCGACAGGAGTGCAACATGAACAGCGAAAAGAGAGCAATCGTCGGGATTTGGGCGGTTCTGGGACTCGTAGCGGTGATGTTTGCCGCGGAGGTCGCATCGGCACAGCCGGCATCCGGTGCGCTATCCCGATTCGGAGAAGCTGGTTTTCGTATGGAGCCACGATCCGCAGGGCGCGCTGAGCGACGTTTCCGCGGCGGACTTCATGGACTTGCGCGCTCAATCGGCCAGTCTGAGGGATTTCGCGGCGTGGATGCCGACGTCGTTCGTAGTGATGGGCGGCGAGAGGCCGGAACAGCTCGGCGGGGCTAGAGTGTCGGCGAACTTCTTCCACACCCTGGGAGTGAAGCCGGTTCTGGGCCGGACGTTCCTGGCGGAAGAAGATGGGCTGACCCGGCCTGCGGACGCGGCGCATTCGGTGGTGATCAGTTACCGCTTGTGGCAGCAGGATCTGGGAGCGGATCCGAATGTGCTGGGCCGCACACTGCGCGTGGATTCGGTCCCGTACACCATCATCGGCGTCGCTCCGGACGATTTTCGTTTCTGGTGGCGGCCGCACGATCTGTGGATTCCCGTATCCCTGAACGTTCAGGAGCGCGATTATCACGATCTGGTGGTGCTGGCGCGGCTGAAGGGAACGCGGGCTGAGGCGAGCGCGGAGTTGAAGGTCATCTCGCGGTCGCTCGCGGACGCATTTCCGAAGAGCGACAAGGGATGGACCATTCAGGTTGAGAACTTGAAGGAGCGTCTGTTGAACCAGACGTTCCGTCTGCGGCTGCTGGTGTTGTCCGGGGCGGTGGGGCTGGTGTTGTTGCTGGCGTGCACCAACATCGCAAGCCTGTTGCTGGCAAGGGCGGCCACCCGGCAGCGGGAAATAGCCGTGCGGATTTCCTTGGGGGCGACTTCGGGCCGGCTGATCCGGCAGCTTTTGACGGAGAGCGCGCTGCTGGCGTTATCCGGAGGCGCGCTTGGACTGGCCATTGCGTGGGCTTTGATCCGCGCGGCGCCGCACGTGGTTCCGGCCAGCGCGATTCCAGGCGGCCCGATCGAGCTGAGCATGCCTGTGGTCTGGTTTAGCCTGGGGTTATCGGCGGCGACTTGCCTTCTGGTGGGTCTGGCGCCGGCGATTGGGGTGGCGCGATCGGGAATGAACGCGGCGATGCGCCGGTCGGGACGCGGAACGACGGCGGGCAAGGCCAGCCAGAGGGCGCGGCAAGCTCTGGTGGGAATCGAAGTGGCGGCGGCGCTGATCCTGCTGTCCGGGGCGGGGCTGATGGCGTCGAGCCTTCGCAACCTGACCCGGATCGATCCCGGCTTCGATCCGGCAAACGTCCTCACGGCGCGTCTGTTTCTGCCTCCATCAAAATACAATGCGGCGCAGGCGCTGCGGTTTTATCGCGCGGGGCTGGAGCGGATCGCGACACTGCCGGCGGTACAGGGCGTCACCGTGGGCACGAGTTTGCCGTTGCTGAACAACATGGAAGTGCGCTTCGACCGGGAGGGTTCCACGCGCGGCGACGCCGAACGCCCGAGCGCGCCCTATGCAGCGGTGGGAACCGAATACTTTCTCATGCTGCGGATCCGGCTGATCCACGGGCGGTTGTTCACCGACGCGGATAATGAGAATGCGCCTCCGGTGGCGATTGTCAGCGAGGCGCTGGCATCGAGCTTTTTCCCGAATGAAGATCCTATTGGAAAGCGGATCGTGATCAGCCGGCCGGTGCGGTTTCAGAATAGCGAGGAGCTGGTGAAGGCGGAGATTGTGGGCGTGGTGGGGAACGTCAAGCTCTCCGATCTGGCGGCGGAGCCGAAGCCGGCGATTTATGTCCCGCACGCGCAGAATCCATTTTCCCGGGGCGTCTGGTTCGCGGCCCGGACGGCGGGAAATCCATCGGCGCTGGCGTCGGCGGTTCGCCGGGAGTTCATGAACATCGATAAGGAGCAGCCGGTAGAGCAGGTGGGGAGCCTGGCGCAGATGCTGGCCAGCCAGCTTGCGCAGCCTCGATTCCAGACGGAATTAATGGCTTCGTTCGCGGTCGTGGCGTTATTGCTGGCGGTGGTGGGGATTTACGGAGTGAATGCTTACGCGGTAGCGCAGAGGCGCAAGGAGATCGGACTGCGGATGGCTCTGGGGGCGAACCGGGCGATGGTGCTGCGCGAGGTAATGGTGCGGGGCATGATTCCGACGGGCATTGGCATTGCCGCCGGGATGGTGGGGGCCGCGTGGTCCACGTATGCGCTGCGCAGTGTGCTGATCGGCACGGACGCGCTGGATCCATTCGCGTTTTTCGGGGCAGCGCTTTTGCTGGCGGCCGCGGCCGCGTTGGCCTGCTATTTTCCGGCGCTGAAGGCCACCAGAATCGACCCGGCGATTGTGTTACGGGCGGAATAAGAGCAGAATACAGGGAGTGCCATGACGACGCTCGCTCAATTCCATGAACAGGCGGAATTTTTGAGAGAATCCAGCGGCTCCAACATCGAAAAGACGCTGCTGAAGGCAGTGAAAGTGCTGGCTCTCTTTCGCATCCCCCACTATATTTGCGGTGGTTTTGCCGTTCAGGAACATGGCTATCCCCGGTTTACGGTAGACGTGGACATCATTGTGCCGGACGTGGATCTCGCCCGGGAAAAGCTGGGCATGAACGGGTTCAAAGAAAACCCCGGCTCGAAAATGACCGTGACGGATAGAGAGACGAAGGTGGAGGTTGATCTTCTGCCTGGCGGGAGCAGGGTGGATCCTGGACCGCTCAAATTGCCTGTTCCCACCAACGTGTCCGATGAACCGCAAATCCTTACGCTCGAAGATCTCATTTCTGCCAAGCTATCCACTTATATAGGCCGTGGAATTGCGCGAGCGCAAGATTATGCAGACGTCGTGAAGCTGATGCAAGTGAATCATTTGCTAAGGGAGTACGGTGTTGACCCGAAGGTTCGGGATTTGTATCAGGCAATGTGGGATGAACTTCAGGTGGCGAGGTCGTAGCGGATCCCGCGAATGTGGGCTGCGGGAAGCCCGCTGCACATTTGCGCCCCACTTGCATCGCCGTGGCAAGTTTGTTACCTTAGAGTTTCGTATTCCCTTGGGAGGCTGTGGGTCTGTACGTGTGACTCCGGCCGCTTGGACCATATAAAACATGAGCCGCAAATCAGGTAAGAAGTATACTGCTGCATTGAAACAGGTCGAGAGCAAACCCTACGCCCTCGATGAAGCCGTTCCCCTCGTCAAGAAAATCAAGTTCGCCAAGTTTGATGAAACTATCGAACTTCATTTGAGGCTGGGCGTCGATCCCAAGCATGCCGACCAGATGGTGCGTGGCACCGTGGTGCTGCCAAACGGACTGGGCAAATCAAAAAAAGTTCTGGTCATTGCCTCCGGCGACAAGATTCGCGAAGCGCTGGATGCGGGCGCCGACCTTGCCGGTGGCGACGAGATGGTCACCAAGATCCAGACCGAAAACTGGACCGATTTCGATGCCGTGATCGCTACGCCGGATATGATGCGCGGCGTCGGCAAGCTCGGTAAGGTTCTGGGACCGCGCGGGCTGATGCCGAATCCAAAAACCGGCACGGTGACCACCGATGTGGCGAACGCGGTGCGGGAAGTGAAGGCTGGTAAAGTGGAATTCCGCGTCGATAAAACCGGCGTGATTCACGTTCCATTCGGCAAGGTGAGCTTCGATTCGACCAAGCTGGTCGAGAATGCGAACACGCTGCTGAACGCGGTGGTGAAAGCCAAGCCATCCGCGGCGAAGGGCAAGTATGTGCAGAGCGTCACGGTCTGCTCGACAATGGGCCCGGGTGTTCAACTTGACGTGGCTCCGTATAACGGGAAGGCTGTCTAAGGTCTCAACATGAAAAAGAAACCTGAAAAACAAAAGGACATGGAAGCGCTGCGCGAGCAGCTCGCCAAGGCGCAAAACGTGTTCCTGACCGGCTTCGAGAAACTGACGGTTAGCCAGGATTTCGAGCTGCGCAAGACGATTCGCGGCGCGGGCGCGAACTATAAGGTGATCAAGAATCGCATCGGCGAGAAGGCTGCCGAGGGGATTCCCGCCGGGGACCTGTTAAAGGAATTGAAGGGGATGTGCTCGATCGCCTATACTTCGGGCGATCCGGTGGCGCTGGCCAAGGCTTTGACGACCTACGCCAAGGCGAATCCGAGCTTTACGTTCAAGGCGGGGATGGTGGAGGGCCGGGTGGTCGATATCACCGGCATTCAGGCGCTGGCGAGCCTGCCTCCGAAGGAAGAAATTTACGCAAAACTCCTGTATCTGATCCAGGCGCCGGCTCAGCGGCTGGTCTCGGTGATCAACGGAGTGGGCCGGAACCTGGCGGTGGTGGTCGACCAGGGTGTGAAAGAGAACAAGTTTTCGAGCTAATTAGAACTAAAGGATAAGGGAAATGGCAGACATCAACGCGATTGCGGAACAGATTCAAGGGCTGACGCTCCTCGAGGCATCACAGCTCGTTAAATTGCTGGAGGAAAAGCTGGGTGTTTCGGCGGCGGCAGCGTCGGTAGCGGCTCCGGCGGCGGGCGGCGGCGCAGCGGCGGCGGCTCCGGTGGAGGAGAAGACCGAATTCACGGTGGTCCTGACGGCCGCGGG
>JBEKPC010000252.1:0-5032 GCA_049521155.1 Bryobacteraceae bacterium
CAATCCACTCCTTCGTTTTGCATGGGAGATTCGCTTGCGAATCCCACTGCCTTCACGCCGGGAATCGCCGCGAGGCGCTCCACCATATCGTTCTCCATCCGAACCACGCGGTCCGCGGAGGGCTCGACAGCCTCTGGGATCCCGATGCGTACGTTCTGAATCTGCTCCGCGCCGCTGAATCCCGGCTGCACTTTGCGAAGCTCCTGAAACGTCCGGATCATCAGTCCCGCGCTGACCAACAGCACCATCGCCAGCGCCACCTGGATCACCGCCAATATGTTTCGCGCGCGATGCCGTTCCCGGCTCTGGCTGGACGTGCGCCCTCCGCCTCGCAATGCCATCGAAATGCCGGACCCGGCATATTTCCACGCTGGGATCGATCCGAAAAACATCCCCGAAAAAATCGAGAGCGCCAACGCGAACAGAATGGATGCCCCGTCAATCGAAATATCATCCAGCCTCGGCAGGCTCACCGGATTCAGCGCCGCCAGCAATTGCAGCGCGCCCCAACCCACCGCTAATCCCAGCGCTCCGCCCAAAATTCCCAGGATGCCGCTCTCCACCAGCATCTCTCTCACGATCCGCGCCCGTCCCGCGCCCAGCGCCGTCCGCACCGCCAGTTCCTGTTGACGCGATTCACAGCGCACCAGCATCAGATTGGCGACATTGGCGCAAACAATCAGCATTACGACTCCAATCGTCCCCATCACCACCCACAGCGCATTTCCGATGCCGCCCACCATTTCTTTTTTCAAAGGCTGAATCAGCGGCGCGATCCGCCAGTTCTCATAAACGCGCGGATTCACACCAGGCGCGGCCGGCCAGGACGACATCCATACTGGAACCAGCGTCGCCAGATCGGCGCTGGCTTCCGAAATAGTCACGCCCGGCTTCAGTCTCGCAATGCAGTCGTATCCAAAGCCAGGCAGGCGCAGACCGCTGCGATTGAATCCCATCGGCAGGATCACGTCGGACTCATTGTTAAGGAACCGGAATCCGCGCGGCATCACCCCGACAATTTCTCTCGGCTTCGCATTGATCGTGATGTTGCGGCCAATCGCGCTGCGATCCCCTCCGAACCGCCGCTGCCAATAGCCGTACCCGAGCATCACCCGAGCCGCTCCATCAGGCTTCTGATCCTCGCCCGCAAGCCATCGTCCCGTCTCCGGAGGCACGCCGAGAGCCTCTAAAGTCCCATCGCTCACATACACCGCGCGCACTTGTTCCGGTTCAGAAAGCCCCGTCACCGTCGCGCCGCTGGAGTTCCATACGCCGAGCGCGTCAAAGGTCCGGTTCTGATCCGCGTAGGTAAAGTACATCGACGCCGAAAGCTTCAGATCGCCGGAGACGCTGGCCAGCCCCGCCGCTCCCGGAGCCGAATTCGCCACGGACACCAGCCGCTCCGGCTTCGGATACGAAAGAGGTTTCAAAAGGATGCCGTTTACCACGCTAAACACCGCGGTATTCGCGCCGATCCCGACGCCCAGTGTCAGCAAAGTGACCGCCGTGAACGTCGAATTTCGCCGCAGCGCCCGCAGCCCGAACCGGATATCCCGAATCAGACTGTCCAGAAATTCGATGGTATTCATCCCGTAAATCTCCTCTCGAATTAAAGTGCGATTTCCCAATTTCCGTTGCGCTGCGGCTCGCGCATCGTCGAGACTCATGCCCCGCGCGACGTTGTCGTCGATCTCCATCTCCATGTACGATTCGAGCTCTTCCCGCCGCTCGCGATCCCATTTGACTCGCGCAAAAAATCGTGGCCAATGCATGTGCTTTACTCCGTCGCCGGCTTAAGAATCCGCCCGATCGCCCGCACCAGCTGTTCCCATCGCGCCGTATCCGCCGCTAACTGTCTCCGTCCCTCCGGAGTCAGCCGGTAATACCGCGCCCGCCGGTTATTCTCCGAAGTCCCCCAAAACGAAGCAATCCAATCGCGGCCTTCTAAGCGATGCAGCGCCGGATACAGCGACCCATGCTCCACCTGCAAAACGTCTTCCGACCCACGCTCAATCGCATGCGCAATGGTATGCCCGTGAGCGGGACCAAGCAACAAAGTCTGAAGAATCAACATGTCCAACGTCCCCTGGACCATTTCACTATGCAGTGGAGATTCACGCCGTGCCATAAATTAAGGATACTCCACTAGATAGTCGACCGGAGTTTCACACTCCATACAAGGGACCATACGAGCGTCAGCGCCCTTATGTTCCAAAGATCAACGACTGGAATCGCTCCCTGGGCACTTAGAACGATTTGGTTGGTAGTTCGTCTCGACGGAGGCGATATCCTACGCCGTGCACGGTTTGAATTAGGGACGCCTTCTCGCCCAGCTTTTTCCTCAGCCCGCGTATCACCACATCCACCACGTTTCCTCCGCCATCGTAGTTCTGCTCCCAGACACTCGCCAGTAGGGAACTGCGCGGGACGGCCTCCCCCGCGCGCCGATGAAGGAACTCCATCACGCCGAACTCAAGCTTGGTTAGGCCCACCCGGCGGCCATTCAATACCAGTTCACGCGCCGCGCAATCCAGCAGATTCTCCTCTTCGACGCCGAGTTCGGCAGCTACTAATCGAGCCAGCCATCCATCCACCGAAGAAGGTCCGAAATCGAGCATCGCCGTTTGGCAGCCATCGCCGCCTGCTTCGGCAAGTACCCGAAACCCGAGTTTCACCGCCGCCGCGGCATATGGCTTCAGGTCGCAAACTGTCAGGTATACGCGCCTCAAATTCGGACGCAGCTCAAGGTACTTGCGCTTCACGTCGACCCAGCAGGCGGCCTGAACAGGGGACGGCGCTTCGCCATCCTCGGCGGAGAGCCAGCGCCTGAGGAATAAAGCACGCTGCTGGCGCGGCAACGGCTGCCTATCCAGGTGATTCAACCACGCGCGCGTAACCGGATCCCCGCCACAGAGTCCCTCCGGCACATTGACGGGATCGAAGATGCAGTAAAAGCCTGCAACCGAACCGTTCCGATCGCGCGCGACGGCAAACGTATCCGGCGCCTCACTCCACCATCTCCGCATATAACGCGCAGCGGCCGGATTCTCGTGGCGGTCGATGATATCGAGAATCGCCTGCCCATCCTGGACGCGCGCCGGCTCCACCGCGTATTCCTGTCTGCTGGTGGGAAAAAAAGCTTCCCGCACCACCGGGTTCTCAAGAAGATAGAGCAGGTCCGCCATGCAGCGCCACAAATCCGACCTGGGCGCGCCCGGAAGCTCGGTCATGAAATAGCGATAAGCTGACCGTCGATAGGAGTGATATTGCTGCGGATTGTCGGCTCGCAAGGTTGCCGCGATAGCCTCGCGGACGGCGTCATGGATGTGGAGTCCATCGCGGTCGGGTTGAACGAACGGCAGCGCCCGTATGCGCTCCTGAGCATCCTGCGGCGATGCATCGGGCAGCATGGCGCTCAGAATCGGTAACGTCACGCGGCGCACCACCGATGCCGCCTCCAGCGCTCGCCGCGTTTGGGGATCGGTGATATCGGTCAGGAACAAACGGGAGAACTCTTCCACCACGCGCTGCGCCATACCCGCGGTCAACGCGATCCGCTCCGTACGGCGCACCGCAGCCGCCAGCGTGAGGGCTAAAGGGTGGCCATGGCAGATTCCCGCGAGAGATTTGGCATCTTCCTCCTCCATGCCCGCGCGGAACAACAGCTCAGCCGCTTCGCGCTGTTCCAACGACTCCAAGCGAAGGCTCCTGAACAGGCCATGCCATCCAGGATCGGATAGCCACGCCGTCACGGGCGCTTCCCGGCCGCAGAGAATGAATTTCACATTGTCGGGCAATATAGGCAGGAAAGCCTGGCGCAGCCAGGTGTCCATCAAGCGGAACACTTCATAGGTATCCAGGGTGACAATTATTTTGGCCCCCACCCGTCCCAACCGCGCGGCGATCTCTTCGGCCGAGCCGGCCACCCCTCCGCTCGCAGTGGCCAGCTCGCTCAGCAGACCGGCTTCCGTTGGTTCAACGCCGCGGCAGTCCAACCGGAGCACAGTCGCGCCCTCCGCTCGGGCCACCTGAATAAACGCCCCCAGAAGCCGCGATTTTCCGATTCCCGCAATCCCATGCAGGTGCACCACAACAGGCCCCTCATCGGCCAAAATATCGTGCAGGAAATGAAGCTCTTCAATCCGGCCGACGAAACTTCCGGCCACCTGGCGGTCTAGCAGATCCCGAACTCGTGGCATGATGCATTGCCCTCGCAGACCCAAAATCATATCAGGATTCCGGCAAGGCTACGGAGGTGGAGGCGACGCCGCTCCTCCACCCTTTTAAGGACATCAGCTTTTTCCGGCAGCGAGCGCCTGAACCGCTTCGGTCGTCAGTGCCTGGCCGCCGATACCCCATTCGCCGCTTCGTACGTCCTCAATCACCACCCAGGTGACCGCGCGCATATTCTCGCCCTCGATGGCCACCATCGCGTCAGTCAGCTTGGTGATCATTTCCTTCTTCTGTGCTGGTGTGAAGACGTCCTCAATCAGTTTCACTTGAATCAAAGGCATAGCCTGTTTTCCTCCACTTTCTTGTTGGGGGTTCCCCAACAATGCCAGCTTACGGGATTGGAATCGCGGATGGATTATGAGGAGATTAGAAATTTGTTAGATTTGCAGGGCTACCGGGCCTCAATTCATTGACAGCATTTGGTAGCCCTACAGAAGCTTTCAAGAATGTCTCGTCTTCCGTAGCGCTGGAACTCGCTGTTAATCAACGACCTCCCGTTTCCATCCGCCCACCCAAAACTCCCCCCGCTGCTATATAAAGGCATGGCAACACCTTCAAGAATTGAAATCAACAGAGCAAACGCGCAGCACTCCACCGGACCCAAAACCGAGGCCGGCAAAAAACAATCTTCCCTGAACGCCCTCCGTCACGGCCTCACCGGCCAAATCGTAGTCATGCCCACCGAGGACCTCCAGGCCTACCAGGCCCATCTGAAATCCTTCACCGACGAGTACCACCCCCAAGGCGCTACCGAATCCCATCTCACCCAAGCCCTAGCCGACACTTCCTGGCGCCTCAA
>JBEKPC010000253.1:0-5031 GCA_049521155.1 Bryobacteraceae bacterium
CGATGAGATGTCCGACCACCGGGAACGCCGCGCGGCTGATCTGCGTGCGAAAGGACTGAGCCCCGCCGAAGCAGCCCGCGAAGCGTCGCGACGGTTCGGCAACGCCACGCAGTTGCGCGAACAGAGCCGCGAGATCCGCCTGTCAGCGATCCTCGAAACTACATTTCAGGACATCCGCTATGCGTGGCGAGGCATGCGCAAGAGTCCGGCCTTCGCCCTCACGGCGATTCTGTCGCTGGCGCTGGCGATCGGAGCAAACACCGCGATTTATTCCATCGTCGACGCCGCCATGCTGCGTCCCCTCCCGGTGCCGGAACCGGAGCGCCTGTTCACGCTCGCTACGCCCGACATTGAGGAGCCGGGAACGGAATCCTTCGGGGAAGTCGAATCGTTCAGTTATCCGCTCTATCAGGACTTCAGAGTGGCCGCCGGAGAATCCGCGCGGCTCGCCATGTTCGGCTTTGGCGGTCCAACTGAAGTGCAAATCCCGAACGCCGGCGCACCTATCGAGAAAGCTGTGCAACAATACGTCTCCGGGGAAGCGTTCGAGACGCTAGGCGTATCCTCCGCTTTGGGTCGCTTGTTTTCAGCCGAAGAGGATCACGGCATCGGCGGCCATCCGGTGGCGGTGATCAGCTACGACTATTGGCAGCGGCGGTTCCAAGGCGATCCCCGTGTGTTGGGCGGGCGTTTTCGATTTGAGAAAACAGACTACTCCATTATTGGCGTGACTCGCCGCGGCTTCTTCGGCGTCGAGCCGGGGAAGTTTGTCGACGTGTGGACCCCCGCCATGATGTATAACAACGCGGCGTTCACGAACCGCGGCTGGGGCTGGTTCCGGATTCTCGGAAGGCTGGATCGGCACGCGACTCGCGCCCAGCTGCAGTCGCGCCTAGAGCCTTCGCTGCGCGCCAATTATGCGGAAACCATGAAGGGGTATCCGACCATCCCCCCTTCCATTAAGAAGCAATTCCTCGAAATGGAGCTTCGCGTTCATCCGGGCGCGGTGGGCGCATCCGGGTTCCGCAGGACCTTCGCCCGTCCCTTGTGGATCGTATTGGGAGTGGCCGCGGGCATCCTGCTGATCGCCTGCGCGAATGTCGCCAGCCTGCTGCTGGCCCGCTCCACCGCGCGCTCGGCGGAGATGGCGATGCGCATTTCGCTGGGCGCCGGCCGGTCGCGACTGATGCGCCAACTGTTGACGGAGAGCCTGTTGCTCTCGGCATTTGCGGGCGCGCTAGGATGGGGATTGGCACGCGTGGCGGCTCCAGTGCTGGTCGCGATGCTTTCCACCGACAACGATCCGGTGCGCTTCGCCCTGGCGATGGATACCCGCGTACTGCTGTTCTGCACCGCGGTCTCCACGCTGGCCGCCGTGTTTTTCGGTTTACTCCCGGCCTGGCAGGCATCCGGTGCGCAACCGATGCGGGAGCTGCGCGGCGTCCGCGCCGAAGCAGGCAAGCTGCGGATGGGCCGCTTCTTTGTCGGCGTCCAGGTGGCGTTTGCGTTCTGCCTGGTGATCGCCGGCGCGAGTTTTCTATTCAGTTTGCGAAACCTGTTCGCGGTGGATAAGGGATTCGATGCGCACGGCGTAGACGTGATCTACGTCAGCAACGATTTAACCCAGAAGGAAGCGCAGGCCGCCTTCTTGGACCAGTTCCAGCGACGCATTGCGGCGCTCCCCGGCATCCAAAATGCAGCCATCACATCATGGGCCATTTTCGAGGGAAACAAGAATGCCGATCAAGTGATACTGCCGGGTAAACCACCGTCGGGCAGGGAAGAAATTTTCTACGAAATCTCGCCGGGTTATTTTGCAGCCTTGCATACTCCGTTGCTAAGCGGGCGTGACTTTGAACCACGCGATCGCAACAATCGCGGCCTGGTGCCGGCCATCGTGAATCGCGCCTTCGCGCAGAGATACTTCGGCGATGAGGATCCGGTGGGCAAGACGTTTCAGCACCCAGCGGGCAAGACCGCTTGGGTGACTCATCAAATCATCGGCGTCGCGGCGAATGCTTACTATACGTCCCTGCGGCAGGGCGTGGAGCCGATCGTCTACACGTTGAGGGCGAACGGCGGCGCCTTTGCGCTGCACGTACGCTCCGCGCTCGACCTCGGCTCCGTCGTGAAAATGGTCGAGCGCGAGGGAAAGGCGATGGGATCAGGAACTCGTCCTTGGAAAATCACCACGCTCGAAACCCTGATCGGCAATACCCTATTGAAGGAAAAACTGCTCGCCGGCATCGGCGGAGTCTTCGCGTTCCTCGGCTTGCTGCTCGCGGCGATCGGATTATTCGGGCTGCTCAACTATTCGGTGACGCGGCGGACCAAAGAGATCGGCATCCGCGCGGCTTTAGGCGCACGGCCTCCATCGCTGGTCTTTCTGGTCTTAAAGGATTTGTTCAGCATGATCGCCGGAGGCCTGATTGCCGGCCTGGCGGGCTCGCTCGCGCTGATGAGCTTCGTACGCTCTCTGCTTTTTGGAATCCGTCCGCTCGACCCGCTGGTGATGATGACGGCCGCTGTGGTATTTCTCGCTGCGGCGTTCATCGCCGGAGGCTTGCCCGCCAGCCGCGCCGCGTCCATCGATCCGATGATCGCGCTCAGACACGAGTAGACTGGGTACATGGCAGCCGTGACCGAGTATCTCAACACCACCTATCGCCCCGACCGTGATTATGTGGACGGCGCGGTTTTGGAGCGCAACTTGGGTGAACGTGATCACAGCCAGCCGCAGGCTCTTCTCGCGGCATATTTTCTGGTCCGCAAGAACGAGTGGGGCCTATGGGCTTTGACCGAACAGCGAGTGCAGGTAACCCCTCACCGCTTCCGCATTCCCGACGTCTGCGTGCTTCACGCGGACGCTCCTTATGAGCAGGTCGTCAGCGTGCCGCCGCTGATTTGTATTGAAATCCTGTCAAAGGACGACACCTTCGCATCGATCGTGGAGCGCCTTGAAGATTATCTCGCGATGGGTGTGCCTAATGTGTGGGTCATCGATCCGCGGACCCGGCGCGGCTATCGTTATACGGCGGATGGTTTCTTGACCGCGAACGACGGAATCCTTCGGACTTCAAATCCGGATCTAGCCGTGCCGCTAGCGGCTCTCTTCGACTGAGTGACTCGCGTTCAGAAATCGCGACACCACCGACCACAGCTCCCCCGCCTCCACCGGCTTCGATAAGAACGCCTGCATGCCTTGCCGCAGGCAGCGTTCGCGAAGCTCGTCTGAGAAATCGGCGGTCAGCGCCAGGATCGGCACGGCATCGTAACCCGGCAGCTTGCGCATGGCCGCGGTCGTTTCCAGGCCGTTCATGCCCGGCATTTGCAGATCCATCAGAACCAGGTCGTAGCGGCGCTGCGATGCCGCCTCCAGTGCGGCAAAGCCGGACGCAGCTCCGTCCACATTCACGTGGCGCCGTTCCAGCGCGCGTTTCAAAATCGTCAGCCCGACCGCGTTATCTTCCACCGCCAATACCGCCGGCCCGGATTCCAGGCGCGCGCCCACCGGCGCCACCTCCGTTTCCGGTTCCGCCGCCCGCAGAGGAATGCGAAGCGTGAACGTCGATCCCACCCCCGGGGTGCTGATCACGCTGATTTCGCCCTGCATCAGCATCGCCAGTTTACGCGCCAGCGCGAGCCCCAGCCCCAATCCGGGATACGTTCGCGACAATCCGCTATCCACCTGGCGGAACGATTCGAAAATCCTGTCCACCTGATCCGCGGGGATGCCGATGCCCGTATCTTCCACTTCCATCCTCAGAATTTCGCCCTCGCGAATGACGCGCAGCTCCACCCCTCCGGCATGGGTAAACTTAATCGCGTTGGCCAGAAAATGGCTCAGCAGTTGGCGGAGCCTGGGAGCGTCCCCCACCATCGTTTCCGGCAATGCCGGATCGTAGCTGGCGTGAATTTTCAGTCCTTTCGCTTCGGCCTTGAACGCTTGCTGCCCGAGCGTGGATTCGATCATCTCCCGCAGGCTGAACTCGCTCTCGTCGAGCGAAAAATGTCCCGCCTCCAGCGCCGAATATTCCAGGGTCGCGTTCAGAATTTCGAACAGGCCTTCCGCGCATAGCCGGGTGGCGTTGACATACTCCCTCTGCTCGTCGTCCAGCTTGGTTTCGAGCAGCAGATCCGCCATTCCCAGAATGCCGCTGAGAGGCGTCCGGATTTCGTGATTCAAACTGGCGAGGAACGTCCCTTTGAGCCGTTCCAGTTCCTCCGGCGACGCGCTGGCCGCGGGAAACAGGACCGGTTCAAGCGTAGATTCCGAGGCGCTGCCGGCCTCTATCGGCGATTGGGCTTGAACGGCCATCGACGAAAATACCTGCCAATTTGTCTATCGGCTGATTAAGGTTTTAGTTTAACAAAAATGATAAATAAAACGGTATCAATTGGTTAGGGTATTTCCTTTACTACCGCCTCCGCCACCAGCACGTCGTGATTCGCGTTGAGCAATATGCGCTTGGGCTTCTTCGGAAGGTCTAGTAAAATCTCCGGCGTGGTCATGTTCCCGCGCATCGCAACGGAGCCCGCGCGGATCACCCTGCCGTCGAAATCGAGGTAAATCGGCACCCGCATCACAAAGTCCGCCGAAACATCGCTCTGCGTCATTTTTCCGCTGAATCGCAATTTGCCGTCCGCCACCGGCTTCAGCGAATATTCCAGGCGATACTTCGGCAGATCCGTTCCATAAATCCATTCGCGCAAAAACCAGCCCATGGTGTGGCTCCCATCCAGGTCCATCCCCGGCTTCATGTGCTTTTGCAGCACGCCTACGAACTGTTCAGACGACGCATTTTGGTATAGATAGGTTTTCACGTAGTCTTTCATCATCGCGCTGAAGTCCTGATCGCCAGTTTTGTCGTCGCGCATTAGCATGCGGACCATCTGTAGAATGTAAGCGCCCTTCGGATAAATTGACCCTCTGGCCGCGTCAGGGGTTTTCGGCGTATCCAGGCGATAGCCCAGCCAGATTGGCCCGGCATCGTTCGGCGATATCCCGAAACTGTTCTTCGCCTTGATCTC
>JBEKPC010000254.1:0-4990 GCA_049521155.1 Bryobacteraceae bacterium
CTAGGCTTCTGAGGGCCTCCGAAAGCTCAGGACCACCGTAGTACGACATTTCCCGGCCAGGAAAAAACTGTCAAAAGAGCCCGGTGATCGAACTCCTTCTAGTTCGAGGATATATGAGGAGTGAAGAGGCCAGATTGAGTGAAAGTTGTAAAGGGATCAAAGAATGGGAGATATTGAATCTATTTTTAAGACAAGCGCCCGCATGCTTACGCATCGCGGTTCGGTGGCGAGGCGCTACCCAAGCCACCTGAGTCATCTCATGAGTGATTCCCGGCGTCCCCTTCTCCTGTCCAATACGGTGGACGGCCATAGTGAAAATAGAGGCGGGTCTCATACTCTCGCGTCAACGGCTCGGACATGAGATATTCCGGGGCTTTTTCAATCGCTTCCCGGAAAAGGCCGACGTAGATTTTCGACTCCCGCCACCCTACCCGCTCAATCCAAGCGGGTGAAACTAGCACTTTTTTACCTGGTAACCAATTCCGCGTTGCTACCTCTACGTAACGGAGCGCCCACGCTTCATCATCGATGACGAACCCTTCCAGGTGGCCAATTTCGCCATCCTTCGCCTCGATGTGATAGCCGGTGACTTCTTTGGAACTGCGAAGATGCGAATCGGCTGATTCTTTACCGGCTCCCGAAGAGGCGCTTTTCAGGTCCATCGGGCGGTAGACGGGACCCCAAAGAAAAGGACCTCCCCAATAATAGTTATATCCGTAATATGCCGAATAATCGGCCTCATGCTGTCGGGAAACGGGCTGATGAGTGTCGATATCCGGACTATTTTCGACCTGTTTTTTCGTCAGCGCCACATCCAGGCGCTTCGCTGGCCAGTCCACGCCGATAACGGAAATCGGAGAAATCAGCACTTCCCGGCCGCTGAGCCAACTGCCGGTTTTCACCGTCAAGTAGCGGATGCCCCAGGACTCATCGTCGAAATAGAACTCGTTTACAGTTCCCAACTCCCCGTCCGTCGCATGGATGACCAGGTCTTCGACAAACTCTGCATTCGTCAGCATTATTTGCTCGTCCTATAGTACGGCTGGTTCGTCTACATTGGCCGAATGTAAGTTCACGCTGATAGGCTGGGTGCCTTGGATGATATCCCTGGCTTTTTCGATATCGGCGGCCGAGCCATTTACCAGCAGCAGAAACTTATCCGTCTTGAGCGCCAAGTCGTATTGAATAATACTATCCTTCGGAATTCCAATACTATAGAGGCCCGCGCCAACGGCGCTGATTCCTCCTACAACGACCGCCCCTTCGAGCGCCGCCACGATCCAGGCAACCAAAGGTCCCGCCACCAGCACCGGACCGATACCGGGAATGGCGAAGAACGCCGATCCGAATAAGAGTCCCCAGAAGCCTCCCCAAAGAGCGCCCATCTTGCCCCAATACTTCATGCGATCGCCGGTATTGTAATATCCCACCGGGTGTTCGTCGGTGTGGGTATCCTTTCCGATGATCGACAAGGAACGCATATCGATTCCGCCATGCTCCAAGGCCTTTACGGCTTCCTCGGCTTCGACGTGGGTGCCATAAACGGCGACTACTGAATTTTGTTCAGACACTATGGATCTCCTTACCTTTTATTGAGTGCACGCGCAACGCCAAAATGCGCCGGCTAAGGAACAATCACGGCTGATCCGAAGCCGGTTTCTTCTTTCACTGCGCGCAGGGCCTGGCTGGCATTCTCCAGTGAAAATGCGGTTACTTCCGGATGAATTTTCAGATCGTGGGCGAGGCTCAAAAAGTCCCGCGCGTCCTGCCGGGTCATATTCGCCACACTGCGTATTTGCCGCTCGCCCCACAGCAGCTTGTCATAGTCGAAGGCAGGCATCTGGTCCAGGTGAATGGCGTTGATGGCCACCACGCCGCCTTTTCGCAAACTGGCAAGCGCGCTGACGACGACCTTGCCGCTGGGGGCAAATGTGATGGCGCGATCCAGGGCCACAGGCGGCTTATCATCTTCCTTGCCGACCCAGGTCGCGCCCATCTTGACGGCGCGTTCCCGATGAGACGCGCCCCTGGTCGATACGTAAACTTCGCATTTCCATGATTGAAGAATGGGAACCGCCAGGCTCGCCGAACTGCCGAAGCCAAAGAGGCCGACGCGCTCCCCCGGTTCGACGCCCGCGACCCGTAAGCTACGGAAGCCGATGATGCCGGCGCATAGCAGCGGAGCCACATGAACGTCGTCTAAACCGGCCGGCAAGGGAAAGGTAAAGTCGGCGCGTGCGAGCGCATATTCGGCATACCCGCCATTCACTGTGTAGCCGGTAAAAGTGGGCCGATCGCAAAGATTTTCCATGCCGTGCCGGCAATACCAGCAATCGCCGTCGACGCCGCCCATCCAAGATACCCCTACCCGCATCCCGAGCGGCAATTCCGCGGTCGCGCCGTCGACTACTTCGCCTACAATTTGATGTCCGGGAATGAGATCGGTCGCAATCGGCGGCAGATCTCCTTCGACAATATGGAGATCCGTGCGGCAAACTCCGCAGGCGACGACGCGGAGTAAGACGTGGCCGGATTTTATCTCAGGACGAGGGATGTCCTGAATCTGGAGCGTCGAGCTAGTCGGGAAAAAAATCGCTGCTTTCATCAAATTTTGCACGGGCTAGCGCGGTACAATCATCCCCTCCTTTACAGTCGGGGTTCGATTGCGGGCGTCCCTTAGCGGGAGCGCAATTCGGCGGCCGCGCGGAACCAATCCTCTTCGGCCGAGCCTTCCGGGCAGCCTCTGGCGACCCACATTTCATGCGCGAGAGCGGCGATCTCCTGATGGCCAAATGTCTTCGCCTCATGGGCGTGCGTCGTGTGCTCATACGCCGCATGGGAGTGTTCCAAGGCTTGCCGCGAATGTTCATGTCCGGTCAGGTGGTCCTGCTTTCCATGATGTTCAGCGGCGCTGCGATGCGCGTGGGCGGCCTCATCGTGAAGCTCCGCGGCGCGCTGGTGATTTTCGTAATGCGATCCGTTGTTATAGCGAGTGGACATATTATAGGGTTCCGATCTGCCCAGACTTGGTATGGGCTTCTTTTGCGAGTTTGTAGGCGTGGTCTGAGTATTCCATCGCGCGTTGGGAATGCCAGTCACCCGCCGCCTGATCGCCTTTTTCGTTATGTTCGGCAGCAGTGCGATGGGCGTGGGCTGCCAATTCATGCTTTTCCGCAGCCTCACGATGGAGTTCGTGGATGATTTTTCCGTCCTTCATGGGGTTATAGCTAGCACGAGACTGGCCAAATGTGAGGCGCACGGCTCCAGATCGGAGGCCGACGGGGGACCGCCCCACTTGGGGACTCGATTAAACCAGGACGGTGAAAATATTTTCTGTGCGCTCTACCGGGCGATAGCGAGTGTCGCGTTCCACCGGCTGCCGTCCGGCTTCGCGGATCAGGCGCAGAAGTTCGCCGCGGCGCAGGTTCTGACTGGTAGTCGCGCCGGCGTCGTGATAAATTTTTTCCTCGATCACGGTGCCGTCGATATCGTTGGCTCCGAAGCGCTGCGCGATTTGCGCGATGCGCGGCGTCATCATGATCCAGTAGGCCTTGATGTGCGGGATGTTGTCGAGCATCAGCCGCGCGACCGCGATCTCACGGATGTCGTCGAATCCAGTGGTTTTCGGAATGTGCTCCAGCGCCGTGTTTTCGGGGTGAAACGCCAGTGGGATGAATGTTACGAAGCCCTGCGTGTCGTCTTGCAGCGCACGCAGTTTCATTAGGTGATCGACGCGGTCTTCGGCTGTTTCGATGTGCCCGTAGAGCATCGTGCAGTTGGAATGGAGGCCCATGCCATGCGCGGTGCGCGCGACTTCCAGCCATTGGTCACCGGTGATTTTGTGGTCGCAAATAATGCGCCGGACCCGTTCTGAGAAAATTTCGGCGCCGCCGCCGGGCATCGAATCCATACCAGCGTCGCGAAGTTTTTCCAGTGTTTCGCGGATGCTGATCTTCGCCCGATTCGCCAGGAATCCGATCTCGACCATGGTGAACGCCTTCAAATGCACCTGTGGATAGCGCTCCTTCAATCCGCGCAGCATCTGGCAATACCAATCGAGCGTCAATTCAGGATGCAGGCCGCCTACGATGTGAAACTCGGTGACCGCTTCACTGACGCCATGGCCGGCGCGCTCCCAAACCTGTTCGAGCGACATGGTGTACGCGGTCGGATCCTTGGCGCGCTTGCCGAACGCGCACAGCTTGCAACTGGCCACGCATACGTCGGTCGGATTAATGTGGCGATTCACATTGAAATATGTTTTATCGCCGTGCAGACGCTCCCGCACCTGATTCGCCATCCAGCCGACGCCGAGAATATCAGGCGAGCGGTACAGCGTCATGCCGTCCTTAAAATCGAGGCGTACTCCGGCGCTCACTTTATCGGCGATCGCTGCCAGGCGGGGGTCGTCAAAAACTGGTTTCATTTGAGAAATATATCGGTAGCCCAAAATAGAAAGAATATCACGCTGACATAGCCGTTCATGGTGAAAAACGCCGCGTCGATGCGGGACAGGTCGTCGGCTTTGACCAGTCGATGCTCCCAAAGCAGTAATCCGGCGACGGCCGCGATGCCCGCGTAGCCGAGCCAGCCGAGTTCAAAGACGCGCGCCAAAACGATCAGGCAAATGATCATGCCGACATGCATCGCGCGGGAAATCCAGAGTGCTCCCGCGATGCCGAATCGCTGAGGCACGCTATGCAGGCCGGAGTGGACATCGAAGGCATAATCCTGACAGGCGTAAATCATGTCGAATCCGGCGGTCCATAAAGTGACAGCGGCGGTGAGCCAGAGAATATGCGGGTCGAGCGAGCCGCGCATCGCGATCCATGCCGCGGCCGGCGCGATGCCGAGCGAAAATCCCAGCACGATGTGCGAGAACGCGGTAAATCGCTTAGTGAACGAATAGAACATCACGATCCCCAGCGCGACCGGCGCCAGGATCTGGCATAGCCGGTTCAGTTCGCTGGCCGCGAAAATAAAGATCGCG
>JBEKPC010000255.1:0-4981 GCA_049521155.1 Bryobacteraceae bacterium
AACGCTGATTTCCCCCGCCCATCGGGACGAGGGTCATTTCAGAGGCCGGACGGAATAATTTCGCATCGACGGTTCCAGAGTCCGCGATGCTTACCAATTGCGCATCCACGACTTGCACACCGGCCACAAAAAACGTAATGCGATCCGGCATTTGCCGGCCATGAAATTGAAGCCCTTTATCGTAACTGTAAACGGCAAAAGTTCCGGGGGCGCGCGAGAAGATCTGGAGCAGCCCGCTGGTGTTATCGACCACGTATTCGGTCTCCACCCAATGGCGTCCGGGATAAATCGAATCGGTATTGCCGGAGATCAGGATCGCGGTGACCGGCTTGCCGTTCCATTCGGCCGCCGCCGACCGGATCGTCGCCGTTGAAGGATTGCCGCCGACGGGCCAGAACATCGCGGCGCGGACCATTTGCACGGGCATCGGCGCGATCTCCGTCCTCTTCATGAAGGTTTGCCCTTGGCCACCGGAGATTCGCACTTCGGAGTAAGCGCCGAGGTTCTGCTCATAGCGCCAGTTTCTGCCACTGAGCCAGGTCTCCGTGATCTCGCCCATGCCCCGCTGAGTATTGAACGCTATTTTGAGCGCGAACGGAGGCGCCCCGGGCATATGCATATCGCTATTTTGTTTGGCCCGTTCCAGCAGCGACATGGCATTGGTGCGATCGGCGGGAGTGGACATCACTTGCGCCATGCCTGTGACTACTTCATGTGGATCCGCGGGAATGGGGGCAACCTTATTCTGGGCGGAGACGACCCCGCCTAATGCGAGTAAGAGTGGCAGAATTCGCATTTTGCTCCTATCCGGCGAGTATATCAGGAGTCGATGGCAGGCGAACAAGTCAATTCTTTTTGTCGGACGCGACGTGGGCGAAGGCGCCCAGATTCTGCGCGCCATGGCCGCTGCCGTCGGTGGTCAGTTGCGAAACGGACGCGTGGAGCAGGTTTGGGCCGCTGGCGCTAATGGCGGAATAGGCGCCGGGATAGGAGAGGGAAAAATTGGTGTAATGGTCGCCGGTGCTGGTGAAGGAATTGATGGTTCCGCGCGCGGCGGGCTCCGGACAGGGTGGGCCGCCTTGCACGCTCGACAGCAGAAAAACTCCGCTCAGCCCAATATCGGTGAACACATTTCCGCTCATTGTTACTTGGTCCATTACGGATTGGCAGTTGGCTTGAATGTACATCGCCGCCGCGTCTCCCTGATAGGTATTGGGGATGTTCGAGATGTGATTATCGGCGATGACGAGTGACGGCAGCTTCACGTCGCAGTAAGTATATGCGGCCAGCGCCAGTTTTGAATTCGTGATGGTATTGTTCAGCACGACCCACGACGAATAATCGTTATTCAACAGAGGGCAGACGGGCGCATGGAAGCCTCCGGTCAGTAGCTTGACGGCCGAATTGCCGTGATTCTGTATAAGGTTATGCTGGATCAGAACCCTGCGAACTCCGATCAGATAAATGGCGTGGTCGTTGTTGCCGTCGCCGGTAAGAGTGCTGTCTTCGACAGTAAGACTATCGGCGTTGCGCACGTTCACGGGATTCGCGACCGCGTTCACCTCCGTACTGACCGAGATGTCGCAGTCCTTCACTAGCACCGTTCCCAGAGTGTCCGCGCTGGCGGCGATATCGATGCCAAAGTTGAACCCGCTACTATTGAAACGCAGGAACGTGAAGGTCTGTCCGGCGCCGGGGATGAGATCGCTGCGGAACACCGCGACCATGCCTTTATTAGCGGTGAGCGGGGTGGTGTTGATACTGAGGTCCTGAAGGGTCAGCGCATCGTTGGTACTGATGCCATGATTCAAGGTTCCGTGGACGGTCTGAACGATGATGCTGAGCGCCGGCCCGTCGCCCTCAATCGACATCGAGCAACTGGTGTGCAAGGGCGAACTGACGTGATACGTGCCGGCCGGCAAGTGGAACCTGTGCACATCGCAGGCGGCATCGAGGGCGCTTTGCAACGCCCCCGTGTCGTCATTTGCGTCGTCCTTTACAGAGAGGGCTTGGCTGTGAAGCGTGGCGATGACCATCGGGAACAGCAGAAGTCTCATGAATAATAGTGGGGCGTTCGCGATAAACTCTCAAAATGAGCCTCGCATGCAAGGTAGAGGATCTCCAGCAGTTGCTGAATGACGTCGCCTTCACGAGGAATTTCGGCTTCGTCCTGCACCAGATTGCAGAAGGTGAATGCAGCATCGATGTGCCGTTTCAACAGACGTTTGAGCGCCCGGGAGGGATTGTCAGCGGCCAGGTATATATGACGGCCGCGGATGTCGCGATGTGGCTGGCGATCAAGACCAGGCTGGGCATGGACGATACGTCGGTGACGGCGGAAATGAAGACCAACTTCCTGGGCAGCGCCAAAAGAGAGAGGTTCCGCTGCACGGCCAAGGTGCTGAAATTCGGCCGCCAGTTGATCTACGGAGTCGCCGAGTGTGTGGATGGCAACGGCAGGATGCTGACTCACCATACGGTGACATACATCAGAGTGGGGTAGGTGCACACTCACCGAAAAGAGGAGCCGCGGAATTGGCGGCTGTATAACAGTTGGGCTGACGGGTTTGGCGGGGGCTATGAACATCGACGACATTTACGATCTGATCGAGGGCGGCCCGCTGGGGCCGGTGTGGATTTCTTTAGCGCCGCGCAAGGTTTCAGCGGCAAGAGCAAAGGAAGCGGATGGGCCTCTGGCTGGGCTGACGTTCGCGGTGAAAGATAATATCGATCTGGCCGGGCTGCGGACTACGGCGGGGTGTCCGGCGTATGCGTACTCACCGGCGAAGAGCGCGACGGTCGTGGAGAGGTTGATGAAGGCGGGCGCGATTCCGATCGGCAAAACGAATCTGGATCAGTTCGCGACGGGGCTGGTGGGGACTCGGTCGCCTTATGGTGCGTGCTCCAGCGTGTTTGACCAGCGATATATTTCAGGGGGGTCGAGCGCGGGATCGGCGGTGGCGGTGGCGCAGGGGGTGGTGGATTTTTCTCTCGGCACGGATACAGCGGGGTCGGGACGAGTGCCGGCGGCGTTCAACGGGATTGTGGGGCTGAAGCCGACGCGCGGGCTGTTGTCGACCGCGGGAGTGGTGCCGGCTTGCCGGTCGCTCGATTGCGTTTCGATTTTTGCGCGGGATTGCGAGATGGCTCGACGGATTTGGAGTATTGCGCGAGGGTTCGATGAGGGCGATTCTTTTTCACGGGTGATCGGAGCCGGGCAGAATGCGGCGCCGTGGCTGGACGGAGCGTTCCGCTTCGGAGTGCCGGCGAAGGAACAGCTCGAATTTTTTGGAGATGGCGAAGCGGAGGGGCTTTACTCGAAGGCTGTCGAGCGGCTGGAGGGAATGGGAGGAGAAAGAGTCGAGATTGACTACTCGATTTTTCGGGAGGCGGCGGGGTTGTTGTATGCGGGGCCGTGGGTGGCGGAGCGGTTGGCGGCGATTCGAGAGTTTGCGGAGGCACATGCGGATGAGATGAATCCCGTGGTGCGGGAAATCATTTTAGGCGCGCGGCGATTTAGCGCGGTAGATGCGTTTGAGGCGGATTACAAATTGCGGGAACTGCGGCGCGCATCGGAGGCGGAGTGGCGGAAGATCGACGTGATGATGCTGCCGACGACTGGGACAATTTATACGCATGAAGAGGTGGCGGCGGAGCTGGTCAAGCTGAATACGAATCTGGGATATTACACGAATTTCGTAAACCTGCTGGATCTGGCGGCTGTGGCGGTGCCGGCGGGATTTCGCACGAATGGGCTGCCGTTTGGGATTTCGTTGATTGGGCCGGCATTTTCGGATGAGGCTCTGTTGGCGCTGGGGGATTGGTTTCAGAGTGGAGAGTCGATCAAGATTTCCGCGCCGGGATGCGTTTCGGTCGCGGTGGTGGGGGCGCACTTGAGCGGGCAGCCGCTGAACTGGCAGTTGACGGAGCGCCGCGCGCGGTTGGTCAAGACTTCGAAGACGGCTCCGGGGTATCGACTTTATGCGCTGGAGGGAACGGTTCCGGCGAAGCCTGGGCTGGTGCGAGACGTGAAGTTCGCCGGTGCAGGGATCGAGGTCGAGGTGTGGCGGTGCCGGAGGATCGGTTCGGAGGGTTCGTGGCGGCGGTGCCTGCGCCGGTGGGGATCGGCAATGTGACGCTCGAAAATGGGGACGTGGTGAAGGGCTTTATTTGCGAGAATTACGGGATCGAAGGGGCGAGGGAGATTACGGAGTTTGGGGGCTGGAGGCGCTATTTGCGGGGTTCGACTGGATAGATGGTCAGGTCGCGCAGGAAAACTCGGGCGGGCTTGCCATGGAGGGATTCTAGCACTGACATGAGTTCGAGCAGATTCGCGCGGCCTAATTCCAGACTATGTTCGTTGGGTTGGTAAGTGGTGCCGGTGCGATAGTCGACGAAGGGCGTTGTCGATTGCTCGATGTGGTTGCCGAGAATGTGGGCGACGGGGCGAGTGACAGTGAAGTCGACTAGGCGCTGGGTGCTGGCGACGTAGGCGGGGAAATCGGCGATGTAGAGGCGGCCCGGATAGAGATGATCGCCGGTGAGCAGGTACGAGTGGCCCATCCGGCCATTCTCGATGCTGGCGACAAACCGTTCCCGGAGTTCTTCGGCGCGAAAGGGCATCGCGGGGTCTCTCCTTATTTATCTTCCGGATTGAGCGAGCGGAACACGAACGCGGCCAGCGCGCCCGCCGCCAGTTGCGCGGCGATGTAGGCGAGGAAACTTCCGGCGGGGATCAGACCCATGATCAGGCAGCCGGTGGCGACGGCGGGATTGAAGGCGCCGCCCGAAATCGCGCCGACGGCGAAGGCGCCAGTGGCCACGGTGAAGCCGATGGCCAGGCCATAGAACGAATTGCCGGCATTGGCCTTGGCGGTCGCGACGTTCAGGACCACGTAGGCGAGGGCGAAGGTGTAAAGGAACTCGGCGAAGGCGATCTGGCCGATGCCGTAAATCGGGCCGCCCGCGTCGACGAGGGGCC
>JBEKPC010000256.1:0-4951 GCA_049521155.1 Bryobacteraceae bacterium
TGCCCGCCTTCGTCGCCGCGAAACTACTTTCCCCGACCTGCCCCGAACTGTCAGCCGAACTCTCCTCCATCGCCTACACTTCTTCCATCACCGTCAGCCTCGGCTTCGATCGCAACGTCCGCCAGTCGCTCCCTCCGGGCTTCGGATTTCTCGTCCCGCGCAGTGAAGGTAGACGCATGCTCGCCGCGACTTTCGTGCACAACAAGTTCCCTCACCGCGCCCCCGAAGATCGCGCCTTGCTGCGCTGTTTCTTTGCCGGATCGAGCGCGGAAAACATCTGGCAGCTCTCCGACGACGCCATCGTCGCCATCGTCCGCAACGAATTGCAGCAGGTCCTCGGAGTTGGCCTCCGCGCCGGGCCACTCTTCGCCCGGGTTTATAAGTGGAAGTTCGCCATGGCCCAGTACGGCGTCGGCCATCTGGAGCGCCTCGATCGCATCGAGCGCCTCCGCCAGCAACTGCCGTCGCTCGCTCTCGCCGGCAACGGCTACCGCGGCATAGGCGTACCAGATTGCCTGCGTAGTGGCCGCGACGCGGCTGAGCATATGCTGAAGCCACTGTCGTAGGATAGAGCATCCATGCGATTTATCGACCGCGAGGAAATTAGTCGGCGACTCACCTATGAAGTGTGCATTCCAATTGTGCGTCAGGCGATGATTGCATTTTCGCGGGGCGAGACGATGCAACTTTTGCGCTCGATTATTCCTCTGTCCGCAGGTCGCCTATTTGGGGTCATGCCCGGAGCCATGGGCGCGAATGGTCCCTTCGGAGCGAAGCTGGTCAGCGTCTTTCACGGAAATTTCGCGCGCGGAGTACCGTCGCATCAGGGACTCGTCATCCTATTCGATCCCGAAAGCGGCGCGCCGGTTTGCGTCCTCGATGCCGGCCAGATCACGGCCATCCGCACCGCGGCTGCCAGCGCCGTCGCCACCGATGCGCTCGCGCGCAAAGATGCCCGCCGCCTGGCTCTTCTCGGATACGGCGAACAGGCCGCTACCCACGCCCGCGCGATCGCCAAGGTTCGCGATCTTGAATCGATCGTGGTTTGGGGGCGTTCGTTGGCTGGTGCGCAAAATTTTGCCGAGCGGATGGCGTCGGAACTCGCCGTCCCGATCGCTGCCGCCGCAGAGGTTCGCGGGGCAGTCGCCGATGCCGATATGATTTGTACCGTCACCTCAGCCGCCGAGCCCATCTTGCAAGGGGCCTGGGTTCGGCCCGGAACTCACCTCAACCTCGTCGGCTCCGGCTACGCCGGACCCTCCGAAGTCGACAGCGCGTTAGTCGTCCGCTCGCGCTTCATTGCCGATAGCCGCGAAGGTGTCTTAAATCAGGGGGCGGAGTTTCTCCGAGCGAAAGCGGCGGGCCTGATCGGCGATGAACACATCGTTGCGGAGATTGGCCAGGTGTTAGTCGGCGATATCGAAGGCCGGCGATCGCCGGAGGAGATCACGATCTACAAGTCCCTTGGCCATATCGTCCAGGATTTAGCGAGCGCCTGGGCGCTGTATTCACAACCCGAAACTACCGCTTGAAGCCAGACTCCGGTACCGGATCCACGACACAAGGTCGGCGGTGATCTACCCGCGGCGACCTCGCAATAGCCTGACTCTACGCTGGTATCGCTTTTCTCAGGCTCTCCTGCCGCCGCACCTTCCCCACCACCAGCTTGATCTCGTCATACGTAATCTCCGGCGGCAACCCATCCTTCAATCCCTTCAGCCGCTCCATCCCCACTTGCACGCACGCCGCCTCAATCACCGACTGCTTCTCCTTGCTTACCCACGCACCCTGGAATTCAACCTGTCCCGTCTCCACCAGATTTGCCACCGCACTCACCACCGTAGATAATTGCCGTCCCCGAATCTGCGCGATCTCTTCCAGAGTTCGGCCCTCGCCTAACAAGCGCAGAGTTTCATCCGCCGGCTTGGCCTTTCTCTCGGCATCCGACGCCCGCTCCCCGCGCCGGAACTTTCCCAGCGCATTCAGAATCTCCTGTCCATATACTTCCGCCTTGCGCTCGCCAATTCCCGGAATTTCCAGAAGCTCGGCGAAAAATTTCGGCAGCCGCCGGCAAATCTCCTCGAGCGAAGAATCATGCAGCACAATGTAGGCGGGAACATTCTTCTCCTTGGCCATGGCGCGCCGCCACTCCCGCAAATACTCCCTCAGAGCATCATTGGCAGAATTCTCGTTCACCGAACGATTGCCCAGGGTACCATTCACCGAACCCCCCGCGGCGACCACCGGCGGCACCGCCCGCTTTCTTCCCGCCGCAGTACTCCTGCCCGCACTCCCAGCCTTTGCCATCCACTCCGCCGCACTCCCGCAAGCATCGCAAGCGTCGCACGTCTCCCACTTCGGAGTCTCCCCAAAGTGCGCACAAATCTGCCGGTGCCGGCAGCGCCTCGACTCCACAAATGCCCGAATAATCCGGTATCGCTCCCACGCCCGATTGCGCTCCTGGGCGTCGAGAATCTGATTCGCAAAAAATCCCAGCAGCCCCGCATCTTTCTTCTGCCAAAGCAAAACGCAGTCCGCGCTCGCGCCGTCACGCCCGGCTCGTCCTGCTTCCTGGTAGTACTGTTCAATCGATTTCGGCAATGACAAGTGAATCACCGCCCGCACCGCCGCCTTGTTAATCCCCAACCCGAACGCAATCGTCCCCACTAGTACCCGCACCTCGTCTGACATCCAGCGTTCCTGGTTGCGCCTCCGCTCCTCGCCCCCCATCTTGCCGTGATATCCCACCGCCGCAATGTCGCGGTCTTCGAGAAAATCCACCGTCTCCTCTACTCGATTAATCGTCGGAGAATAGACAATCACATTGCTGCCTGCATAGCTTTGCAGCGCTTTCACCAGCATCTCCATCTGTTCCAGGCCTTCACACTCGCGCACCAGATAACGAAGATTCGGCCGGTAAAAGCTGGCAATATATTTGTCAGGATTGCGCAATTGCAGCTGCGCCAGAATGTCGTGCCGCACATTCCGCGTCGCGCTCGCCGTAAAAGCCGCAATAGGACGATCGGGAAACTTCGTGCGCAGCCGGTTCAACTGCCGGTACTCCGGACGGAACTCATGCCCCCACTCCGAAATACAATGCGCCTCATCGATCGCAAAAAACGTAACCGGCACCTGTCGCATCCAGCCCATGGTGTCGCCGCGCGCCACTCGCTCCGGCGACACGTACAACAGCCGGTAGGCGCCTTCTCGCGCGCGGCTCATCACCTGATTCTGGTCGGCATCATTCATGGTGCTGTTCAGCACCGCAGCCGGAATCCCCATCTGCGCCAGTTGCGTCGCCTGATCATGCATCAGCGCGATCAGCGGCGATATCACCACCGCCGTCCCTTCCGAAACCACCGCCGGCAACTGGTAGCACAAAGATTTGCCTCCGCCCGTCGGCATCACCACGCAGGTGTCGCGCCCGGCCAGCAGGCTGCGCACAACCCGCTCCTGCAGCGGACGGAACGCGCTGTACCCCCAATGCCGCCGCAATGGCGTCAGCAGGTCGATTTCCGCAGGCATGAAAATGAGTATAGTCTGCGGCCAAGATGAGGAGAAAACCATAGCGTGAATTCCCGCCGGCAATTTTCCAGAGAAGGAAGAGGGAGTAGCAAAAGGCAATAGAAGACGGAACCTGTGCGGGTGTTTGCTGCCTCTTGCTCCTCTATTCTAGATTCATATTCGGAGGTTTTTTAAGCATGCCCGACAAAAGATTCTTATCCCCTCGCGCGCGTGCCGAGGGTTTCGCTCGCCGCTTGGGCATTCGCCTGCCGATCCTGCTGGCGCCCATGGCGGGAGCCTGTCCTCCGTCGCTGTCGATTGCCGTTGCCAATGCCGGCGGCCTTGGGGCGTGCGGAGCTCTGATGATGAAGCCGCACGAAATGGAGGCCTGGGCCGCCGAATTTCGTAAAGGCAGTCAGGGAGAATTTCAGATCAATCTTTGGATTCCAGAAGCGCCGCCGGTGCGTGACTTCGAGTTGGAAAAACGCCAGCGCGAGTTCCTTGAGATGTGGGGACCTCCGGTTCCGCCAGAAGCTGGCGATGCGACGTTGCCGGATTTCGCGGCGCAGTGTCAAGCCATGTTGACCGCAGCCCCGAAGGTCATCTCTTCGATTATGGGGCTCTATCCGCCAGCCTCCGTATCGGAAATGAAAGCGCACGGAATCTTGTGGTTTGCGAACGCCACCACGGTTGCCGAGGCGAAGGCTGCTGAACACGCAGGCGCCGACGCCATCGTCGCGCAGGGCATGGAGGCCGGGGGACACCGCGGAGCTTTCCGCGCCGACCAGGCGGAACAACAGATGGTAGGCTTAATGGCTCTCTTGCCGCAGGTTGTCGATGCGGTCGCCTTGCCCGTCGTCGCCACGGGTGGTATCGCCGATGCGCGGGGAATTGCGGCGGCGCTGATACTGGGTGCAAGCGCGGTGCAGATCGGAACCGGGTTCCTGCGATCTCCGGAAGCGAAGGTGCACCCGGCTTATGCTGACAGGCTGGCGCGAACCGAAGCCGACGACACTCTGATTACTCGGGCATTCAGCGGACGGCCGGGGCGCAGCGCAGCAACCGCGTACGTCCGCGCAGCAAATGCTCCGGACGCTCCCCGTCCCGCCCCGTACCCGGTTCAACGCGGGCTGACTCGTGCGATGCGGGATGCAGCGCAGAGAGCCGGGGATGCCGATCGCATGCAACTATGGGCAGGGCAGGCAGCCAAGCTGGCGCGCGATCATCCGGCAAGTGTTATCGTTGGTCAACTGTGGGAAGACACTTCTTCTCTACTGCCGTAATTCGCCAGAGCTTGCAAAATACCTGCCGGATACCTTTAAAAGTTGCCGGCGTCTTCCTTGCGGATACACCGACACGACTGCAACTTCGCACACTCAGCCCGTTGTACAATCGTTCCCGCTCCCATGAATTCTGTTTGCGTGTTCTGCGGGTCGAGATCAGGCTG
>JBEKPC010000257.1:0-4877 GCA_049521155.1 Bryobacteraceae bacterium
CGATGATGCCAGCCCCCAGGATCGCAACGCGGCCGGATTTGGTCGCCATAACCAATTGTCACGCGATTGGTTCAATCAATGGTGATGTCGTTCGCTCGCCCGACGCCTGTGAGTCCTCCTGTAATCAAAACAACCGGGGCATTCATCGAGATGCTATGTTTCTTCGTTACGTTTGTCCTGGGACACCTTTCTAAACTTGATATGCGTGTTGATGATTCGATCGAACTTTAAGCGTTCATTCCGCCATCAACGGTAAGATTTGACCCGGTGATGTAGGAGGACTCCGGGCCGGCAACGAACGCGACCATGGCCGCGATCTCCTCCACACGGCCATAACGGTCGAGCGATGTGGCGGCCTTCTGAGGCACCGCCCAATCGCTCGTCGCGGGATTCAAATCCGTATCGATCGGGCCGGGCTGGACGTTGTTGACGGTGATACCCCGGCTTCCGAGTTCTCGCGACAATGCCTGAGTAAAGATCTTTACGGCGCCTTTGGTGGCCGAATAGGCCACCAATCCCGGAACCATGACGCGCTCGCCGACAGCCGAGCCGATCATGATAATGCGACCGCCGCGCTTCATATGCTTCAGCGCCGCCTGCGTGGTAGCCAGTAAGACCTACTAAGTTGCGGAAGACGTCCGTATCCACCAAACGGCGCAGCGGGAGCAACGCGCCATTCATGAACATAGGCCACGGCGCGAGACCTGCTGATATAATCTTTTTTCATATGTCAAACCTGCGAACCCGCCGCGATCTGCTGCGCACCTTGGGAGCCTCGGCTGCCGGTGCACCCTTCGCCGCATCCCTATATGCACAAGGCCGCTGCAAGAATGGCTACGACACGCCGGCCTGCCCGATGTCCAAGGACGTGGCGACCGCTCCCATCAAGCCTCTCTTCGCGCCCACCGGCTGGAAGACCGTCGGCCTCGAACACATCTCGTTCCAGGTGCCGGACTACCGTAAGGAAGCGGCGTTTTACGTTGCCCTCATGGGTTGGAAGCTGCGCAGCGACGACGGCAAGCAAGCCATTCTCGACATCGGCGACTGGGGCTCGGCGATCTTTAAGGCTGCCCCGCCGGAACAGACTACGGTGCTGGTGGACGGCTTCGGCTTCGCCATCGAGCCGTGGAACGCCAAGACAGTCGAGGCGGAACTCCGCAAGCGCGATCTCAATCCGGTAGCCGACAACGACGGCAAAGGATTCGAGAGCTTCCACGTCAAGGATCCGGACGGGTTCGATGTACAGATCGGGAACAGCAAGGGCCTGGTGAAGGCGCGCAAGACTCCGGCGAACGCCAAGCTCGAAGGGGAACTGCCGTTCGAGGCGACGAATTGGCGGACGGTGTGGCTCGATCACTTTTCCTTCGGCGCGACCAACTATAAGGCGAGTGTGTCCTATTACACCAACCTGCTGGGCTGGAAGGGCAGCTACGATGAAGGCAGCCAGAACGAAGTGCTGATGGGCGATATCGGAGACGCCATCATTCGGGGCGGCAATCCCAACGATCCGAATTTCGGCAAGGCTCCCGCCAACGGGAAACAGCGGCCGCGGAACATCCGCATCGATCACATTTCGTTTGGCATCCAGCCGTGGGATTCGGACGCGGTGAAGGACGGTCTGGAGAAGCGCGGGCTCCACGCCCAGGTCGACACCGGTGGCATGGGCGATATTCACGAGACGGCCTACAAGAGCTTTCATACCCGGACGCCCAACGGATACAACCTGCAAGTGAGCTGCGTCACCCAGGACACACGGCTGATCGGATCGATCTCGATGAAGCCGGCGCAGTAGTTAGTAATCGATTTGAAGTATTGAGTCCGCGTGGCATTCGCGGTTACACTCGCCACATCAATATGCCGCATATTCAACTGCCTGAGGGATTGCCTGGAATCACGAGCGGTTTCGCCTTCCGGACGGAGACGGCTAGGCCGATGCGCGCCTTGGCCGAGGTGCTGCTGCGCGGTCCCAGCACGCTGACCAGCGGTGAGCGGGAGATGATCGCCACATTCGTCTCCACGCAAAATGACTGTTATTTTTGCCAGACAAGTCATCGCGCAGCGGCGGCCCATCACCTTCATGGGAACTATGAACTGGTGGATGCCGTGCGTTTCGACTACCAGACCGCACCGATCAGCGCCAAATTGAAGGCCCTGCTGGCCATCGCCGGAAAGGTGCAAAAAGGCGGCAAGAACGTCACCTCCGAAGATATCGCACTGGCCCGAGCGGAAGGCGCGACCGATCTGGAGATCCACGATACCGTGCTGATCGCCGCCGCATTCTGCATGTACAATCGCTATGTGGATGGCTTGGCGACGTTCGCCCCCACCGACCCGCAGCTCTACGATGAGATGGGCGCACGGATGGCGCACGAAGGCTACATCAGCGCACCCGAGTCCACGACGGCCGCCCGCTAGGAGACTACCTGATACCTGCGCTCCAGCCGGTCACGGAGTCCGCACCGAATGAGCACAGCATTCGCTATCCCGGATGGCGTGTGGCCGCCGCATCCTCCGCTTGCGTGCTGGTCAGCTTCGCCTCGCTGCTGGTCTATACCTTCGCTATTTTTCTGAAGCCGCTTGCCGCTGAGTTCGGATGGTCGCGCGAGGCGATCTCCACGGCGTTCGGCGTCGCGGCACTGGCGGTTGCGGCGTGCTCGCCGCCTCTCGGCTGGCTCCTCGATCGCTATCCGGCCAGGCGCATCATTCTGCCCTGTATCACCATTTTCGGATGCGCGTTCGCTTCTCTCTCGCTGCTAACGCACCATCTATGGCACCTCTACGCGACGTTCCTGATTCTCGGCGCGGTGGGAAACGGCACCGCGCAACTGGCCTACTCGCGAGTGCTGACCACATGGTTCCGGGAACGGCGCGGCGTGGCATTTTCCGTCTTGCTGGGTGGGAGTGCGATGGGTGCCACGGTTCTTCCCCCCATCGCAGAAGCTCTGATCCAAAGTGTAGGATGGCGGGCGTCGTTCGCGATCCTCGGCGCCACCGTCCTTGCCGTTGGATTGCCATGCGGTTCCCGCGTCCGCGAGCGTTCCCGTGGTTCTCATTCGGCGGCTACGGCAGTGAGCGGCGTTGCCGTTAGCGAGGGCCTGCGGTCACGAATCTTCTGGATCGTCGTCGCCGGGTTGTTTCTGATGTCTATCAGCCAGAACGGCGTCATCACACATCTCGCAGCGTTGCTGACGGATCGCGGGATTTCAGCGGCAAATGCCGCTCTCGCCGTGTCGGCCATGGGCGGGTCGATCCTGGCCGGCCGGTTGTTCACGGGATGGCTTCTCGATCGCTACTTCGCGCCGCGAGTTGCCGTTTGTCTCTTCGTGCTCTCCGCGCTCGGCACGTTTCTGCTGGCCGATGCACATTCCCTTCCGGTGGGGGTGGGAGCTGCCGCGCTGATCGGATTCGGAATGGGCGGAGAAGGCGATGTGACTCCCTATCTGCTCTCCAGATACTTCGGCCTGCGGTCGTTTTCGACCTTGTACGCGTTCACCTGGACCGCCTATGCCATCGCCGGCGCGGTAGGTCCGATCATCATGGGCCGCGCCTTCGACGCCACCGGATCCTATCGCGTCCTTCTGATTCAACTCGGTGTGGCGACGCTTGCCGCCGCGTCGCTGATGCTGTTTTTACCGCGCTACAAACTCGCGTTCACAGCCGGCGAGGATTAGCAAAAAGCGCGGATGTAGTAGCCTCTCGCCAGCGAGCGCGAGCTGACCTGGGCTGTTGCGATATCCTCAGATGGATCGGGATTTATCAACAGACTTGAGGTTTGTGATTTGATTCGCACTATTTCGATACTCATACTGATCGCTGCCGGGCGTGTTTTCGCGCAGCCTAAGCCGAGCCCGGCCAAGAAGCCATTCGACGTTGTGGAGACTGGCATCACGGAGATGCGCACGGCTCTGGAGCAGGGCCGCGTCACTTCGCACGAACTCGTCGTTGCGTATCTAACGCGCATCGGAATGTATGAAGATAAGCTGCATTGCATTATTACTGTCAACCCCAACGTTCTGGCGGAAGCTGACGAGCGCGACCGCGAGCGCGCGCAAGGCCGCGTGCGTGGGCCGCTCCACGGGATCCCCATCGCGCTCAAAGACAACATCCTCACGCATGATATCGTCACCACCGGCGGAGCCCTCGCGTTTGTTGGCTACATGCCACCCTACGACGCGACGCTGGTGAAAAACCTGCGCGATGCCGGAGCGGTGATTATCGCCAAGACCGGGCTTTCGGAACTCGCCAACTGGGTCGCGGGCGGGCCGACGCCGATGCCGGGGAACTATAACGCGGTCCGCGGTTTCGGCTACAACCCTTATGATCCGCGGCGGGACCCGCGCGAGGGCTCCGACGATGGCCGCCCGGTTCTGGCCACCGGAGGCTCCAGTTCCGGTGTCGGGACGGCTGCGAATTTCTGGGCCGGTAACGTGGGCTCGGAAACCTCAGGCTCTATCCTGAGCCCGTCCAACCAGAACATGCTGGCCGCCGTGAAGCCCACCGTCGGCCGGATCAGCCGCTATGGGGTCATCCCGATCACGGCCGATCAGGACACGGCTGGCCCTATGGCAAAGACCGTCACGGATGTGGCCATCATGCTTGGCGCGCTGGAGAGCGCCGCGCCGGACGCGAACGATTCCGCAACCTCAAAATGCGCGCCTCCGGCGGGCCGCGATTACACTCCATTTCTGAAGGCCGACGGATTGAAAGGAATGCGCATTGGCATTCCGCGCGCATTCTTTTACGATCCTGCGACTCCTCCCCGGCGCGCCGGTGCGCCCGCGGAAACGGGTGGACGCGGCGGAGGGCGAGGCGGTTTTGGCGCTGGCCTGACGCCTGAGCAGAAACGCGTGATGACGGAAGCGATCGAGATCCTGAAG
>JBEKPC010000258.1:0-4873 GCA_049521155.1 Bryobacteraceae bacterium
AAAATTCGCGATGGGCAAAGGAATCAAGCGGCGTATCGAGAAACAGCAGCGGCAGCCCCAGCCAGCGATGGGATGTGGCCTGCGCCGCCAGTTCGAACACTCGCGACAGATCGGCCAGCGAGCGTTCTTCCAGTTCCGACGCGTATCTCGTTAGCAGTCGCGCCAGGTCCGCGCCCGGCGCGCCGGTCTCCTTTAACGACGACGGCGCCACCCCAGCCAGCCGCAAGTCGCCCAGCGTTCGCGCCAGCGCCCGCGCGAAACCGGGCATCGCCGCCACTCCCTCGAAGTATGCGAATGGCCGCGAATCCCGCTCGGTATGAATCACCCGGGCGGCAATCGCCTCCACTCCCAGGGCACTCAGCGGCGCCAAGCCACGCTGCGACATTTCAGGGCGCGCCAGCTCCGCCGCGAACTGGACCAGGGTAGTGCGGTGCAGTCCGCCGATTCCCTTGGTTCGATGCGCCGTTCCTTCCCCTGCCAAGTAGCTAGGTGAGACAAGAACCGTTTCGGAATATGCCGAAATATTGTCCGCCAACACTGCCAAGAGACGACGATTAGATCGCGACCTGACAATATGCCGGGAATTCCTCCACATCTCTTTACAGTCTAATGGCTTATTCCAAAAAAAATAGAAAATATTTCTACAAACAGTAACCGGCGCTGGTTCTGTGACATCTTATAGACAACTTAAATCCCCGTTACGACAGCGGGCGCTCTCACCCCTTTTCACCCATAGAAAGCGCCCGCTCTCCTCCCCGCGAAAGTAAGTTCTTCCCGTTTAAAATCCTTTGTCTTCCTCGTCTAATTCCTTCGAAAATATCTCAATCGACATTATCGAAAAGAACCGAGCTCAGGTAACGCTCGCCCGCATCCGGCAGAATGACGACAAACGTTTTGCCCTTCATCTCCGCCTCATGCGCGATTCGCACCGCCGCCGCCACCGCTGCCCCGCAGGAAATTCCGCATAGAATTCCCTCCTCGCGTGCCAGCCTCCGCGCCATCTCGATCGATTCATCGTCGCCCGCCAGTTCCACCCGGTCCACCATTTTCAAATCAAGCGTCTTCGGAATAAATCCCGCCCCGATCCCTTGAATCCCGTGCGGCCCCGGACGCATTTCCTCGCCCGCCAGCGCCTGCGTGATCACCGGACTGCCCTCCGGCTCCACGCCCACCGAAATCAGCGGATGCCGCTTCTCCATCTTGATGTAGCGTGAGATCCCGGTAATCGTGCCGCCCGTCCCGACCCCCGCCACCAGCACGTCCACCTTGCCCTGCGTGTCCTCGAAAATCTCCGGACCCGTCGTCCTGAAATGAATCTCCGGATTCGCCGGATTCGCGAATTGTTGCAGCAGCACGTAACGGTCAGGCTCCGCCGCCGCCATCTCCTCAGCCCTTTCGATCGACGCGCCCATCCCCTGCGCCCCATCCGTCAGAATCAGATTCGCACCCAGCATCTTCAAAACTTTGCGCCGCTCCAGCGACATCGTCTCCGGCATCAGCAGCGTGATTTTGTACCCGCGCGCCGCCGCCACGAACGCCAGTGCGATCCCGGTATTCCCACTGGTCGGCTCGATCAGTTCTTTGCCGGGCTTCAGAATCCCGCGCCGCTCCGCATCCCAGATCATCGACGCCCCGATACGGCATTTCACTGAATACGCCGGGTTGCGCCCCTCAATCTTCGCCAGCATCGTCACCGGCGCCCCGTCGATCACACGGTTCAAGCGCACCAGCGGAGTGCGGCCGATGCTCAAAGAATTATCGGGATAGACCATTAAATTTCCCAGTTGGGCACGTAGCGCGATTGCATCTCTTTCCATCGCCGGACCAGCTCCGCGAACGTGGTCCGATCCAGCACGCCGGAAATCGCCAGGTCCACCCGCTTCCAGATATCGGAGAACGCGTCCGGCGTAGCGCGCTTCGTTTTCTTGCCTTCTTCAACGAATTTCAGCACTTCGCCGATCGTAATCTGATCCGCTGGCCGAGCCAATCGATACCCTCCCTCAGCCCCGCGCCGCGATTCGACAAACCCTCCCTGCTTGAGGCTTGCCAAAATCAACTCCAGAAATTTTTGCGGAATTTTCTGCCGGGTCGCAATGTCCGCGATCTTCACCGGTTCACCCACCGGTTGCGTGGCCAGGTCGAAAATCGCTTGCAAGGCATACTCGCCTTTTACTGAGATATTCATCGTCGAGTCAAATAGAGATTGTACTCGACCCCGCAGCTATTCGGTATGGAGCGCTTCCACCGGATTCACCGACGCCGCTCGCCGCGCCGGAATAAAGCTCGCCGCCAGCGCAGCGATCGCCAGCACCACCGCCACGCCGCCCAGCGTTTCCAGATCCCAGGAGCGCACTCCGAACAGCATACCTTCGAGCATCCTCGCCGCGCCGACCGATAGCCCTAATCCCACCACGATGCCGGCCCCAGTCAACCACCCCGCCTCTTTCAAAATCAGCCCATATACTGAGCCCCGCCGCGCCCCCAACGCCATCCGAATCCCGATTTCACGAGTCCTCTGGCTCACCGAGTACGCCACCACTCCATACAACCCGACCACCCCAAGCAGCAATGCCAACGCCGCGAATCCTCCCACCAGCCAAGTCGACGATCGATGCAGGTAAGCCGGTTGCGAGCCGTTGATCAGCTCAGTCAACGTAGCCGCCCCCTTCGTCGCAATGTTCGGATCGATCTGGTGAATCGTCTCCGCCAACGCCGCCCGTAAAGGAGTCTCCTCACCAGACGTCCGCACCAGAATATTGAAATAGGTCCCCACGTAATGTACGAACGGAACGTACAGTGTCGGCGCGTTCACCGAATCCAGTGGCCGCTCTCTGACATCTTCCACCACTCCGACGATCTCCATCGGCGCCTGCGGACCCGCGCGCTCGTACGCCAGTTGCTTGCCGATCGGATCCTCACCCGGAAAATATTTTTTCGCAAATGCTTGATTGACGATCGCGATCGGCGGCTTCGATACATCTTCCGCCTCCGTAAAATAGCGCCCTCGCGCGAGCTTCGCCCCCAGCGTCGTGAAATATCCGGAGCTCACCGTTCGCTCGCCCACATTGTTATGCTCCTTCGGCGCCGGCCGTCCCGCGATCACCAGCCAGACTGACCCGCTGTCGTAGACCGCCGGCAGAAAATCGGTGAGCGCAACCGACTTCACGCCAGGCAGATTCTCAACCCGGTTCACAATCTGCCCTTCGAGCGCAATCGCTTTTTTATCCGATATCGCATAGGACTGCGGCGCAGCCACCTGCATCGTCACCACCTGATCCGGCCGCAATCCCAGCTCCACGTGGAGCAACCGGTAAAGGCTCTTCCCCAGCAATCCCGCCCCGACCAGCAACACCACCGCCGTAGCCAGCTCCACCACCACCAGTTTCGAGCCAAGCCGCCGCCACGTGTTCCCCGACGATCCCCGAGCCGCTTCCGTGATCCCGTCCCTCGTCTTTGAAAAAGAGAAGTGCAGCGCCGGTGTCAGTGAAAACAGCGCAGCCGCCAGCAGTGCAATCGCGCCAGAGAATATCAACACAAGAGGATTTAATCCCAGCCCCGCTAGAAATGGCATCCATTCCATCTTCTCCGCCGGGATCAGGGAAACCAAAAAATGCATCGTCCATGAAGCGCTCATCACCCCGAGCACAGTACCCGTTACAGCCAGCACCAGCCCTTCAGTGGCGAATTGGCTCAGGATTCGCGACCGCGACGCACCCAAAGCGCTGCGCACCGCGATCTCCCTTTTGCGGCCTTCGGAACGCACCAGCATTAAGCTCGAAACATTCACGCTCGCGATCAGCAGCAACAGCCCTGCGCCCGCAAGCAGCATCAGCAAAATCGGACGAATGTCTCCCACCATCGATTCAGCCAGGGTCGTCAGCACCGCGCCGTAACCGCGATTGCTATCTGGATACTGCGTTTCCAATTGCCGCGCGATCAACTTCACGTTTGCCAGCGCTGTATCGATCGATACGCCGTCTTTCAGCCGTCCGACCACATGCACTCCATGGCAATTCCGTCTATTGAAACACCCTCCGCCCGGATAGAGAGGCGTCCAAAACTCCGCCGCTCCCGAAGCGAAATGGAATTCCCGCGGCAACACGCCAATGATGACCTTCGGATCGTCGTTCAGCGTCACCGTCCTGCCCAGCACGTCCGCTTTGCCGCTGTAGCGTTCCTGCCACGCCGAATAGCTGATCATCGCCGTGTGCGGCGCCGCCGGTGAATCTTCGCCGTCATTGAAATCGCGCCCGATCACCGGCCGGATGCCAAGCGTGCGAAAGAAGCCTGGGCTCACCCGAAACCCCTCGGCGGCTTGCGATCCCTCAGACGTCCCGAGCGTGTTATTCAGATACCCGTACCCGTCCATGGAACTGAAAACCGTATTCAGTTTCTTCCAGTCCAGGAAGTCGGGATAGGAAAGCGCACACTGTGGACACTCCGGCCCGCTTTCAAGCACACTCACCAACCGCCCTGGATTCTGATAAGGCAACGGCTTGATCAGCGCCGCATCCACGAACGCGAAAATCGAGACACTGGCGCACATTCCCAGCGCCAGAATGAACACCGCAGTCGCCGTGAATCCCGGATTCTTTCGCAACTGCCGCACTGCGAAGCGAACATCCTGAAGCAAATTGTCGACCACGGGCACCGTCCTCCGTTCGCGATAAATTTCCTTGGTCGGCTCCACTCCCCCGATCTTCATCACCGCGTCTCGCCGAGCCTCCTCCGGCTTCATGCCGCTCCGCACGTTGTCATCGACATGCATTTGCAGATGACCCTCGATCTCAGCCGCCAGCTCCCGCTCCCGCCGAGCATTCGGCAACAGCCCGGCCAGTCTCGATATCCACGCCATAAGTGTCCTCATGCCGAA
>JBEKPC010000259.1:0-4813 GCA_049521155.1 Bryobacteraceae bacterium
AAACGGAAAAAGCTCTACGCATTGCATTCGCAAGCTTCATAACTTTCTGACGGGGATCGCCATCGCCCAACGTGAGAATCGGGAGATAACCGCGATAGCCGTGCCGGTCGATGATGGCCTTCACCTTATCCAGATCGATCGGAACAGGCCTTTCGCCGTACCACACGTTCTCCTTGATCAACCAGGAAAAGGCATAAGGAATCAGCTTCTCGATCTCTTCGTAGACGTCGAATTTGCGAAGGCTGCCGACGTCGAGAATGGAGCCGAACCAGGCGGAGTTTACGGCCTTGACGATGCCAATGACTTGATCCGCTGTTCGCACGAAGTCTTCGTGATTCTGAAGTGCGACCACCACGCCACGTTCCTGACCGTAGGCAGCGCATTCCCGGAAGTCGGGAATCATCCACTTCACGACCTGGTCAAAGGAGTAGCCGGGGACTTGATCCGGGCCGGTAAAGACACGAATCATTGGCGCGCCGAGCTTGACGGCAACCTCGATCCAGTCCTTCACGAGTTGCACTTCTTGCCGCCGCGCGGCTGGATCGGGCAGCGTGAAATCGTTCTTGACCGCGGTGAAGCTAATTGCGACACCGTTGACATAGGCGCGGCGCTTAAGGTTATAAATCATCTCATCGGAGGGAACTTTGGGGTAGCCGGGGAAATAATAGCCGGTCGCGTCCAGGGAGTCGAGCCCGTTTTCGGCGCAAAAGTCGACCAGCTTCTCCAAGGTGATGGATCCGGCCCGCAACTGAGTATCGAACGAATAGGCATTCAATCCGATTCTTACGTGCACGCCGGGGGCACGGGCAACCTGGTCCCCGGCTCGGGCCGTTGCGGCGAGGGAGGCCAAGCCAATGGATCTCATCAAAAATGATCTACGTTGCATGATGTTTAGATGTCCCAATGGAAGTCATAGAAAACACGGATGAGGTTGCCATCGAGATCGGCGGCCATAAACTCGCGCAGCTTCCAGGGTTTGTCTTCCGGCTCCGACACGATCTTCGCTTGCGCGGCTTTCCACTCGGCGAAGAGTTCGTCCACCTCAGCCTTGCTGTTGAGATTGAGCCAGAAGAGGATAGGGCCCACGTTGCCGTAGGGCTCCCGGAAGGAGCGATTGGTGATAAACAGCCGGCAATTCCCTCTAAAGATGCCGGCGATCCCACCTTTTTCGTCCCCCCAACCGAAGGTGAAGCCCAGCGTGTTGACATAGTAGGCCGCGGCTTTGTCGACGTTGGCCGCCGGGATCTCCGGAACAGGAGCGGGGAGCGTCATCGGGTTGTTGGGTTCATCCTACCACGAGCGCGCGCGGGGAAGTTCCGAAATGGAATCAGACGTGCAATTATAATGGCAGGCGCTCGGTTTTGCGCATGAAAGCGAGGATAAAGATATGAAAACATTAAGAGCAGTTGCTTTAATGACGCTAGCGGCGGGTTTTTTGCTTGCTCCATCGCAAAAAGCGCATGCACAAGTTGCAGTGAGTATCGGGGAGGCGCCGGTTTGTCCTTACGGTTATTACGAAGCTCCTCCGTATAACTGCGCCCCGGACGGTTACTACGGGCCGGAGTGGTTTTCGGGCGGCATTTTCATCGGCGCGGGACCGTGGTATCACGGGCCAGAACACTTCTACGGGCACGTCGATCATAATTTAGACTATCGAAAGGGTTATCACGGGGCCTTCCCGGCGCGTGGCGAGCATCCAGCCGAGCACCGCGCAGAGTTCCACGGTAAGGCCATGCATGATGTTCATGGCCACGAGGCACCCCGAGGTCACAAGTAACACGTCTGCGCGCCGTGATCCTGTCGCTTTGACGGGATCACGGTGAGGCGCAGGGCTTACACCACCAACTTCCAAGGGTTGCGATATTCGCGGCTCAGATACTTCTTCGCTTCCGGCTGATTCACCGTCCACTTCTGCGCATCGAAATCGAGCCGCAGTTTGCTGCGCAGCGCCACGTTTCCGAGCAGGCACGTGGTGGTGGAGTGCTGGCACTTCTCGATATCACTGGTAGGCTTCTCACGTGTCTTCACGCAATCGAGGAAGTTGGCCCAGTGCTCGCGATTGCCGCCACTGGTGGACTTCATTTCGGACGCTTCGAGCGCCGAGCCTTTTTCCGGCACGATCTTGTAACCGCCGCGGTCCAGGTACATCGTACCTTTACTGCCGTTGAATAAGATTCCGCCGCTCTTATCGAACATCGACTGCGCATTTCCCTCGCGATTTTCGTAGACTGCCAGGAAGCCAGGATATTCATAGGTAACCTGCAACGTATCCGGCGTCTCGCGATTATCCTTCACATAGAATTTCTCGCCGAACGCGGAAATGCCCGTCGGCATGCCTTCGTCGAACGCCCATTGGACGATGTCCAGCCAGTGGACGCCCCAATCCGTCATCATGCCTCCGGCGTAATCCCAGAACCAGCGAAAGCGCGAGAAATACCTGTCGGCGGGGTCGACGCCGAAGCGGTTGGAATTAAAAGGACGCTGCGGCGCGGGACCGAGCCACATATCCCAATCGAGTCCCGGAGGTGGTTCCTGATCGGGCGGATTGCCAATCCCTTCAGGCTCCGACAGTCCGTAGTTCCAACAGCGCACGAAGGTAACCTTGCCAAGCTCGCCGCTGCGCACGATCTCCGCCGCTTTGGCGAAATGCACGGCGGAGCGCTGCATCGTCCCGGCCTGCACGACGCGCTTGTATTTGCGCGCGGCCTGCACCATCTTCACGCCTTCGTCGACGACGACGCAGACAGGCTTTTCGACGTAGACGTCCTTTCCGGCTTTGCACGCCTCGACGGTCATATAAGGATGCCAGTGATCCGGCGTGGCGATGCAGACTACGTCGATGGACTTGTCCGCCAGGATCTCGCGAAAATCGCGAATCCCCTTGGCTGGGCCGCCCGGCTGCTTCTGCGTCATCTGGACGGCAGTGTTCAGATTGCGGTCGAAGATGTCGCAGACGGCGGAGACAAGGAGATTCTCCTGCCGCATCGCATAGCCAAGATTGGATCGTCCCATTTTCCCCATGCCGATAAAAGCGGCCGACAGGCGGTCATTGGCGCCTCGCACGTTGCCGGTGAAGATTTGAGAGGTGAGGGCGACGGCGGCGGATGTTTTGAGAAAGTCTCGACGAAGAGGGTCCATGCGAGGACCATTGTACGTCACTCGAAGATTTCGACGATGCGGCATATGGATTTATTGAAATTCCCCGGTAGTCCTTCTAGTGGTGTACTATGTTTCTTATGGAAAAGCGGTCTGAGATTTTGCAGGGAACTCTCGATATGCTTATTTTGCAGACGTTGGCGCCAGGGCCTGCGCATGGGCACACCATCGCTCAGGTGATTGAACATCGTTCAGAAGACGTTCTACTGATCGAGCATGGTTCGCTCTATCCGGCGCTGCATCGCCTGGAAGATCGCGGCTGGATTGTCTCTTTCTGGGGGACTTCCGAGAACAACCGCAAGGCACGTTACTATCGCCTGACCGCGGCGGGGCGCAAGCAGTTGAGCGTCGAAACCAGCCGCTGGGAGCGCGTGGTGCGCGCTGTCAACCAGGTCCTGAGGCCCGCCGAATGAGCTGGAAGCGGTATCGGCAACGATCGAGCGAGATCGAGAGTCATCTCGCAATGGAGACGGCCGATAACATCGCGCGCGGAATGACGCCTGGCGATGCGGCGGACGCGGCACGGCGCAAGTTTGGGAATCCGACTTTGATCCGGGAGGAGATTTACCGTATGAATACGGCTTCGTGGCTCGAAAGCATTTTACAGGACCTGCGGCATGGCGCGCGGATGATGGTGACCAATCCAGGGTTCACGCTGATTGCCGTGCTGTCGCTCGCTCTGGGGATCGGCGCGAATACGGCGATTTTTCAACTGCTGAACGCGGTGCGGCTGCGGAGCCTGCCGGTGCGGGCTCCGCATGAACTGGCGGAAGTGAAGATCGTGGGCGGCAATCACGGAATGGGCGTGAATAACGGACTTTATGCCGAGTTGACGCGGCCCATCTGGGAGGAGATCCGGCGCGATCATCCGGCGTTCTCCGGAGTTTTCGCGTGGAACCAGCAAGGCATGGCGCTGGGCGAAGGAAAGGATTTCGTCGATACCTCCGGGATCGTGGTGAGCGGCGATTTTTTTCGCGTGCTGGGCGTCGATCCGTGGCGCGGCCGGCTGATCGCGCCGGAGGATGAGCACACGTGTCCCGGGTCCGTCGCGGTGCTCAGCTATGGCCTCTGGCAAAGCAGGCTCGGCGGGCGTGAAATCGACGCCAACACGAAGCTGTTCATCGAGGGACGGTACAGACAGATCGTGGGCGTCACGCCGCCTTCGTTCCAGGGGCTGGCGGTGGGCGACCGGTTCGACATCGCTCTACCCGCCTGCATGCCGAAGGAGTTGTACACCAATTCGTTTGAAATAAATGTGATGGGCCGGTTGAAACCCGGCTGGACAGTGGCGTCTGCGTCGGCACAGTTGGCGGGGCAGAGCGCCGGGATCATGGCCGCGACCTTCGGCGGCTTTCATCTTGTCTATGCCGTGGCGGTCGGCCTGCTGGATGAGGACCACGCCGATGCGCCCGCAGCCCTGAACGAGACCGGGCATGTTTGATTTCGAGCGGCTCGACAAACTGATCCATGAAAAAGGGCGCCTGGCCATCATGACTCTGCTGGCCGCACGGCCAAGCTGGCCCTTCCAGGATCTGAAAGCGGAATTGAAAATGAGTGACGGGAACCTCGTCTCCCACCTGCGCACGCTGCACCAGGCCGGCTATGTCGCCTACCGGAAGGAAATCCTGGACCGGCCCCAGACCGCTGCTGAAGAGAT
>JBEKPC010000260.1:0-4779 GCA_049521155.1 Bryobacteraceae bacterium
GCCAATGTGGCCGACGCGCAGTTCGGCCAGGACGCGGGAAGCACGCATACCGGGGCAAGCCGGGCGTGCTCGTAGCCTGATGGTGGTTGCCGCCTGCCGGGCCACCAGGGAGGCGCGACATATCGGCGTGCCCGCCGCGCGTGTGGCGGACCGGTCCATTACCCTCACTATGAGAAGTCTCACGCTAACAGGCAAGGAGCTGACGACGGTGGCGTCCATTGAAGCGGTGCATGCCAGGCAGATCCTGGACTCCAGGGGAAACCCGACGGTGGAGGTCGAGGTCGCACTGGACGATGGCTCGGTCGGCCGGGCCGGCGTGCCGTCCGGCGCGTCCACCGGCGCGTTCGAGGCGGTGGAGCTCCGCGACGGCGGCGCCGAGTACGGCGGTGTGCTCTGCCCCGATATCGATACACGCCGCCCAACTGGCGCTCAGTGTAAACATGGAGGCAGCCACCGAAATCGCGATCAGCGATGCGGCCATTACAGGCGTAGTCGAAACCACCGAAGCAAACATCGCCGCACCAGCCACGGCGTAGCCGGCAACCGCCACGCCGGAGCGGCCCACCCGCAGCCCGAAGCGGCGAGTCAGAAAATCAGTGACCGCGCCGCCGCTGATGTCGCCCACAACACTCAGCAGTAGCGGCAGCCCCGAAAAGAAGCTCAGCGACTCTTTTTGAAACCCGCGCTGCTCCGCCAGATAAGTGGGCAGCCACGTCATCACGAAGTAAGAGCCATAGCTGTTCGAGAAATAGGCGAGGCAGAGGAACCACACGCTGGGCGATTTGAGTAGATCTCGCCAGACGCCCTTTCCACCGTGCCCGTGAGTGGAAATACTACGGCCGGTTTCAATCAATTCCGCTTCCGCCGCGTTGACTCCGGCATGGCTGCGTGGTTCATCGCGAAACCATCGGAACCAGCCTGCGGCCCATACGAACCCCACCGCGCCGCAAGTCGCGAAAATGGCCCGCCAGGACATCACCGGCATCAGCGCGGCAACCAGCAGCGGCGTCAGCCCGCCTGAAAGATGCGCCGCGGCGAAGAAAAAGCCCTGCGCCCTCCCCCGCTCGCTGACCGGAGTCCAGCGGGAAAAGGCCAGCGCCGCGTTCGGCCATGCGCCCGCTTCTCCCGCGCCGAACAAAAATCGGATCACCAGCAGGCTGGAGTAATTCCAGGCAACAGACGTCGCGATGGTGAAGCAGGACCACCACGCCACAATCCGCGTCAGCACCCGGCGCGGTCCAATGCGTTGCCCCCACCACGCCGTGACGATTTCAAACGCCGCATAGGCGACAGCGAAGGAGCTGAACACGAAACTCATCTGAATCTTGCTCAGCCGAAGGTCCCGAGCAATCTGCGGCGCCAGGATCGCAATACAGACCCGGTCAAGGTAAGTCACAGCAGCCAGCGCGAGCAGGAAACCGGCTGCTTTATATCGGGTCCGAGTCGGTTGCATTATAGAGAGACGAAAACTAGCATCTCCATTTTGGACTCATAAAACAAGCAGTCCTTTATTCGCGAATCGGAGTATCATAAGAGCCGTAACCTTCTGGCCGTTATGCGCCTCGCCGATCTAAAGGCCCGCACTCCACACGAAATCTCGACCGCGATTTCCCTCAGCCGCCGCAATTTTCTCCGCACCGTAACCGGAGCCGGCTCCGCAACCGCCCTCTTCGGACCCGCGACCCTGCGCGCCATGGTGCCCCCGAAAAATCGCAAAGCCGTGGTTGTCACCTTCGGAGGAGGCGCGCGCGACGATGAAACCTTCATGCCGGATGGCCAGGAGAATATCCCACACCTCCTCAACGAACTCATCCCCCAGGCCACTTTTTTAACCAACGTCGCGAACCAAGGGATTCTCGGCCACTATGTAGCCACCGCCAGTATCGCCACCGGCGTCTATGAAACGTTCAACAATTTCGCCGCCGTCTCTCCCAACAACCCCACCGTCTTCGAATATTTCCGCAAGGACCTCAAGCGCCCCGCGACGGACGCCTGGGTCGTCGCCCCCAGCAATGGATTCGCGCGCATCGGCGAAAGCGGCCACAAGCTCTACGGTCCCGGCCTCGGCGCGGGCGTGATCCTTCCCAAGCGCCTGCTATCGGCTGCGCTCTCCTCGTCCACCGGCGGCGACCGTTATCAGCACCTCCTGCGCGATAACTACGAAACCCCTCTCTACGCGCCCTCCCTCACCGGCCACCAAATCGAACTGGAACAAATGGCCCAGGTTCTCAAGTTCTCCGTCGACGACTTCGCCGCCCACGCCCGCAATCTCGTCAGCCCCGACGAACTCTCTGTATATATCGCCCGGCAGCTCATGCGCCAGATCGCGCCCAGCCTTCTATGGATCACCCTGCACGACATCGATATCGCCCATTCCGGCGCCTTCTCCCTCTATCTCGACGGCATTAAACGCTCGGACCGCCTGTGCGCGGAACTCTGGCAGGCCATCCAGAAAGATCCCGAATATGCCAACAAAACCACGATGTTCATTCTGCCGGACTTCGGCCGCGACTCCGATCTTGAATCCGGCGGCAACGGCTTCCAGCATCACCGCACCGGCGATACTCTTTCGCGTACCACCTGGATGATGGTCCTCGGACCCGACGTCAAACAGAACGTCGTAGTCGATCGTCCCGTCGAATCCACAGACCTGATACCCACCCTCGGAGCCTACTTCGGCTTCGACGCCCGCCTCTCCACCGGAAAACCCATCGCGGAGGTGGTTTAAGCCATGCTCCCGAATCAATTGACCACCGCCAGTTTCGCCGGATACCCTCCCGAAGCGCGCCAACTCGCCATCGAACACCTCGTCCTCCTTCAGCGCCTGCCGCTGGCATTCCTTCCTTTGCTGCTGCGCGAACTGATTGTCTACGATTGGAAATTTCCATCGGAGCGCGCCGATCTCGCCCGCCAGTTCGCCTACCTCGGAACCCATTCAGGAATGCCCGCCTTCACCCAACTCAAGCTCGCCCCCGAACTGGAGCGGACAGATTGGTTGAACTCTCCCGCCATCTTTTCCGAACAGCTTTCCGCGCACCTCTGGGCCACCCGCCAAATCGATGCCTTCCGCGCCGCCGCAGTCGATTACGTGCAGAAGGTCTCATCATCCGCTCCGACTCCTGACCTGCCCATCCACCGGTTAGGCATCGCCGTCATCGGCCAAGGCGTCGCCACCAACAATTACGGTCTCTTCCGCAAGCTCCGTCCGCAAGGAGTCTACTTCACCCGCGTCCAACCCACCGGCAGCCTTCAGATCCTGCTCCAGGCAGCCTCTGCCCGAGCCCAAGCACATCCCGTCCCCTACGGACATTGGTATATCGATGGCGGAGCCAGCCTCGCGGCGCCCGATCAGGTCACCCGGATTTCCTACCACGCCCTCTCCGCGTCCCGCGCCGCGCTCCAGACCCGCATGCAGAAAACATACGAGGCTCCCGTCTTCGATCCTGAGGCTTTTCGAACCATGCTCGCCCAGCTCAAACCCGAACAAGCCGGTCTCGATTCCGGAGCGGATCATGTGCTCAACCGCTTTCAGCTCAGCTTGCTCACCGAAGGTTCCGGAACTCAGGTCTTCTCGACAACCTTCGTTCAATGGGCCGCCCGGGAAGCCCTGCGCCGCGCCCAGCCCCTGACCCTTTTTACTCGCTTCACCGCCCGCCAGCGTGAAAATCAAATGAACGAGCTCCTCGCCGAACATCAGCGCACCCCGGACCTCGATCCTCAGGGCTCCCTCATCGACGCCGATATGGGCGCCTATTACACCTGGCTGAACCAGCAGCGTCTTCCCGGCGCGGACAAATCGGCATTCCTGGCCTGGTTTGAAGATCACAACGAAGCGGTCGCCATCGCTCCATCTCTCGACCGCGGTAAGCGTTCCGACGCACCCATCGACTTGGCGGACCTGATCGCCCGGATTGCGTAAGCTATGCTGATTTGGAGAGAGAATCCGGCATGTGGCTGTTAGTGACCGCCCTATTATTGGCCGCGCAGTCGAATCCTTATAAGGATGCGGGCGCGGCGCTCGCCTCCGGGGATCTCGCCGCCGCCCAGGCCAGCCTCGAAGCTCTCACCGTCAAGGATCCAGGCAATGCCCGAGCCTGGATGCTGCTCGCCCAAACCTATGCCCGCCGCAAGAACACGGCCGCCGCCCTCGCCGCTGCGTCTAAATCCGAAACACTCGGCGCCCGTGATCCCGAAGTGCTGCGCGGATTGGCCTTTCTGTTCACCGATCTTCAACCGGACCTCAAGCGCGCCGCCACGGAATTATCGGCATCCGTCCAACTCGCGCCCTACGATGAAAACGCGCAATTTCTTCTCATTCAGTTCTACCTCCAGCACGAAGATTTCACCCAAGCCTCCGCAGCCATTGCCCGTGCCCGAAAAATCTTCGCCCGTAGCCCCCAGATTGAGCTTGCAGCCGGTGTCTGCGCCTATGGCGTGCGCCGCTTTCCCGAAGCTCTCGATCAGTTTCTGAAAACCATCGCCCTGGCGCCGGACGTTCCGCAATCTTATCTGTTTCTCGGCCGCATGCTGGACCATGCCGCGGACCGTCTGCCGGAAACCGCCGGTCCATCGGCGACTACCATGACGAACGAAGCAGGTCTTCAAACTCGGGGAATGTTACCAGGGTGGGAAATTCCTCGTCGGGACCGGCAGGTTGCCAGCCGTAATGCCAAAGGAGCGCGCCGGAAAAACCGTCGTGCTTCAATCGTTTGAGATGTTCGCCCAATATCGGAAGTCCCTTCTTCCAGTCGAAATGATAGCGGATGCCATCGCGGTCCG
>JBEKPC010000261.1:0-5119 GCA_049521155.1 Bryobacteraceae bacterium
GGGCGAACGCCCATCGCGGCCGCGAGACCCCCCTTGGTCTTGCCCGGCTTGGAAAGCCCCCGCTCGATCATCTTGACGTCCAGCATCGGTTTCCTCCTGTCGTCATGTTAGCGAGCATAGCAATTCCGATTATCCGAAATCAAGATTGACTTACTTCGGAATATCCGAAATATGAGAACACAACGAGAAACTTCAGGGAATGCTAGTGCCACCGATTTGAAGTTCCTGCGCCACAAGCGGCGAACTCCATTCAGGAAGTTCAAATGGTGAGCGGCACTAGAATCAACGTCTCTGCTAGTGCCCATGACTTTCCGAAGTTCGTGAAAGGTGGGGGCTGAGGCAGAGCACGAACTTCGGAAAGTGGGCACTGGTATGCAATCGACGTGGGAGGAGGCGCATTCGACGGCGCTGCGTGAGCTTGTTGAAAAAGGAGTGCCGTTTTCGGAAGTCGCCCGCGCGCTCAACGAGCGCTTCGGCACCGCCTATTCCCGCAATGCCGCGATCGGCCGGGCCCGGCGCATGGGGCTTTCCGTGCCGGAGCGCGCCGGCCCCGCAGGGCCGTTTCCCGCAGCCAGGAAGCCCGACGCGAGAAGGATTCTCGGAAAGCGCGCCCGCAACCTCCTGGAGCCCGTGGCCAAACTCGCCACACTGGAACGTGCCGCCGTGCTTCAGCTTCGTTGCGTGGCGATCACCCCGCGGCATCTCGCGCTGGTCGATCTGGAGGCGGATGACTGCCGCTATCCTTACGGCGGCGACGCGGAAGGCGAGCCGATCACCTTTTGCGGGCACCCGCGCCGCGACGGCTCCAGCTATTGTCCTTCGCATTTCCACCTGACCAGCGCGCCGGAGCTGCTGGAGAAGCGCCAGCCTGCGAAGACGCCGCTTCGCCTTGTGGAGGCGGCATGAGCGCCAGGACCGAACCGATGCTCGCCAGATTGAGTCCGTTGCCGTTGCGGCTTCGCATCGCGCATCTCGCCGCGCTGCTGCGGTGCGGAACGGTGATCGTGCGCGAAGGATGTCTCTCTTATCCCTCCTCCCGCGAAGCATCAACGACGTCCGACAGCAGCCGTGGCGGCCGCGCCGGATGAAGCGACCGTGGATGCCGCTTTATGTCGGCGATTACCTTGGCGATACCGGTCACCTGACCACGGCGCAGCATGGCGCCTATCTGCTGCTCATGATGCATTACTGGCGCAAGGGCGAATTGCCGGACGACGACCGCCAGCTATCGAAAATCACGAAGTTGCCGCTGAAGACCTGGTGCGACTATCGCCCGGTCTTGCAGGATTTCTTCCACTCGGGGTGGAAGCACAAGCGTATCGACGCCGAGTTGGAGCGGATGATGCGCGTCTCGGAAAAGCGCGCGATCGCGGGCCAAAAGGGCGGACTCGGTTCGGCGCTGGCCCGCATGAAGCTTGAAAACGCCTCGTTGGGTCGAACCTTGCCGCGAGCAATTGCTTCGCCGACGTCAATTGAGGCTTCAGCCCGCGACGACCACTCACACCCACACTCATATCAGAGTCTTTCTTCCGCGCCCGCCGGCGGCAAGTCCGATCCGCCGGCCGACACCGCGCGCTCGGCCACGCCGGCCAGCAAGACGGCGATCCCCGTCAGCGCGGAACTGGCGGCCTATGTCGCGCGAAAGACGACCTGAGACGCGTGAGCTGCAAGAATGCGCGGCTACAGGGTAGCGAATGTCAAATCCACTCCACTAGTGCTCTCCACATTTTTCGACCATCGCTGTTTTCGAAAAGGAGTTCTCGATCATGCCTCGCGCCAGACGCAACAAGCTTCGAAAAACTGGTCAGGCTCACGATCGCCGGGCACAGGATCTGCCGTTGAATGCTCAAGTTGCTGCCGTCGAGATCGACGATCCGATGGCGCTGGAGCCCGGCGAGAAGATCGTCGCGCTGCGTTCAATCCGCAACGATCCGCTCGGCCGACTGCACAGCCACCATCAGATCGACGAAGCGCAATACCGGGGCGGACGGGCGTTTCAGGACGATTGGGAGAAGGCCGAGCGCGGTCCGCGCGCGGTGGACCCGACCCGCGAATATGTCGATGGCGGGCAGGCGCGCGAGCCGATCACCGAACGGCAGCGCCGGGCGGTGCTGCGGCTCAACCGTATAGAGCGCGAACTCGGCGCGGACGGCATTGTGCTGGTGCATGAGGTGCTGGTGCTCGGGCAGACCATGGAGCAGGTCGGGCAAAAGCGCGGGCTGCGCGGCCAGCGCTGGAAGGATTATTTCGCCAGACGGTTTCAGGAATGCCTCGATCGGCTGGCGCTGATTTATGGATTTGCAACCGCGAAAGGCGCGCGGCCATCGCTTCGTTAGGCGTTGGTTAGCCGAAGGCTTGGTTAGGCGAAGACTTCGTTAGACGAAGATTGGGAAACCGAAAAGGCCGCTGGCAAAGACGCCAGCGGCCTTCCGGGTAGAAAAAAAGGGATAAGGATGAAATTCGCTCAGCCCCGGATGTTGGTCATCATATTCGGAGTTCATGAAGGAATGGAGTCGAAAAACACAGCGTTAGCGTGACACAGCGTCGCTGTTGCAGCCGCAGCACAGTTCTCAAATTCCCTGAGTTACTCCGTAACAAAACGCCCGGATGAAAGGAACTCCAGCGCTTGTGCGCGGCTTATCAGGCCGAAACGTTTCGGATGTCGGTCTTGGTATTTAGCCCCGAAGTGATCGAGATCATGTCTGCGGCGCTGGAGGCTTCCGTCAACAGCCTGCCGGAGCCGGTCTCCGCCACCCAGGTCCATTATCTCGCCGAATCGATCCTGCACAACGCCGGCCGCGGCGAGCGCGACGTCGCCGTGCTCGAACGCATCGCGCTGGTCGAATTGCGCATTGCACCGCGCGGATAACGGCGGGCCCTGTGTATACCCGTCATCCTGAGGCGCGCGAATGCGAGCCTCGAAGGAGACGGCCCCACTCCCTGCCGCGCATCCTTCGAGGCGCGCGTAAGGGCGCGCACCTCAGGATGACGCTTCGAGAGGCGCGCGTCTCATTTGCACCATTCGCGACGGCCTCGCGACCGCTCGGGCTGCTCGGGTGCGGGCGCTCCTCAGGAGGAGGTGCAACTCCGCTGGTGTGCTGCTACGATCGGCGCGTTCGATCGGGCATCTTCTGCAAATGAAAAACTCCGCCTTCCGAGCCGATCCACATCTCACCCGCGTCACCGCGCATGCGCTCAATGTTGGCGACCGCATCAATACGTCCGGCTTCGAGAAGGACGCGCTGTCGGCGGTGCCTTTGGCGCTACGGGCAGGCAGCGACGGCGTCGCGGTGCTGTTTCGCTATGGCGCGGTGGTTTTCCTCAATATGAGCGTCGAGGAAGAGACCCCCTTCCTCGAACGGCTGAGCCCACGGATCGGCGGCCGGCTGTCAACGCCGGAGGAAGAATCCGCGACCGTCGAACTCCTGGGCGAGACCGAGGATCAGGTCGACTCAGGCGGCCCGATACACGTGCGCGACATGTCGATGGCGCGGTTGCTCGTGGTCTCCGACGTGCTGGCCAAGAGCGTCGTGCTGGCCCATGACGAGCGCGAGGTGGCAAAAGTGTTCGAGACCATCGAGCCCTTTGTGCGGGAACTGGCGACGTCGGGAAAGTTCTTTCGCAACCGTCGCGGCATTCTCAGGCTGATCGGGGAGGCGCTGCTCGTGCAGCACCATGTCTCCGGCCGCGTCGCGATCACCGACAAACCCGATGCGCTATGGGACCGCCCCGACCTGGAACGGCTTTATGCGCGCCTGGAAGATGAATACGAGCTGATCGGGCGGGTCGAGACGCTCAACCGCAAGCTCGAAGTGGTCGCCGAGACCGCCGATACGCTCGCCGACATCATCGACACCCGCCGCTCGCTGCGGCTGGAAATCATCATCGTGTTTCTGATCGCGTTCGAAATCGTGATCGCCTTTTATCAGATCTTCGCCGCGCGCGGCGGGCACTAGCCCTGCGGCCGAGCCCTCTGTCTCCCTCCCCTGAAGGGGGGAGGGTCGGAGAGGGGGGTCACATCTGTGGTTCGTTCCCGCCACGCCTTGCGCGCGCCAGTCACGATTGTTTCCCGGCTTCGTCCCGAAAATGAGCCAGGCTTTGACCTTTTCGGCCACAATCCGGAACGACGTTAACCATATGCAAACCATTACGGTCATAACGCTGCTGGCGTTGCTGACGATCTCCGGAGCGGTGATCTCCGATCAGGTCCTCACAAACCAGGGACAGCCGGTGGCGGTTCGGTTCTGACATCCGTCTGGCGTGGGCGCGTTTGGCGGGTGCGGGCAAATCTTTGGGGGACGTCGAACATGCTTTCCGTTGATCAATTCCTGAGACTTATCAGCCTGCCGGCCGTGGTTGCGGCCTTTCTGATCGCTTCGCAGGTATCGGGCGCGGGTGTCTTCCATTCCCAGCCGGCGCAATTAGCCGGCGAGTAACCATTTTCCCAGACCAGACCTTTCGGATTTGAAACCGAAAACGCGGCCAGCCCCGGGGCTGCGCCGGCCGGCCTTTCGCCAATTCCCGAGCGTTTTCCGGCATTTGTTACTGAGTAACACTTTACGCGCGTTGCTCAAGCATCGCGTGAAACACAGCTTTCATTAAAATTATGCCCGCGCCTCTTAATTCAACCTTAGCGTGCTCCGTAGTTTTACGTACGCGCGCCGGTGCAGCGGAAACGCCGGCGGGCTAGTGGAGTGGATTTGACATTCGCTACCCCGTAGCCGGGCATTCGAAATGCGAATGTCAAATCCAAAACTCCACTAGTGTGTCATGCGGACTTCTGAACCAGGCCACACTAGATCAATAAGTTAGCTAGTGTCCTTCCGATTCCGAAGTTCGAAACGTGGCTCCGAAAAAGGCTACGAACTTCGGAATCGGGACACTAGAAATCTATATTTGCTAGTGGTCCTTTGATTCCGACATTTGCAAAAGTGCCTGCCAGATCGGAATGCAAATGTCGGAATCGGGCCACTAGCATCCATTCGGTCATAGGGAGGCGGATTTTGCGGAATATTTTTCTGAAGTTCTGGGCGGATCAATCGGGGGCGACCGCGATTGAATATGGTCTGATCGCGGCCGGGATCGCGCTTGCAATTATCGCAGCCGTCAATGGCCTCGG
>JBEKPC010000262.1:0-4759 GCA_049521155.1 Bryobacteraceae bacterium
CGCCGGAGTGAAGGAAACGCAGGTTGGCTACATGGGCGGCAAGCTCAAGAACCCCTCTTATAAGGATGTCTGCACGGATTCCACCGGCCACGCCGAAGTGCTGGAAGTGACCTTCGATCCGGAGGTCATCAGCTATCAGGACATCCTAGAAGTGTTCTGGGACAACCACAACCCGACCACCCTGAATCGCCAGGGCCCCGACGTCGGCACCCAGTACCGTTCGGCGATCTTCTATCATTCGCCGGAGCAGGAAGCCGAAGCCAAGGCCTCCCGCGATGCCGCGCAGGCTCGTTTCCCCAAACCCATTGTCACCGAGATCACTCCTGCCACCGATTTCTGGCGCGCCGAAGAATATCATCAGCAATACCTCGAAAAGCGCGGCCTATCCCAGTGTCATATCTAACTGTTATCCTGTAGATAGCGCCCCTCCGCAGGAATCTATTTTGAAAATTGGTTTTGTCAGTCTTGGATGCCCGAAGAATCTCGTCGATACAGAGGTGATGATGGGCCAACTCGTCGCCGGCGGTCATGAGCTGACGCCGCATCCCTCCGATGCCGACGTCATCGTCGTCAACACGTGCAGTTTTATCGATCCCGCCAAGCAGGAGTCGATCGATACCATTCTCGAAATGGCCGAGTACAAGAAATCCGGCCGCGCCCAGCGCCTGATCGTCGCCGGATGCCTTGTCGAACGGTATCGCGCCGATATTCAGAAGGACATGCCGGAAGTGGACGCCGTCATCGGAACCAATGAGCTGGAGCGTATCAACGCTCTCTGCGAAGGTCTCCAGCCAGCCGAGAATCCGCTCGACGCCTACCTCTATCACGACCTCACGCCGCGCGTTCTCTCGACCCCCGGCCATTTCGCCTACATCAAAATCGCCGAAGGCTGCGACCATCCTTGCACCTTCTGCGTCATCCCTCAATACCGCGGCAAATTTCGGAGCCGCCGCTTTGAATCGGTCATCTCCGAAGCCACGCGCCTGTTTTCGCAAGGCGTCCGTGAGATCAATCTGATCGGCCAGGACACCACTTGCTACGGCGAAGATTTCGGCATGAAGGACGGCCTGGCTACGCTGCTGGCGCGCTTGGCGCAAATCGAAACGCCGCACGAAAAATGGGTCCGTTTCCTCTACGCTTATCCGAATAAAGTCACGCAAAAGCTGCTCGATACCATCGCCGCGCACAAGTCTCTGGTGAAATATATCGACATGCCTTTGCAGCATGCCAGCGCCAATGTGCTGAAGCGCATGAAGCGCGGCGCGAACGGCGATATCTTTCTTAAATTGATTGAACGCATCCGCGCGACCATCCCCGGCGTGGCGATCCGTACCAGCATGATCGCCGGTTTTCCCGGCGAAACCGACCAGGATTTCGAAACGCTCTGCCAGTTCGCCGAAGCCGCGCAATTCGATCGCCTGGGCGTCTTTTCCTACTCCGACGAGGACTCCAGCAAGAGTTTCGAGCTCGATCAAAAGGTCGACGCCAAGACCATTTATAATCGCAAGCGTCATCTGATGGCGATCCAAAAAAAAATCTCGCGCAAACGAAATCGCGCCTTAATCGGCCGCGAATTCCGAGTTCTCGTTGAAGGTCCATCGGCCGATTCGGACCTGGTCTGGCAGGCTCGCCTTTCAACGCAAGCGCCTGAAATCGACGGTGTCTGCTATATTTCCGATCCCGGCGATCAACCTCTGCACTCCGGCGTCATGCGCACAATGCGCGTCACGGAGGCGCATGATTACGATCTGACGGGTGAGTTGGTGGATGTTCCCGTCACTCCTTCGCAGGAGAAACTACTTCAAATTGCATTGGTTTGACCGGATATGGCCATGAAGTGCCCCATCTGTAAGAAGGACGTAACCCTCGATAATCCTGAGATGCCCTTTTGCAGCGAACGCTGCCGCCTGATCGACCTCGGCAACTGGGCGACCGAAAAGTACGTCATCTCCACGCCCGCTGACCTTTCGCACCTGGAAGACGAGGAAGATTGAAAACGCTAGCGCGCGTGCTCGCCACCTGGTTCGGATGCGGCTACGTTCCCAAAGGACCCGGCACCGCGGGATCTCTCGGAGCGCTGATCGTTGCCTGGCCGTTGCGCCAGCAACCCTCTTGGTTCTTCGCCCTTCTCGCGCTGATCCTGCTCGCGCCCGCCATCTGGTCGGCCGGGAGCACCGCGTTGCAGGTCGGGAAAAAGGACCCGCAAATTGTCGTGATCGACGAAGTGGTCGGCCAATGGATCGCTCTCGCCGGCGCCCTTACCTACTCTCTTGGCGCATGGATCATTGCCTTCGCGCTCTTCCGTGCGTTCGACATCTGGAAGCCCTGGCCGGTGCGTCAACTCGAACGGCTGCCTTCCGGAACCGGCATCGTGATGGACGACGTAATGGCCGGCATTTACGCCGCGCTTGTGTTGTACTTCATTGGATGGAACAATTCAATTAGCAAGCTCCTTTATGGCATTTCGTAAATCACTAAACGGTCCGCAGATCTCAGAAGTATCGCCCGCCGCCGCGATCCCCGGCGGTGAATTTCAGATTCGCGGCAAAGGCCTCGCCGGCACGGACCGCCCGCAAGTGAAGTTCGGCGAACTCTCCGCGCCCATCGTGATCGGGTCTGATTCGTTCGTCATCGCGCGAGTCCCCGATGGCGCGCCCGCGGGCGAAATGACCGTCGGCAACGTGCCTTATAAGTGCGAGGTCGGCCTCCTGGTCGCCGACAGTCTGCATCCGGTCTCGAATCCCGTGATCGATCGCCACGGCAGCATCTATACCACCTTCAGCGGATCACCCGGCCAGAAAGCTCCTGTATCGATTTACAAAATCGATATGCATCATCACGCGCGCCCGCTGGTCTCGGATCTGATGAACGCCACTGGACTCGCCATCGACGGTGAGGGCGTGCTTTACGCCTCCAGCCGCCATGATGGAGTCGTCTATCAGGTATCGCCCGGCGGCAATCTCGCCGTGTATGTCGAAGGCATGGGCGTCGCCACCGGCATCGCTTTCGATCAGCACGATTTTCTCTACGTCGGCGACCGCAGCGGCACCATTTTCAAAATCAGCCGGGAGCGGCAGATTTACGTTTTCGCCACCATTGAGCCATCGATCGCCGCCTACCATCTGGCCTTCGGCACCGACGAATGCCTTTACGTCACCGGCCCCACCACCTCCAGTTTCGATTCCATTCAGCGCATCAGCCCCGATGGCCACGTGGAAGTTTTCTACCGAGGCTTGGGGCGTCCGCAGGGCATGGCGTTCGATGCCAAAGGCAACCTGTACATCTCGGCTTCGCTCGAAGGCCGCCGGGGCATCGTCCGCATCACCCCGGACGCGAAAGCCGAGCTGTTTCTCTCCGGTCCCGCCATCGTCGGCTTGGCCTTTGCGCCATCGAAAGCGATGATTCTAGCCACCAACAATTCCATCTATCGCGTCGATGTAGCCATCGAGGGTCGCCGCCTTCCTTAGCAATGGAAGCTGAAATCATCGCCGTCGGTTCGGAGCTGCTGACCTCCCAGCGGGTCGATACCAACTCCCTTTTCCTCACCGACCAGCTCAATACCCTCGGCGTGGAAGTCCGCCGCAAAATGGTCGTGGGAGACGATCGCGAATTGCTCACCGCCTCCATTCGCGAAGCTCTGGCCCGCGTCGAAATCGTGATCCTCACCGGCGGGCTCGGTCCTACCGAAGACGATCTCACCCGTGACGCGGCCGCCGCCGCCACTGGCCGCAAACTGGTTTTTCGCGACGACCTGCGCGACGCGATCGCCGAGCGTTTCCGGCGCATGAACCGTAAAATGGCGGAGATCAATCTGCGCCAAGCCTACGCAGTAGAAGGCGCGGAAGCTCTCGACAATCCCAACGGCACCGCCGCCGGCCAATATCTGGAGCACAAAAATCGCATCGTGATGCTGCTCCCCGGCCCTCCTCATGAGATGAAGCCGATGTTCACCAATCACTGCGTGCCGCGCCTCGCCCTCCGCCTGCCCGCGCAGGTGATTCGCACCCGCTTCTATCGCGTAGCCGGTATGGGTGAATCGGATCTCGACCAACTCATCGCGCCCGTCTATACCAAGTACCTCAATCCTGTCACGACCATCCTCGCCGCGCCCAGCGATATTCAGATCCATCTGCGCGCCCGCTGCTCGACCGCGGAGGAAGCCGAGGCCTTGCTTGCCGAAGTCGGTCCGCCCATTGAAGCTTTGCTCGGCGATCGCATTTATTCCCGCAATGGCGAGTCGCTCGAAGCCACCGTTGGCGCCATGCTTGCCGAGCGCAGCGCCACTGTGAGCGTCGCCGAAAGCTGCACCGGCGGCTTATTGGGCCAGCGCCTCACCTCCATTGCCGGCAGTTCGAAATACTTCGTGGGCGGTTTTCTCGTCTACAACGATTTCACCAAGGAACTGCTGCTGCAATCGCAAGTGCCCGAGGACAAGCTTCACATCTGCCCTAACCATATTGATACATCCCGGTTCCAGCCCCAGTACAGCGGAGGCGACTATGTGCTTTACCTGGGGGGGTTGTATCGCGACAAGGGTGTGATGACCATCGCGAAAGCATTTACGCACCTTCCCGACATTCAATTGAAGCTCGTGGGCGCGGGCTCGGAAGAGCAGGAGTTGCGCGATTATATTCAGCAACACCAGCTATCGAATATGGAGATCCTGGGATACAAAAGTGGAGACGAGAAACTGGAACTCCTTCGCAATAGCAAGTTCACCGTGGTCGCCTCGCAGCTGACGGAACCCTTCGGATTGGTG
>JBEKPC010000263.1:0-4742 GCA_049521155.1 Bryobacteraceae bacterium
AGCTCATGCGGCAGCAGGACATTTTCCTCCGCCGTCAAAGTCGGGATCAATTGATAGGACTGAAACACGAACCCGATCTTTTCGCCCCGCACCACGGCCAGCTTGTCTTCGCTCAATCCGGTAATATCCACGCCGGCGATGATGACCTTCCCCGACGAAGGCGTATCGAGCCCGGCCAGCAGGCCCAGCATGGTACTCTTGCCGCTTCCTGACGCGCCCATAATGGCCACGAACTGTCCCGCCGGCACCTCCAGATCGACCCCGCGCAGGATCTCGACCGTGTGCGTTCCCGTATTAATTGTCTTGGTAAGAGCGTGCGTCGACAGAATTGTCATCTATATCCATCTTAGAATGGCAACAGATGCGTCCCGTCCTATTTTTCGTAATTTTACTTGTAGGTTGCTCCAAGCCCAATCAGGCCGCGCAAGAAACGATCGCGCCCCAACCCGCGCCCGCCGCAGCCGACAATCGCCACGTACTGCTTGTCTTCGGCGACAGCCTCAGCGCCGGATTCGGCCTCGAAGCCGGCCTCAGCTTTCCCGATTTCCTGCAAAAAAAGCTGGATGCCGAACACTACCCCTGGCACGTAGTCAATCAAGGTGTCAGCGGCGACACCACGGAAGGAGGCGTCGCACGCCTGGATTCCGCCCTCGCGTTAAAGCCCGAAATCGTGGTTCTCGAACTTGGCGGCAACGACGGCCTGCGCGGCCTGCCGCTCGAAACCACTCGCGATAATCTCAATCAGATGATCGTCGCATTCCAGAAAGCCGGAGCGAAGGTCGTGCTGGCCGGCATGACTCTTCCGCCCAACTACGGCCCCGATTATATCCACAAATTCGAGCAAATCTACCGCGACCTGGCCACCGAGCACAAAACGGTTCTGATTCCTTTCTTGTTGGCCGACATCGTAACCAGCGATCTCCGCTACATCCAGCACGATGGAATTCATCCCACCGCCGAAGGCTGCGAAATCGTCTCCGGCACAGTCCTGCGGGCAGTGAAACCATTACTCACTCACTAAACCATCGTTGATGTTAAACTGACAGAGCGCGCTCTCCGTGGCCGAATGGCGGAATTGGCAGACGCACCAGACTCAAAATCTGGCGTTCTTCACTGAACGTGTCGGTTCGACCCCGACTTCGGCCACCATCATAACGTCCGCCGCATCTCCTCCAACTCCTCCAGCGTGCGCGGCCAGTCCTCGCGCAATAATCGGCTCAAGGCGCGATCGGCCAAAAGCTTGCCGCCGGTTTGGCACACCGCGCAATAGTTCGTTTCGTTCGATGCATAACGGATCCGCTGGACCTTGGCGCCGCAGCGCGGGCAGAGCATCCCGTAGCGGCCATGTACGGCCATCTCCTCGCGAAATGCCGTGACTTTCTCGGGAAATTTCGATCCTGTTTCCGCGCGAAGAAGATCCGTCCAGTCAATCAACGTCGCTCGTGTCGCGACACGCAGGTGCTCGATCTGTTCCGGCTTCATCTTATGCGTCAGAAGAATCGGCGATAACTCGGCGCGATGCAGAATTTCGTCCGAGTATGCGTTGCCGATGCCGCTAAACAAGCGCGGATCCGTCAGCGCACGCTTCAAAGTGTGATTCGCCGACGTCAGCCGAGCAGCGAATTCGGAGGCCGTTGCCGACAGTACGTCGATCCCGCCTGGGTCGAGCGCCGCGAGCCCAGCCTCACCCGCGACCACGTGTAGCGACGCCCGTTTTTGCGATCCCGCTTCGGTCAGCGTCAGCGTCCCCGCGTCGAATTCAAATGCCGCAAGTGTCCGCCTGCCGTCCGGCTTGACCTTCTTCGTGACCCAATGCAACCGTCCGGCGATCATCAGATGCAGCACCAGCCACACGTCGTTTTCGAATCCGATGGCGATTCGTTTCCCGATTCGGCGTAGCGCCCGCACCTTCTGCCCGTTTACCGCCGCCGCCGGCGGCTCGATCGAGCGCAGCAGAAATGGACTGCCGATCTGCGCGTGCACCAGCGTTTTATCGAGGATGCGCTGCTCCAGCGCCTCGATATAGACAACGATATCCGGCAGCTCCGGCATTTATGGCTGAGGCTTTTCAATTGTCGGCGGCGGATCGTTCTTGATGATCTTGCCGAACAATTTTCCGCCATGCCCGTTCGCGCCCGCACTGCCCCACGTTCCCGCGTACGCGCCGTTATAAATCACCACGCGCGCCGTGAACGATCCAAACCCTGGCACCGCGAAATTTGTGAGTGAAATGACCGGAGTATCGCCCGCGAACTTCACCGGCAGCGGCATCGCGACCTTGAAATCTTTCTTGTTGTACTGAATGCGCGCCTCGAATTTCCAGGTGTCCTCTTTGATCTTAGTAACCCGCTCGATCACATACTTGTCGTCCGTCAACTCCTTGCCGTCGCCCTGCGTGAAGTACCCGACCAGCGTCACGTTGTTGAGCGAATCCTGAAACTGCTTCTCGGCCGCATTCAATTCGAGCGGTGGCGGTGGAGCGGCATCCTGCGCCATCGCGAACCCTGCCATTGCGATCAGGACCGCGAGCTTCATAGACCATCAGCCTATCAAATATGCGGTATAAAAGTTCATGCGAATCCTTGCGATTCTTCCCTTGTGGGCGGTTTTCGCCTGTGCCGCCGGCACCCCCTATTTAACTGAGCCTTCCTTGTGTCCCACGCGTCCGGAAATCGCCTTCGTCTCCGGCGGCGATATCTGGGTTGCCCCTTCGGCCGGCGGAGAAGCGCACATCCTCGTCGCTCATCCCGCCGAGGAATCCCGTCCGCTCTATTCGCCCGACGGCGCCAGGCTCGCCTTCGTTTCCACCCGCACCGGCGGCGGCGATATTTATATCCTCACGCTCTCGACCGGTGAGCTGAAGCGCCTGACCTTCGATGATGGAATGGAGCAGCTCGACGCTTGGTCCCGCGACGGGAAATGGATTTATTTCTCCACCGGCGCGCACGACGTTGGCCGCAAGAACGACATCTATCGCGTCAGTTCAGATGGAGGCACTCCCATGCCCGTGAGCGCCGATCGTTTCACCAACGAATTTCAAGCGGCGCCCGCGCCGGACGGCTCGACCATCGCGTTCGCCGCGCGCGGCAATGGCGATCAGCAATGGTGGCGTCACGGACACAGCCATCTCGATGAATCCGAAATCTGGCTGCGCAAAGAAACCGGCGCCTACGAAAAAATCATCGACCTGAACGGCCGCAACGTATGGCCCATGTGGATGCCCGACGGGAAATCGATCTACTTCATGTCGGATCGCGTCGCCGCCCAGAATATCTGGTCCCTATCGCTCGGCGCGAAGCCCAAGCAGATCACGAAATTTACCGATGGCCGGGTGTTGTGGCCCTCCATTAGTTATGACGGTAAGGCGATCGTGTTTGAGCGCGACTTCAAAATCTGGAAGCTCGACACCAAGACAGGCGAGGCCTTTCAGCTTCCTTTGAAATTGATGGGGCTTGCGGCTGGCCCCGGCGCCACGCATCTGAATCTCACCACGTTTACCGATCTTGCGCTGTCTCCTGACTCCCGCAAGGTCGCGCTGATCGCCCATGGGGAAGTGTTCGCCTCCGGCGCCAAGGAGGGCGGGGAAGCGGCTCGCGTGACGCATACCCCAGGCCCCGAATCTGGAGTTTCCTGGTCGCCCGATTCAACGAAAATCATCTATGTCAGCGAGCGCAACGCAGTCAATCACGTCTTCGTCTACGACTTCCCGAAACACACCGAAACGCAGTTGACCCACGACGCTCTGCCCGATAATTCGCCGCGCTTCTCTCCCGATGGAAAAACAATCGCCTTTGTTCGCTCCCGCCGGGAATTGCGGATCGTCGATCCGGAGACGAAGCAGGAGAAATTACTGGTTTCTGGATCGATCGCCGGCGGATTCAATGGCGGCGCTTTCGCCTGGTCTCCCGATAGTAAATGGATCGCCTACGCCGCTTCCGGCGGCAACGGTTTGCGTAACGTCTACGTGGTCGAAGCCGGCGGTGGCGCGCCTCATCAGGTCAGCTTCCTCGCCAACAGCAACGTGAATTCGCTGCGCTGGAGCCCCGATGGAACGTATCTCCTTTATGGGACCAGCCAGCGCACGGAGACTCCACAGGTGGCTCGCATCAACCTGATTCCGCCGCCCGCCAAGTTCACTGAAGAAACCTTCGAGGATCTGTTTAAGCCCGAACCTCCAGCCCGTGGCCGTGGCGCCGCGCCCGCGGAAAAGCTGCCCGTGAAACCCGTCGAAATTACCTTCGAAGGCATCCGTGAGCGAATTTCATTTCTGCCGATCGGACTCGCGATTGAAAATCCGACAATCAGTCCGGATGGAAAATCTCTTCTGTTCGCAGCGGCCGTGGGCGGCCAGACCAATCTCTATCTTTATTCCCTCGATGCGCGTCCAGGCGGTCGCGGAGGCCGCGGCGGTGGAGGCGGCGCGCGCCAGTTAACCTCCACGCCGGGACAAAAATCGCATCCCCAGTTTTCGAGCGATTCGAAAGAAGTGTATTATCTCGAAGCCGGCAAGATTGAAGCGATCCCCATCGATACCCGTGTCGCGCGCCCCGTCACCGTGACCGCCGAAATGGACGTCGACTTCGCCACCGAGAAAATGGCCGTCTTCGAGCAAGCCTGGGCCGGCCAGCGCGATTCCACCATCCGTCTCGGAATTCTGTTTGGATTTGTCGCCATCCTGGCTGGCTACGTGATCCTGAGCGCGGCGCCATTCATCTGGATCGCCTGCCTGGCGCTGATGCTGG
>JBEKPC010000264.1:0-4689 GCA_049521155.1 Bryobacteraceae bacterium
CGGCGAGGGTGGCTCGCTCCGCATCGGAGGGATAGCGGCTGAAGGCGGAAAGGTACATATATTCCAGGATGCGGCGATCCGATAATCCGAGTTTCAGAAAGAGTGCGATGGTGCCTTCGGGCGAGCTTAATTTCTTGTTGAGAGTATCGCCGTTGATCACATGGAGGGCTTGGGTGATGGTTGGATCGGAGGCTCGCTCCGCGGCGTCGCACAGGATACGCGCGGGGCGTCCGAAGGAGGCCAAGAAGTCAGACTTCACCTGCGTATCGGGCAGTTGCAACGCGCGTGTGCCCACGGGATAGCCGCCGAACGCGGTGGGAGCGCCAGTGACTTGGGACATGGCGTCAAGAATCACTTCTCCGCTTAAACGCCGGATGATGTGCTTGGAATAATAGATGTTGTCCGATTGATTGGTCGAGTTGGCTTCGCTTGAAAGCTGATACAGACTGGAGTTCATGATGGTGCGGATCAACCTTTGGACGTCGTATCCATGGTCGACGAAGTCCTTGCTTAGCGCGGCCAGCAGTTCTTCATTCGAGGCGGGATTGGTGGCGCGCAGATCATCCATGGGGTCGACTAATCCGCGGCCCATGAAGTTCGCCCACACGCGATTGACGATGGTGCGCGAGAACATCGCGTTATCCGGACTCGTCAGCCAATTGGCGAAAACGATGCGGCGGTCTTCCTCCGAAGAGAGCGAAATACTGGGCGCATCGAGGGGCGCGGGAGGCAAAGGGCGCGCCAGTTTCGGATAGAGGACATCGCCTGAGGGCTTGGCGAACACGATGTTATCGCCCATGGCGCCGTTCTTCACGCCAACGCGTGCGAACAGATTCGCCATCTGGTAATACTGCACCTGGGTCCACTTTTCGAGCGGGTGATTATGGCATCGGGCGCAGGTGATGCGCTGGCCGAGGAAGGCCTGGGTGGCATTCTCGCTCAGCTCAATTGGGTCCTTATGGAGCACGAAATAATTAAGCGCGCCGTTTTCCCGGGTGCTGCCGGAGGCAAGGAAAATATCCTTGGCGAATTGATTCCAAGGCTTATTTTGTTTGACCGATTCACGAATCCAATCGTAGAAAGACCACATTGCCGTGGAGTTTAAACGGCGGCTCGAAACCAGCAGCAGATCGGACCACTTATAGGCCCAGTAGTCGACGAATTCGTCGCGCTGGAGCAGGCGATCGATCAGCTTGGCCCGTTTGTCAGGTGCGGTGTCGGCGAGAAAATTCTCGACATCTTCCGAGGTAGGCAGGACACCGATCGCGTCGAGATAGGCGCGCCGAAGGAACTCAGCGTCGTCGGCGATCTTCGAAGGCGCAAGACGGAGGTTATTCCACTTCGCCAGCGCCAGATCGTCGATGAAATTGCGTCGGGGATATTTATCATAGACGTCCGCCGTGATTTGATTGGCGAACGGCACGGAGAGACGCGAATACAGGACGCGGCTGGAATAATAGAGCGTGATCGCGGCTTCGCCGGAGCCGTTCATTTTCACGTGGCCCCAATCATCCACGGTGGCGACGCCTTCATTGCTCGAACTGAACTTTACCCAGCGCGTGACATCGGCGGAATGGCCGTCTGAATACCTGGCGCGGACCATGATCTGTTGTTCAGCCTCCGGGGCCAGTACCGCAGCGGCGGGAAACACTTCCAAGCCGCTGATCTGCACATCCTTGGCCGAGGGAGGAGGCGCGCCGGCGGCGATCCATTCCTCAATGACGCGATATTCAAGCGAATCCTTGGCGAAGCGTTTGCCGCCTCCATGCGGAATCGCAAAAGAGGGTTTCGCGACGATCAGGCTGGCGGCGGGATCGGCCAGCGATACGCGGCGTCCCACAGAGGCGCGCGTCAACGTGTCGTAATCCGCATCCGGATCGTAGCCGCGAAGAGACAGCTTGAATCCATTTTTCCCAGCCAGGGCGCCGTGGCACGCACCCTGATTGCAGCCCATTTTCGTCATTACGGGAATCACGTCGTTGCGAAAACTCCAGGCGAATGAGGCGTGGGAGTTCTTCACGCGCACCCTTACCGACGCGCTGATTCCTTTTGCTTGGGCGGTGATCGTAGCCTCGCCGTCGGCTACGGGACGCACCAGTCCATGTTTGTCGACAGTGGCAATTTTGGGTTCGGAAGACGACCACTCCGTCGCGTTGGTCCAGTCTTCCTGATGGTCCGGCAGCGATGCTTCGGCGACCAATTGCTGCTTCGCCTCCGGACCAAACAAATCGACGGAGGGCGGAAGCACAGCGAGTTTTTGCGCCAGTAACGGCAAAGCGCATAAGAACAGCAGTCTCACGCAAACAGCTCCCGCACGGGTTCGACGCCGCGATCCACCAGCGGAATGGGCCGGCCCTGCGCGCCCGGTAATTCGACGGCGAGATCGATGCCGAGTCCTTTATATACTGTCGCGGCAATCTGCGCCGGGGTGACTGGAGTATCGCGCGGCGTGGCGGCGATTTCGTCCGACGAGCCGACGACTGTGCCGCCTTTGAGAGGACCGCCGCCCATCAACATGGTCCAGCACTGCGGCCAATGATCGCGCCCGCCGGCGGGATTGATCTTGGGCGTGCGCCCGAACTCGCCTGTGGCGACCACCATGGTGTTCGAAAGGAGGCCACGCTCGCTCAGCTCTTCGAGCAATGATGAATACGCCATATCGAACATGGGACCGACGAGATCGCGATAACAACTGATCGGACTGAACGGCTTCGAGCCGTGAATATCCCAGGTAATCTCGTCAAACACGGTCTCGAACATATTCACGGTTACGAATCGCACACCGGCTTCGATTAACCGGCGAGCCAGAAGACAGCTTTGGCCGAAGCGGTTCATGCCGTACTTTTCGCGAATCTCCTGCGGCTCGCGATAGAGCTCGAAGGCGGCGCGCGCTTTGGCTGACGACATCAAAGTGTAGGCCTGATGAAACGTGGAGTCGAGCAGGCGCGCGTCCTGAGAGGTCTCAAACTCGCTCACCGACTTGTCGATCATCTCGCGCCAATTGCGCCGGCGGTCGACGCGCAGCGCCGTCAAATAATCCGGCGGCAGCATATCGGGCACGCGGAAATTCGGATCCGACGGATCGGCATTGAGCACAAACGGGTCGAAGCCTTTGCCCAGATAGCCGGCCGTTTGTCCATGCGGCATGTTTCCGCCGGTATTGCCGATCGGACGAGGGAGCAGCACATGCGCGGGGACATCGCCGTTGGGTCCTTTAAGCTTCGAGAGGACGCAGCCGTAATGAGGATGCTCCACGCCGCCTTGAAACAGGCGGCCGGTCTGCATCATTTGATGGCCGGTATCGTGAACCGCCGCGGCCGTATGATAGACGCTGCGGACCAGCGAAAATTTATCGGCATGCTTGGCGGTGCGCGGAAAATTTTCAGAAATTTCGATGCCGGGGACGTTGGTTTTGATGGGCTTGTAGGGACCGCGAATCTCGACCGGAGCGTTCGGCTTCATGTCGAAGGTATCAAGCTGGGAGGGACCGCCGATCAGCATTAACAGGATGCAGTTGGTGTCGGCTGCTGGCGCCGCTCCTGATGCCTTCAGAGCGAACCAGTCCGTCAAGCTCAGCCCGAGAGCTGCAAGCGACCCGGCGTGCAGAAAGTCGCGCCGTCGCAGCCCGTCGCAAAATTCGACCGGGTGATCGGCGTCCAGACGAAACATGGTTTTGCCTCCTGGCGACTCGATTCTATCATTCCTGCGACATGGCCGCGCGCGAAACGAGTGAAAATCCCTCGGTCACGTCAGGCGCCACCAGCTTTTCCGCCATTTTAAGGATCACATCGTCGGGCACCACGCGTCCCCGGCTTCGATTACGGCGGATGCACTCACTGACGGGAACGTCGAAAAATACGGCTTCGATTTCGGCGTCGAACAAGCCGGCCAGGATGATGTAGGGGCGGCGCTCAGAGGGCGTTAGATTCGTGGCATCAACGTAGGTCACGGGACGCTGCAATTCGAGCCGGTGCTTCAACAGATCGCGGAGCACCCGAAAGACGCGGGCATGAATGTTCTGACGGTCAGGATCGTCGGCCAATAACTGGCGCAACGCGTCGCTCGATAGAACTCCGGGCTTGTCCGCCGCCCAGGTGGACTTACCGGAGCCGGGCAATCCAACAAGCAGCACGATCCGCGATCTGGAAATGGGTTCCGCCAACCGACCACTTTATCTAAAAAGCTTTCTTGCCGGGACGATAAGCGGATTGAGGGTACGTGATCTCCATCAAAAAGCTTCTGGCTATGAAAAACGACGCCGCCACGTCGCAGTCGCGGGTGATTTGGTTGCTTCTGGAGGCCGTCGCGTGCCATGCGGTGGAGTCCGACCCGCTGGAGCGCGATTCGTTCCAGGCATCCTTGCGCCAGTTGGTGGCGAAGATGGAACAATCCACAAGCGACGGGGGAACGTTCGTGCTGGCGGGCGAGGCGATCAAATCGATCGAAACCTATAATCGGGGCGTGCAGCGCGCTCTCAACTCGCAGATGAAGGAGCTGCAATCGATCGTTTCGCTGTTTACGCGGTCATTGCTCCAGGTATCCAAAGGCAGCGCCTCTTCCGCCATAAAACTGCACCAGATTGAGCGCTCCATCGAAAAATCGTCCCAAAGCGAAGACTTACGGGTGATCAAAGCGCAGTTGGAAAAATCGCTGGAAGTGATCGTCGAAGAGGCGGCAGCGCAGGAGCGG
>JBEKPC010000265.1:0-4683 GCA_049521155.1 Bryobacteraceae bacterium
AACGTGCAGTTGGAGATCGAACTGATCACGCCGGTCGCGATGGATAAAGGCTTGCGATTCGCGATTCGCGAGGGCGGGCGCACGGTTGGGGCTGGCACGGTGAGCGAGATTTTAGGATAGGAGCCGGAATATGGCGCGCGAACAGATTACATTGCAGTGCACCGAGTGTAAGCGGAAGAACTACACCAGCATGAAGAACAAGAAGACGATGACGGAGCGGCTGGAGCTGAAAAAGCACTGTCCGTTCTGCCGCAAGCACCATCCGCACAAGGAAATTAAGTAAACTAGAGTTGCCGTAATGTAGGGGCGTAGGTTTAACGGCAGACCAGCGGTCTCCAAAACCGCGAGTGGGGGTTCGAATCCCTCCGCCCCTGCCACCGCCTCCCGCGAAAAGGAATTGTTCCATGGCTGACGAAAATAGCTTGACGACCAGGATGGCCGCGTGGCCTGCTGAAACGAAGAATTATTTCGAGGAGCTTCATCTCGAAATGAAGCGCGTCACCTGGCCGCCTTGGAAACAGGTGCGGGCTACCACCGCAGTGGTGATCGTCGCGGTCTTCGCGTTCGCCGCCTATTTTGCCGTGGTCGACGCTATTGTCGGCCGCGCGATTCAGAAACTGTTCGATACGTTTACCAAGTAAAGGCGCGACGAGAATGTCAGACGATTTACTGCACGAGGAAGATTCGACGCCGGTGGCTCCGGAATCAGAGCCGGAACATCAGACGGAGCCGGTTGCGGTAGCTGAGGACCCGGCGGAGCTGCCTCTTTCGGACAAGAAGTGGTTCATCATCCATACCTATTCGGGATTTGAGCAAAAGGTCGCCAGCTCGCTCAAAAGCCGCGCGGAAGCTTTTGGATTCGCCGACCAGATCGGCCAGATTCTGATCCCGACCGAAGAAGTTGTCGAGCTTCGGAACGGGAAAAAAGTGACCAGCAAGCGGATGCTCTACCCAGGCTACGTGCTGGTCGAAATGGACATGAACGACGAGTTGTGGCACGCCGTGAAGGCTACGCCTCGGGTGACCGGTTTTGTGGGCGGAGGCAATTCGCCCGTGCCGCTCACGGCCGATGAAGTGAATTCAGTTTTGTACCGCCAGGCGAGCTCGGCGGAACGTCCGCGTCCGAAGATGAGCTTCGAGAAGAACGAAAATGTTCGCATCAACGACGGGCCTTTCGCGAACTTCTCAGGCAAGGTGGACGAGGTGAATCCGGAGCGCAATACGCTGCGCGTGCTGGTGACGATTTTCGGCCGTGCGACGCCGGTCGAGTTGGATTTCTTACAGGTGGAAAAGGTTTAGGTCATGGCTAAAAAAGTTACTGGTAGTGTGAAATTGCAGATCCCGGCCGGCAAGGCGACGCCGGCGCCCCCGGTGGGAACCGCGCTTGGTCCGCAGGGCGTGAATATCATGGAGTTCTGCAAGGCGTTCAACGCGAAAACGTCGGCCAAGGATCAAGAAGGGCTGATCATCCCGGTGGTGATCACCATTTACTCGGATCGTTCGTTCACGTTCATCACGAAAACGCCTCCGGTGCCGGTGCTGATCAAGCGCGCCGTAGGCATCGCGAAGGGCTCGGCTGAGCCAAATAAGAATCGCGTGGGTAAGATTACTCTGAAACAGGTCGAAGAAATAGCCAAGATCAAGATGCCGGACCTGAACTGCTTCTCGGTCGAAGCGGCGATGAACTCGGTCAAAGGCACAGCCCGTTCCATGGGCGTAGACGTAGTATAGCTTAAGATAAGTCCCACTCTTGCTTCCAGCCCGTAAGCCGATAACGCTAATAGATGGCGTTTCGACGAATCAGCGGGTTTATCCTGTTGGGGATTTCCCTGCGTTGCGTAGGGCAGACTCCGCAAGCGCCTGCGCCAGCCGCGGCTCCGCTGGCCGATGCGAGCCTCGAAGACCTGATGAACGTCGAGGTCACGTCGGCGTCGAAGAAGGTGCAGCGGCTGGGCTCGACGGCAGCCTCCGTCTACGTCATTTCCGCTGAAGATATCCGGCGCTCCGGCATCTCCATTTTGCCCGAACTTCTTCGCCTCGCGCCAGGCGTGCAGGTGTCGCGCCTTTCGAGCGGCTCCTGGGCCATCAGCATCCGCGGCTTCAACGACGAATATTCGAACAAACTGCTGGTGCTGGTGGACGGACGCAGCGTTTACAACGAATTTTATGCTTGCGTTTTTTGGGACACTCTGAATCTTGTTGTCGAGGATATTGAACGCATCGAAGTAATCCGCGGACCGGGCGCGGCGATGTGGGGTACCAACGCCGTCAATGGCGTGATCAACATCATTACGAAGTCGGCGCAGGCAGCGAAGGGCGGGTCGATCACCGGCGGAGGCGGATCGGAAGCGATGTCCGCGGGGTCCGTGCGCTACGGCGGAGAAGCCTCGCCCGGCGCCTTCTATCGCATCGGAGCGCAAAACACGGATTACGAACCCTTTCAGATTCTCTCGAGCCCGAGTCCTTCGCACGGCTGGGTGAATCGAAGCGCCGATTTCCGGTTGGACTGGGATATCTCGAGCAACGACTCGTTGCTGGTATCGGGTGGCATCTACCAAAGCAGCCTGGGCACGGTGGTGCCGGCCGCGACGATCGCATCTCCCAACGCGCCTCCCGCCGACGACCGCATCGATACCGATGGAGGAAATGTCCTGGTGCGATGGCAGCATATTGTTTCCGAAACGTCGAGCATAGAGGTCAATTTTTCCGCTGAACACATGCTGCGTAACGATCCGCAGGCTGAGGCCGGCTTTAACACCTTTAATGCCGGATTTCAGCAGCATGTACACGCCGGTTCGAGACACGACGTGATCTACGGAGTCACCGTCCGAGAGGTCACTCTCCAAACGACGCCGACCGCGGCTCTCCGGTTCATTCCCGGGCATGACAGCCACAGCGAGATCGCGCTGTTCGCGCAAGACGAAATTGCGCTGGTCCCGAATAAGTTGAGCTTTATCGCAGGGGTTCAGGCAAGCCTGATAGAATCGCTCGGCTATGCGATTCAGCCGACCGCACGGCTACTCTGGACGCCCTCCGCGAGCCTCTCCAGCTGGATTGCCGTATCGCGCGCGAATCGAATGCCTTCCCTCTATGACCGGGGACTCGATTATTACGAGGCGCCCATATCCATTCCGTCCGGCTCGCCTTACGTCCCGTCTCTCTTGGGAATCATCAACGTGATGGGCAATCCCACCAATCGCTCTGAAACAGTGCTTGCTTATGAAGCCGGCCAGCGGGTGCAAGCCAACAAGAAAATCTCCTTCGACGTTTCGACGTTTTACAACGTCTATCAGCATTTAGTCAGTGCGACTCAGGGCGTGCCCGTCCTTTCGTTCGCTTCTGGCATACCCTACCTGGCAATCCCGGTTTATACCGGAAATGAACGCCACGGCGAATCCTACGGCGCGGAACTTTCCACCACTTGGAATGTGACCAGCCGGTGGAGACTCACCGCAGGATATAACTGGCTGCGCGTCGAGACCCAGGCCTACGCGGGAGATACTAACCTCGATGAAGATCGCACCAGCTCCGCCACTCCGCATCATCAGTGGCAGGTCCGCTCGAATTTCGACCTGACGCGCACGATACAAATCGATACGGCGTTCTACTACACCGCGGCGATGCTCGAGACCGGTATTCCGCAGCACCTGCGCGGGGATCTGCGCATCGGCTGGCGGCCGTTTCCGAAAATCGAATTTTCAATAGGAGTCCAGGACGCGTTTGAAGCGAATCATGTGGAGTACGAATCGAGCCGCTTCGATCAGATTTCCGAGGTTCCTCGCAATTTCTACGGCAAGGGGACGTGGAGATTCTGATCATGCGCCGAGCTCTCTGCGTGATCGCCCTGACCTTGCTTGCCGCCGTGCCGCTACGACCTGACCCATCGGGTGAGGATCGCCTGGAGTATCAGGTAAAGGCCGCGTTTCTATTTAATTTTTTGAAGTTCATCGAGTGGCCGCCCACCGCCGGCGACGGTCCTTGGGTGATCGGCGTGCTGGGGACGGATCCGTTCGGCCAGGCGCTCGATCAAACCGTGCGCGGCAAGATTGTAAACGGCCGCCCCGTGGAGGTACGCCGCTATTCCCGGTTGAGTGAGGTCAAGGACTGCAACATTCTGTTTATTGGCCGCGCGGCGGTTGGCCGGATCGGTATTCCAGTACAACCAGGATTGCTGACCGTAGGCGAGGCTCCGGGATTTCTCAAAGCCGGCGGAATCGTCAACTTTCAGATCGATGACAACCGTGTGCGATTCGAAATCCAGCCGGCCGCCGCCCGTTCCGCCGGCTTGCGCGTCAGCGCCCAACTGCTCAAGCTGGGGAGGGCGTTTTGAGCATGCCCGCCATGTCTTTCCGCCGCAAACTGATCCTCGCGGCGGCGCTTCCGGCGAGCATTTTCGTCTGCCTTGCGTGCCTGGTGTGGGTCATCAGCGAGTACCGCGATTTTCGCATCGAGACTACTGCCCAACTGTCCGCCGTCGCCGGAGTGGTAGGCGCGAACTCCGCGGCGGCGCTGGTCTTTGAAGATTCTAAAAACGCCGGGGAGACGCTGGCCGCGCTGCACACCATTCCGTCGGTGGTGTCGGCCGGCTTATATACCAAACGGGGCAGCCTGTTCGCCAGCTATCAGCGGGAAGCCGGTAAACAGCCTCCGCCCGGTGCGGCGCCGCCCGATGGGGCCCGAGCC
>JBEKPC010000266.1:0-5020 GCA_049521155.1 Bryobacteraceae bacterium
TATCGGGCGGCGCGGGTGGCGGTGATTTCGAGCGTGACAGGGCAGGCGGTCGGAAGGGAGGAGTTGCAGGAGGCGGGATACTGGCGGCGGCAGGTGCGGGAGACGGTGCAATTCCGGCGAGGGATGGAGACGCTGGGGGAGGCCGGGCATCGGATGTATCTGGAGATCGGCCCTGGGACCACGTTATTGGGGCTGGGACGGCGATGTTTGGACGGGCGCGAGGGAGAGTGGCTGGCGTCGCTGCGGAGAGGGCAAAGCGATTGGCGTCCGATGCTGGAGAGCTTGGGGGCACTGTATGTACGGGGCACGGAGGTGGATTGGGCGGGGTTCGACAAGCCGTACGAGCGGCGGCGCGTGTCGCTGCCCACGTACCCGTTCGAGCGCCAGCGCTATTGGCTGGATGCGCGGCCGGCGCGGCGGACCGAAACCGGAGGACACCCGCTGCTCGGCAAGCGCATGGAATTGGCGGGCAGCCCGGCCAGTTCGGTATGGCAGACGGAAATCGGCATCGAGAGACTTCCGTATCTGGCCGACCAGCGATAGGCCCGTTCGTTTATCCGAATTGGATTTCCAGAAGCCGTTGGTGCTTTCCGCCGGCGCCGTTCATTCCGTGCAGGTGTCTTTCACTTCGATCGATAGCGACCACGCACGCGTTGACATCCACAGCCGGCCGGCTACCGGCTCCGGAGCTTGGACTCGGCATGCAGTCGCCAAGGCTGGGAACGCCGGCGCTCAACCTGCCACCAGCATGAACCAGGGTGCTTTTGACGATTTCGTGCGCGGGGCGCCCATGCAGATTGGCGGAAGCGACTTCTACCATCACTTCTCGTCTCAAGGGAACCAGTGGGGACCCACATTCCGCGGCGTCACGGCCGCCTGGGCTGGACGCGAGGAAGCATGGACCCGCGTCGAGATTCCAGCTTCCCTCCAAGCGGAGATCGGCATGTACCGGGCTCACCCCGCCGTGGCGGACGCCTGTCAACACGTGCTTTGCGCGATCGACGCCTTCGGTTCCGGCAAGTCGGGACAGCCTGGAGCTTTCGTTGGCGAGGGTATTGACTCCGTAACGATTTGGCATCCGCTCCGCGCGCCGCACTTCTTCTGCTACGCCCGCGTGCGGCCGGGACCCAAGCCAAATGTTTTCCTGGGCGATGTACGGGTCTTTGACCCGAGCGGCAACCTCATCTCCGACCTGCAGGGCGCGCGTCTGCGGTCCCTGGAGTCGCGCGCCGACGCCGGCCCCGAAAACTGGTTCTATCGGATCGCTTGGCGCGACGTTACGCCGAAGGAAAGGGCTCTCTCCGAGCGCAGCCATTGGATAATATTGACGGATCGCTCCGGGCTGGGCGACGCGCTGACTCAACGCATGAGTTCGGCGGGCGTATCGTCTACGCGGATTCGCTCCCAGGGTGCGGAGGCCTTCCGCGAGTTGGAAGAGAACCTGGCCGCGCATTCGATCCATTCCACGCGCGTAGTTTGTCTCTGGGGGCTGGACGTTTCGGTCGGGGAGAATACCCCTGGAGACGACGCCATCCGGGAAATAGTGTTATCCAGGGGCGTTCCCGCGCTGCTGACGGCCCTCGCCTCCTCGCGGATGCTGGGGACGCGCGTGTGGCTGGTGACGCGCGGCGCCCAAGCCTGCGAGGGCGCCGGTCGCTCCGTAGCCTTCTGGCAGGCGCCACTCTGGGGATTGGGACGAACCTTCGCCGTGGAGCGTGCGGACCTGTGGGGAGGCTTGATCGACCTCGATCCTCAATTTGACTCCGAAGCGGACGCCGATGCCTTGTGGGGCGAATTACGGACTGCCGGGAACGAGGACCAGATAGCCCTCCGCGGAGACCGCCGCCTCGCTGCGCGCCTTGAGCCTCAGAGTGTTCGGCCCTTGGGCCCGCCGCCTTTTCGCAGTGACAGCGCGTACCTGGTAACCGGGGGCCTGGGAGGTCTCGGCCTGGAGATCGCCCGCTGGATGGCGGGCGCCGGAGCGGGCCACATCGTTCTAATGTCTCGCACCGCCCTCCCCGAGCGCGCCGATTGGGGACGGGTTCAACCGGGAGACCCACAGGCTCGGGCGATTCGTATCATATGCGCGATGGAACAGAATGGCGCCGTCGTTCACACCGTCCCGATCGATGTGTCGGACGAAGCCGCCGTAAGCGGCTTCGTCGAAAGCTGGCAGCCTGAATCCCGCCCACCGATCCGCGGCGTCGTGCATGCGGCCGGTACGCTGCTCCGCTCTTCGATTGCAACCATGTCGGCCATGGACCTGGAGGCCGTACTGCGTCCCAAGCTTGGTGGTTGGCTGCTCCACCGTGCGCTCGAGCAGATGCCGCTCGATTTTTTTGTCCTGTTTTCGTCGGCATCGTCTGTCTTGAGTTGCGCAAAGCTCGCCGCCTATGCCGCGGCTAATTCGCTGCTTGACGGCTTGGCGGCATACCGGAATCAGGCTGGAAAACCCGGCCTCAGCATCAATTGGGATCTCTGGACGGAAGCCGGAATGGCAACCACCTTCGCGTCATCCGAGATTCAAGCGCTCTCCGAACGCGGCATGGGAGGGCTTTCCACCGCCGCCGGTCTGGAAGTCTTTGCCTCTCTAATCCGCGCCAGTGGTCAGACTGCTGTTCTGCCGGTGAACAGGCTAAAATGGGCGTCGCGCTACCCGGCCTACATGCGGGCGCCAATGCTCTCCAATCTCTTCGATGTTATCGGCGCTCAATCCGCGGCCGTCCCGCCGCCTTCCGTGCGGCAACAGATCGTCGAGAGCGGCGCGCCGGACCAGAAGCGAATTTTGTCGGCCTATCTGGCCGGAGCGCTGGAGAAGATCCTCGGATTTCCGACCGGTGGAATCGATCCCTCCATCCGCCTGACCCAACTGGGACTTGATTCGCTCACGGGCATCGAACTCAAGAATCGCATCGACGCGGATCTCGGCGTATCTCTTCCCATGGTGCGGTTTTTGGAAGGGCCGCCTCTCGATACCCTGGCTGTGGAGTTACTCGAAGCGCTGGAACGCGAGAATATAGCCACGGCGCCGAAGCCAGGCGCTGCGTATTCCGACGCGGCTCTTCTCGCCAATCTGGATCGACTTACGGAAGCCGAAATCGATGCCGCGCTTGGCAACCTCATGCACGCCGAGCGATGGTGAACGGGGGCGGGCGAATGATTCCCATTTCTGCCGAAGAACTGAGCGGTCTCACCACGGAACAGAAGCGCGCATTGCTCAAGCGCCTTCTTTTGGAGAAGGCAGATGCCTCCAGCGATTATCAATTGTCTTACGGACAGCAAGCGTTCTGGTTCATCCACAAGCTTCGACCCGATAGTGCAGCCTACAATATCGCCGTTTCGGCGCGTTTGCGGAGGTCGCTAGACACTTCCGCTCTGCGACGCTCGTTAGCGCAATTAGTGGAACGCCATGCGGCGCTGCGGACCATCGTCATCGAAACCGAGAGTGGCCCGATCCAGCGGGCCTCCCGGCTGGCTACCGTCGACTTTCGTGAGGTAGACGCGCCCAGCGGCGATCAACACGTGCGTGAACAGGTGATCGAGGAATACCGGCGGCCCTTTGTTCTCGGCCAGCCTCTGTTTCGAGTGACGCTCTTTCAAGTCCCCGACCGGTCGCAGATCCTTCTGTTCAGTATCCACCACCTCGTGTTTGACGCCGGGTCGACGGACACTCTAATTGACGACTTGTGCAAATTTTACGAGGCCCAAACACAAAATATCGCCGCGGATCCGCCGCCGCCTCAGGCTCAGTACTCCGAATTCGTCTCCTGGCAGCGCCAGTTGCTGTCAAGCCCCGAGGCCGATCGGCTTTTCAGCTATTGGGCCAACGCCTTGGCTGGGCCCCCGCCTCCCTTGCAATTTCCGCCGTGGCCTTCAGGACTCCCAATCGGCGTCCGCAGCGCTTCGATTCCGGCTTCACCCAACGCGGAAGCGGTTGCAAATCTGCGCCAACTGGCTCGCTCGCACAATGCGACGGTGTATATGGTGATGCTGGCGGCGTTTCAAGTCTTGCTCCATCGGTACACCCGCCAAAACGACATCGTTATTGGAAGCCCCACCGGCGGACGTACCCAGACTCGATGGTCGGGCGTAATCGGCAACTTCATCAATATGCTGCCGATTCGGAGCGATCTATCCGATAACCCGGTTTTCAGTGCCCATCTTGCATGCACTCGGGAGACCGTACTCAAAGCTTTGGCTCACCAGGAATTGCCGTTCCCGCTTATGCTGGAGCGGCTGCGTCTCTCCCGGAGCCAATTGGGATCGCCGCTGTTTCAAGTCCTGTTCAACTTCGTGTCCTTGCCGCCAGGGAGTTCTGCTTCTCAACTCTTCCGCGAAGACGCCGCCAATTCCGGCGTGCCTTTTGGAGCCACCATGCTCGAGCCCTTCCCGATTCCGCAACAAGAGGGGCAGTTCGGCCTTGTACTGGAGGCCATGGAAGCCGACGGCAAATTGACCGCGCAATTGAGATGCAGCCCCGACGGTCCGGATCCAGAGCTTGCCTCCACCATGGCGGCAGACTATCTTTCACTATTAACCGCCGCTGTCTCCGACCCCGGCTCGCGGATCGGCAGTCTTGCGCTTCCGCGGCTCGACGCATCGGAAATGCCTCGCGATGTGATCTTACTCTAGAACCATTGCGACACTCAGTGCTACGACATCCCGGGCGTTTCGCGCTACCGGCCTCACCGCCCGTACCTCACCGCAAACGCGCCGCTCCGCCAGTCCCCGCTCGAGCAGCGCAAACGCACTACCGCGCGCTGGGTCGCATTCACCGGCCGCCGGTACCGCGCCGATTCATCATACTATGCACGTGCACGACTGCACCCGGCCTAGCCTCGCGCAGCAACGTCTCCAGCGGATACTTCAGTTGACTTGAAAGTGGTTTGGATCGTTTTTGGACCTAATGGGGTATTCACTTCACTCAGGTTGCCACTACCAGTTGTGTTTCGCGTCGTCCGCCGGCGCGAAACACTTGACCATTCGCTTGTACGGCACGGGGTCGGCGGCCACCGCCTGC
>JBEKPC010000267.1:0-4653 GCA_049521155.1 Bryobacteraceae bacterium
CGCCGACGCCCGAAGAGGTCGCGGCATTTTTAAAGGATGGCGATTACAATCGCGTGGTGGACCGTTTGATGGCATCGCCAAGATATGCCGAGATGCAGGCCATGCACTGGCTGGACGCTGTACGCTATGCCGATACCTGCGGATTCCACGGCGACAACGTGCTGCCGGCGTGGCCCTATCGCGATTATGTTTTGCGCGCGATTCGCGACAACATGCCGTTCGATCGCTTCACCCGGGAGCAGATCGCGGGCGACTTGCTCCCCAATGCGACGATCGATCAAAAAGTTGCCTCGGCCTACAACCGCATGAACCGCACCTCAGCCGAAGGCGGCCTTCAGCCGAAAGAATATCTGGCCAAGTACGCGGCGGATCGCGCGCGGACAACCAGCGTCGTGTGGTTAGGCAGCACGCTTGGATGCGCGGAATGCCACGACCACAAGTTCGATCCGTTCACCTCGCGCGATTTTTACTCCATGGAAGCGTTCTTCGCGGACATTAAGGAAGATGGCTTGGTCGCGGATCGTGGATCGAAAGCCTGGGGCTCCCTGCTGGCGATGCCCACTGAGGCGCAGCGCGCCAGGCAGCAGGATTTGAGTCGCCGTTTGGAAGTCGCGAAAAAGGCTCTCGAAGACAAGACCGCGGCGATGCAGCCTCAGGAACAGCAATGGGAAAAAGACGTTCTCGTTGCCTATAAGGCAGGCAAACTCAATTGGAAAGATCAACGCCCGTTTGCCGCGCATTCGGAAAATGGCGCTAAACTGACCATCTATAATGACGAGCCGGTCGATTTCACCTACTATGACGGAGGCACGCAACTTGGTGAAAGGAAACCGGGTGGAGGCGTCGTCATCGCCAGTGGTCCCAATCCCGATAACGAAACCTACACCGTTTCGTTCAAGCCCGGCGAAGGATCGTGGACCGCGTTGGGAGTCCACATCGTACAGGAAGACAGCTTACCCGGAGAGCGCCTGGCCCGCGGCGCGGATCGCGTGATTGTGACGGAAGTTGAAGCGGAAATGGCCGGGCGCAACTTGAAGTTTGTGCTGGCAACTGGCAGCAATAAACCCGATGTTTCTCCCGATGTTCCCGCGATGGCCGCCATCGATGGCGATCCCAAAACAGGTTGGGGTATTTCAGGTCCCGGCGATAACAACGACATCATGCTGGCGCTGCGGTTCGCCGAAAAGCTTCATACCCAGCAAGATAGCGTAATCACGGTACGCCTCCACCAGGATTCGGAGATCCGGCGCGCAACCATCGGGCGATTCCGCATCGCGTTATCCGATGCAGAATATTCCTGGCCGAGTTTCGAAAAACGGCCCAAAAGCGAATCGTCGAATACCGGTTTGCCCGAATCCCTTGTCAAGGCACTCGAAGAACACAAAGACGTTAAAACGTATTTCGAGTTTATGACCCCGGAGCTTCAGCCGCTGGTTATTGAAGTGGCGAAACTGGAGGCTGAACTTGCGATTTTGGACGCTTCGATTCCTAAGTCAGTCATAACAGAGGCGACTACGCCTCGCGAAATGCGGATTTTGGCGCGGGGAAATTTTCTGGACGAATCGGGTCCGATTGTTCAGCCTGCGGTACCGGCGTTTTTAGGGAAGCTCGATACACCTGGGCGGGCCACGCGGCTGGACTTGGCGAATTGGCTGGTTTCGAAGCAAAATCCTTTGACGGCAAGAGTTTACGTGAACCGAATCTGGCGGCAATTTTTCGGCATCGGGATCGTCAAGACGCTCGATGATGTTGGTTCGCAAGGGGAATGGCCGAAACATCCGGAATTGCTCGATCAGCTTGCGAGTGAGTTCATGAGCGATTGGGACATGAAGCACCTGGTGCGGACGATCGTCACGAGTGCGGCATACCGGCAATCCTCGGCGGTGCGGCCGGAGTTGGAGGAACGCGATCCGGACAATCGGTTGCTCGCCCGGCAAAGCCGCTATCGCGTTGACGCGGAAGAGGTTCGCGATATTGAATTGTCCGTCTCGGGCCTCCTGGTCGAAAAATTCGGAGGGCCCAGCGTGAAGCCGTATCAGCCGGACGGGTACCTGGCGACACTGAATTTTCCGAAGCGGGAGTACGCTGCCAGCCGCGGAGACGACTTGTACCGGCGCGGAATTTACACGCTATGGCAGCGGTCGTTTCTCCAGCCGAGCCTGCTGAATTTCGACGCGCCGAGCAGGGAGGAATGCACGGTGAACCGGGTGAATTCGAACACTCCTCTGCAAGCTTTAGACCTCTTAAATGACGTTATTTACGTAGAAAGCGCACGCTATCTCGCTTTAAAAGCACTTAAAAACACCAATCCTATCGACTGGGCGTTCGAAAAAGCGCTCGGCCGGAAGCCGCTGGAAGCGGAGCGCAAGGTGCTGTTGGGACTTTATCAGGAATCGCTGACCCAGTTTCGAGCCGACCCGAGAGCCGCGAGTGAACTGATTCACGTCGGCGAGAAACCGATCGATCCGACAGTGAAGCCGGCCGATTGGGCAGCGATGACGACTGTTGCAAGGGCAATTTTGAACCTCCATGAAACCATCACACGGAACTGAAATTTGCAGGAGAACGTTCCTCGGCCGCGGCGCGGCGGGTATGGGATTGCTGGGTCTCAATTCCCTGCTGAGCCCCCGGTTATTCGGCGCCGAATCGCGCGGCGTGGTAAATCCGCTGCATCATCCGGCGAAGGCGAAGAGGATCATTTATCTCTATCAGGCGGGCGGGCCTTCCCATCTGGAAACGTTCGATTACAAACCAAAGCTGGCGGCAATGGACGGGCAGGGGATGCCGGAATCGTTCACCAAAGGGCAGCAGATCGCGCAGTTGCAGGGGAAGGAGCTGAAGTGCTTCGGACCGCAGTACGGCTTCAAAACATTCGGCAAATCTCAGCAGCAGATTTGCGAGCTATTTCCGCACATCGGCAGCGTGGCCGACGATGTTTGCATTATCCGGTCGATGCAGGGCGAACAGATCAATCACGATCCGGCGCATACGCTGATGAATACAGGCTCGATTATCGCGGGACGGCCTAGTATGGGGTCCTGGATCTTATACGGCCTGGGATCGGAGGCGGAGGACTTACCGGGATTCGTGGTGCTGATGTCATCAGGACGCGGCGGGCAGAATCAGCCGATCGCGGCGCGGCAATGGTCGGCTGGACTTTTGCCGAGCAAGTTTCAAGGGGTGAAATTCAACTCGGCGGGCGATCCGGTGTTGTACATTCACAACCCTCCAGGCATGAGCGCGAAACTGCAACACGATTCGATTGAGGCCATCAATGCGCTGAATCAGATTGAGAACGCTTCAGTGCATGATCCGGAGATTGCAACACGGGTGGCGCAATATGAGATGGCGTTCAAGATGCAATCGAGCGTGCCGGGATTGATGGACATGAGCAAGGAGCCGCAGAGCGTGCTTGATGCTTATGGCGCTCATCCTGGAGATGGGTCCTTTGCGTCGAATTGCCTGCTGGCGCGGAGGCTAGCCGAGAAGGGCGTGCGATTTATTCAGCTCTACCATCGCGACTGGGATCATCACACAGGGTTGAAGACGAATGTCGCGCTGAAGGCGGAAGAGGTGGACCGGGCCACGGCGGCGTTGATTACGGATTTGAAGCAGAGAGGAATGCTCGACGACACCTTAGTCGTGTGGGGTGGGGAGTTCGGAAGGACGCCGATGTCGCAGAGCGGGGATGGGCGCGACCACCATATCAAAGGATTTTCGTTCCTGGTGGCGGGCGGCGGGGTGAAGCCTGGAATCAGCTATGGTGCGACGGATGAGCTGGGGTATGCGGCGGTGGAGAATCCGGTGGCGGTGGCCGATTTCCACGCTACGATGCTTCATTTACTAGGGATCGACCATAAACGGCTGACAGTGAAATTCCAAGGCTTGGACGCGCGGCTTACCGGCATTGCGGGCAATGTGATTCGCGATATCCTAACATAGGCCTTTTATGAAAATGATGAGAATTCTCTCTGTTGCAGTGCCCTTCGCTGCGTTTATGATTTCGGGGCAGGGGCAACTGCTGCCGACCATGACGAGTCCTTTCGAAGGGCGATGGGACATGGTGCTGACGGCGCCCGATGGGTCGACTTCGCCCCGCTGGATGGATTACGTGGAGGGAAGAGATCCGCTGATCCGCATTCAACCGGCTGGCGGCAGCGTGCATCCAGCGTACGATGTGGACGTGGACGGTTCGCACATTACCCTGGTAATGAGCAAAGGCACCGAGAAGCGTCCGGCGGTGACGTGGGATCTGAAAATCAAGAATAAGGTGATCACGGGCACGCAAAAATCGGGCGACCAGATCTCGCAGATCAAAGGCGTGAAGGCGCCGGAGCTGAAGCGCGAGGTCACGCCGAAAGTCTGGAGCAAGCCGGAGTCGATTTTTAACGGCGGCGATCTCACCGGATGGGAGCCGACCAGCGCCGACGCGAAAAACAACTGGGTGGCCGAGGGCGGAATGCTGGTGAACACGTCGCACGGGGCCAATATCCGGACGACTCGGAAGTTCGAAGATTTCAAACTGCACATCGAATTCAACTGCCCGGAGGATGGCAACAGCGGCATCTATCTGCGCGGCCGTTACGAAGTGCAGGTGGAATACGAAAAAGTGGATGCGAACGATCCTTACCACACCATGGGGTCGATTTACGG
>JBEKPC010000268.1:0-4649 GCA_049521155.1 Bryobacteraceae bacterium
CTCGCCGATCGCGCGCACCTTGCCTTGGCGCACCAGATCATCGAGCGCACGCAAGGTTTCTTCGCGCGGCGTTTCGGGATCGGCGACATGCACCTGATACAGATCGATATAGTCGGTCTTCAGACGCGTCAGGCTTTCCTCGACGGCCTGCATGATCCAGCGGCGGGAGGCGCCTTGGCGAGCTTTGTCCTCGCTGAAGACGGGGTAGCCATCCTTAAGTGCGAGCAATTCGGCTTGTCCGAATTTCGAGGCGATGATCACGTCCTTGCGTCGCGGGCCCAGCGCTTCGGCGACGAGGCTTTCCTCCAGTCCGCCGCCATGTTCGCCCGCCATGTCGAGGAAATTGATTCCGACATCGAGCGCCTTGCGAACGACGGCTACAGCCTGCGCAGCGTTCTGATAAAGACCAAAGTGGTTGCAGCCCAACCCGACGACCGACGCCCGTATTCCGGTGCCCCCAAATTCTCGCATTTCCATACTAAGACTCCTTACTCTTCACTTCGCTGCAGATCCTCGTTCATCCCGGCATAATCGGCCAATGCCATGGCAAAATCTTCCACCGCGACTTCGCTGCTTTTCTGAGCGATCATGCTTAAACAGTATTACTTATCAGTTTAACTGTCCAGTTAGCGATCAACGGGGCGGGATCAAGTCCTGATTTAAAATTTTGGTAGATCGGCCTTAGGTCGTTGATCGGAGTGAAATTGCACGGAGCGGCCGCAGGCTGTGCTTGCGTCTGTTGCGCGGCTGCCAGGGGCGGGTTTGCGGCTGTGAGGGCGCAAAATATAAACGCGCCAGCAAGCGCCGGCTTGCCCTAAAAGGAAAAATGTTCCGGAAGAGTGTCACTGTTTCGCCCTCGCGACAGTTGCCCGATGACCCTGCGCGTTTCCGCGCGAATGTTCAACTGGAAAACTTGCAGCCGAGGGCTGCGGACGCTGGTTAAGGAAGCCTCAACGCCCGGCGATTTGTCAGAAGTTGTTTCTGCGCGAGGCCGTGCGCCTACGCGGTCGCGGTTTTTGGCGGCTCGAAATACTTGCCTGAGTCAACTTCTCCCGTAGGTCACTTGTCGAAATGGCGCGGCCGCCCGCGCGGGCGGTGGCCGTGGGATGCCGTTGGGGTTTGGCCTTTTTGGTTTACCCCCTTTTCCCTCCTATGAGGAAAGGGTTTTTCTTCGCGCCCAGGAAACGAATGGCCCCCGGCCGTATCGACGCGACGATCAGGTAGCCCTTGGCACCCTGCGCGAGCACCTACCCGGCCGCCCCGACGGCGTTCTTGAACGACTGCCCGGTGCTGGCGGCGCCGTAAAGCTCGGCGATTTCGGCCTTGCGGTCGGCAAGCTTCAGGCCGTTGCGCTTTTCCTGCTCGGCCTCGGTCATTTCCTGCCGGGGGAATTCGGCTGCTTCTTCCGGTCGCGCTTGGCGTGTTTACCGGGAACGATCTCCATGCCGAATTCCTGCGACATGCGCAGGCTGGCCTGCTCGTGCTTTTTGAAGTTCCTCCAGACCTCCCACATCTTCAGCGTTTCTGGATCGCAGCGCTGAAACACGACATGGAGGTGGGGATTTTCGCCCCCGTCGTGGAGGACGACGCGGCGCGGATGGTACGCCATGCCCATATCCTGGGCCGGTTCCGCTTTGGGCAACGAATCGTCAAATTAGTCCGGAGAAATGCCCTTCTCGTCACTGGCTTCCCGATCGTCGGCAAGCCGAAACCTATCTGTCGTTGGCGAATATAGCCCTTACGCTCGCTGACGCCGGTTGCGGGTGCAATCGCCTGTAGAGGTGGAGCTATGGGCTTTGCCAAACCAGGTCAGCTCACGGCCCATGCCTTGGTTATCGCCGCTTCCGAAGGCTGCTGGCGACGTCACCCTCTGCTTTTGTGACCACTGCCCGAATCTCTCCTCGCGCCACCCGCGCCGCAATCTCTTCCCCCGCTTTCACCTGCCGTGCATCCTTCAACAACTGTCCCGCGCCATCGAACACCAATGCATATCCGCGCTCCAGAATCGCCAACGGAGAAAGAATCTCCAGCGCCCGGCCCATGCGCTCCGCGCGCACCCTGTTCTGTAACAACAGATTCCGTATCCCCGCCGCCAGCGCCGCAGTTACCCCCTGCAACTCCCCGCGCATTCCCGCCAGCACCCGCCGCGCATCGTAATGCCGCACCGCCGCCGCGACCGCCTCCCATCTTCTTCGCATCTGCTCCAAAGATTGGCGCTCGTCCCGCTCCAGCCGGTACGTCAGATCATCCACCCTCTGCTGCCGCCGCCCAAGCAAATCCATCATCCGTGCAAACGCCCCATGCTGCGCCCGTTCCGTGAGCGCATGCCGAGCTTCCAACAATCGCCGTTCCATCGCACGCACCAGCCGCTCCCGCACCGCTTCTTCCTGATTGTCGATCTCCACCCGCGACCGGATTACCAGCTCCGCCGCCGCCGAAGGCGTGGGCGCCCGCAGATCCGCCACAAAATCTACAATCGTAAAGTCCGTCTCGTGCCCCACCGCTGAAATCACCGGAATCTCCGACCCCGCCACGGTTCGCGCCAGCCCTTCATCGTTGAACGCCGCCAGGTCTTCCGCCGACCCTCCGCCCCGCGCCACAATGATCACTTCAACGCTGCGGCTCGCGTCACCTTGGCAGTCATTGAAGTACCGCACCCCGGCCGCCACTTCCGCCGCCGCCGAATCCCCCTGCACCTGCGCCGGATAAATGACCGTATTCGCCGAGTGATGCCGCCGCTGCAGGATGTTCAGAATGTCGCGCAACGCCGCCGCCTGCGGCGAAGTCACAATTCCAATTCGGCCCGGCAATGTTGCAATCGCTTTCTTCCGCTCGGTTTCAAACAGTCCTTCCGCTTCCAGCTTCGCCTTCAGTTGCTCGAAGGCAACCTGCAACCCTCCCGCGCCCTTCGGCTCCAGATATTCCGCCGCAATCTGCAACTCCCCGCGATCTTCATAAATCGTGACTCGTCCTCGCGCCACCACCTGCATCCCGTCCGCGGGGCGAAACCGCAACAGCCGCGCCGCCGACCGAAACATCACCACCCGGATCTGCGCATTTCCATCCTTCAGCGTGAAATAAAGATGCCCCGAATCCGGCGCGCGAAAATTCGAAATCTCACCCTCCACCCACGCGTCGGAATACTCCCGCTCCACGTGCGCCCGCACCGCCGCTACTAGGCCGCGCACCGTCCACACGCGTCTCTCCGGCGGCTGAAACTTGAATCCGAGTTGATCCCTGGTCACCATCGAATACAAGAAGTCTAGAACAGATTTAAGTTCGATGAGATGCTTAAGTAACTGCTAAGACATAGAATTGTGCAGGCGTAATCCGCACCCGTGACCGGACTTGGCAAATGGCTGGTATTTTTCGGAGTAGCCCTCGTCGCCATCGGCGGCGTGCTGATCCTGCTCGGACGCACCAACCTTCCCGTCGGCCGCCTCCCCGGCGACTTCCTCTATCGCGGCAAAAACACTACGGTATACTTTCCGCTGGCTACGTCGCTGCTATTGAGCGTGGTGCTCTCGCTGGTGCTGTACTTGATCAGCCGCTTCCGGCGATAACGCGGAGCGGCGATGAGGTATAAAAAAGAATAATGACCGGTAAACTCAGTCTGCTCGCCGCAATCCTGATCCTGCCGCTTTCCGCCCAAACTTCATCTCCCGATTCCAGCTGGGTCGCCGTCAGCAACTCCTACACCGATAAACTCGTTAAGGTCGAGATGAAGCACCGTCCTGAATCCGGCTCTGAGCAAGGCTTGAGCCAGTACGATGCTCTTGCCTCGCAGCCCACTCTCGCCGATGAAGACCAGGCCCGCCGGGAAACCGCGGCGGTGCTCGCCGAACTCAAGAGCGCAGTCGGCCAGCAAAAACAAAAACCGGTCGCGCAAGACTTGCAAATCGTCATCCGCAAAGTAGAACTAGGATTCCGCGAGCAGGATTTCGAACGTGCTCATATCGTCCCCTTCATGAATGCCAGCGGCATGGTTTTTCGCGGACTCCACTCTCTGCTCGATGAGCAGACCCCCACCGAGCGCCGCCCCGCCGCAGTCCTCCGAATCCGCGAGTACGCCGGCCTTGCAGCCGGCTACCAGCCGCTCACCGTAATTCTGAAACAGCGCGTATCGGAACAGATGGCCAAACCAAACGCAATCTACCCCGCCCGCACCGAGATCGAAACCGAACTGGGACGCAATTCTAACTATCTCGAGGGCATCGCCGCGCTCCTCGAGAAATACAATCTGAAAGACTGGCAGGAGCCTTTCGGCAAACTCAAAGCTCAACTGGTCGACTACGACGCCTGGACCAGAGCCAACGTTCTACCCAAGGCCCGCACCGATTTTCGGCTTCCGCCCGAAGAATACGCGCTCAATCTCGAAGACTACGGCATCGATATTCCTCCGGCGCAACTCGCCGCCATGGCGCATCAAGCCTTCACCGAGATCCAGGCAGAAATGAAACCCATCGCCGCGCAAATCGCGCAGGAACGCCATCTGCCCTCCAGCGACTATCGCGACGTAATCCACGAACTAAAAAAACAGCAACTCGTCGGCGACGCCATCCTCCCGTTCTACGAAAATCGACTCAAGCAAATCGAGCAGATCGTCGTCGCCCAACAACTCGTCACCCTTCCCGATCGTCCCGCTCGAA
>JBEKPC010000269.1:0-4601 GCA_049521155.1 Bryobacteraceae bacterium
CCGACGCCGAGGTGACGCGGCTCGTCCGGCTGCGGCGCACGATCATCGTCGGCGCGGCGGCGTTCCTACTCTCGGCGTTCCAACTGATCCCGCTGCTGCTCGACCACTCGACGATCAGCCACAGCCGTTGGGAGCCGATGTGGAAATGGGATTCCTTCGGCGCGCTCCAAGTCACGAAGTGGCTATTCACCGGGGAGCTGCTGGATCATGGCCGCTTGCCGATTCTCACGCTGCTTGCGCTGGGCGGCGCGGCGCTGGTCCTTTGGAATCGCCGGCAGCAGACCGCCTGCGCCGTTTATTCGTTCGTCTTATTAGGCGCGGCTTTCTGGACCCTGCTGTTCTTCGGCCGGCCATTCTGGGGTCCGCTCTTAACGATGCTTGGAGTCTCGGCCGACATGCAACTGCATCGCGTGATCGGCGCCGCGCAGATCTTTCTGGTGCTGCTCGGCGGGATCGCACTGGCGGCGATTTGGATCCAGCTCTCGCGGCGCTGGCATTTTTTAGCCGCCATAGTCGCCACCGCACTACTGCTTTATCCGTTAATAGAGGAGCGATCGCGAAACCTTTCCAACGACGCAACTTGGGGACAGAGGAATCTGGACGCCCATGCCGCGGAGCAGCAGGCGCTCGATCAAACAATCGCCATCGTTAAGGAGCGAGGCGGCCGCGCCTATTCCGGACTCGCCGCAAGTTGGGGAGGACAGTTCAAGGTCGGCGACGTGCCCTTTTATGCGGCATTCAGTGTGGCGAACATTCCGGCCGTAGCGTTCCTGTTTCATTCCATGGCGCTGACCGGAGACGTCATGGTTCGCTTCAACGAATGGGATCAGAGCCAGTACCGGCTTTTTAATATCCATACGGTGGTGGCGCCCGTTGATCTGAATGTGCCGCTGCCTCCTTTCCTGCGCCAAATCGGCCAGAACGGACGCTTCAGAATTTTCGAAGCGCCCGGCGATTCCTATTTCGACGTGGTGGATGTCCTGGCCAGCGTGAAAACCAGCAAGGACGATTTCTACGATATCAACGACCGCTGGCTGCAAAGCGACTGGGTTGGCAAGCGGCTCCATTTGTGGCTTGATTGGCACGAGGAAGCTCCCAAGCAGTTTCTGCGTCTCGCCGTGGAGAATCCGCTGCCACAAATTCCGATGCTTCCTTCTCCGGGAAAGGTCCTGAGCGAGCAGCGCAACGGCGAGGTATATCAGGCGGAAATTGAGGCCGTGCGGCCAGGCTATACGCTGTTCAAGATGACTTGGCATGCCAATTGGAAAACGTACATCGACGGAAAGCTCGCGAAAATCATCATGGTTTCGCCCGGATTTATGGCTGCGGCCGTACCGGCTGGCCGCCATGAGATCGTCTTCCGATATGAGCCGGGGAGACTAAAGATAGTCTGGGGATTCACCGGCCTTCTTGCGGTCATGCTCCTCTTCGCCGGCGAGCGTCGCGGCCTCCTGGCGCGTCCCGTCGAATGGAATTTTCCCGCCCGGAAATTATGGATTGCCGGTGGACTCATTCTGCTTTCCCTGCCCGTCTGCATCCCCCTTTTCACCGGGGGAGTGCTGTGGGGACACGATGGCTTCGTCTACTTTCCGCGCCTGATCGAAGTACATCAGAACTTCATTCACGGCATCCTGCTGCCGCGCTGGGCTCCCGATCTCGGGCGTGGAACGGGCCAACCGCTGTTCGTTTTTCATCCGCCCATGATTTATTACTTCGGCGAATTGTGGCACCTGATGGGAATCGACGTGGTGACATCCATGAACCTCGCCTGCGTCCTGGTAGTTCTGGCCTCCGCGGGTTCGATGTTCCTGCTGGCGCGATTATATTTCGGCGAAGCAGGCGGATGGCTGGGAGCCGCGGCTTATTTGTATGCGCCCTATTTCGCTGTCGATCTCTACGTCCGCTCCGCGATGGAAGAGTTCGCCGCATTTCCATTTTTCGCCCTCGCCTTGTTCGGATTCGGAGCCTACGCCCGCCGCCGCAGCCGCAGATATTGGCTGATCGGCGTCGCCGCCTACGCCTGCCTGCTCTTCTGCCACTTCCCCGGATCGCTGCTCTTTACACCGCTTTTATTAGGATTTCTCGTCTTCACCGCGTGGGATGAAAAATCGTGGAAAGTGCTCGCGATCCAAACCTACGGCTTTCTGCTAGGACTGGGACTCAGCGCCTTGATTTGGATGCCGGCATTGGCGGCGCGCCAGGATGTGTTCATGAATCGCGCTGTCGAAGGCACTCCATACTCCAGCCATTTCGTGTATCTGCATCAGCTATTTTATTCGCCGTGGGGATATGGTCTGTCGGTGGCCGGTCCGAACGATGGAATGTCGTTCGCGCTAGGTTGGAGCCATCTGCTGCTGATCGCCGCAGTCTGGATCTGGATCTCGCGAACTTCCAAACCAGTCGGCCGCGGCCTGTTGCGATTCTTTAGCGCCGCGGCCGTGCTGCTCTGTATCCTAATGTTGCAGGACGCCTTGTGGTTCTGGGACCACCTCACCCTGATTCAATTCGTCCAATTCCCTTGGAGGCTTCTTGGCCCGGTCACCCTTTGCGTGGCCCTGTTAATCGCTCCTCTCGGCGGTTTGCTTACGTCCGTACCGCGCTGGCGAGTCATCGGATTTTGGACGGCGATGGCATTGCTGATCGTTCCCAACCTATCTCATCTCCATCCCCGGCAGGTCGCTGATGTCGATCTTACTTTCTGGACTCCGCAGCAGCTATCCATCCGCGGATTCGATACCACCAGCATGGGCGAGGTTGAGCCGCGCTGGATACTAGGCTTGCCCGCATACACCCCGTTCGCCGCGACCGTGCTCACTGGCGACGCTGAGATTCAGTCACCGCTCCGCACCCCGTTTTCCTGGTCGAGCAGCGTAAACGCCAAGATAGCAAGCGGTATCGAGGTGAACACGGCCTGGTTTCCCGGATGGGAAGTCCGCATCGATGGGCGAAAGGTCGATGCAGCTCCAGGCAGGCCAAGCGGTCTGATCGCATTCAGCGTTCCCCAGGGCTCTCATTCCGTGAACGTGGAGTACAAACGAACCGCCACGGAAAAAGTAGCAATCGGAATCAGCATAGCCGCGCTGATCCTGATAGCGGGAAGCCTAAGCCTATTGAAAAAGCCAACGTCCCCTTAGCTCCTATTGTGGGGCAGACTGAGACCCGCCGCAACTCCCCCACCGAACCCCGACTGTAAAGGAGGGGATTCATCGGAGATTCGCAGATTTTACGAAAATCTCGAAGCTCCTATTTCTTCACATGATCTCCCACAATCGCCGCGCCACTCCCCGAGAAAGTCCCCACCGACGACCCTTCGTCGGCTTCCGTGATCACCACTTCACCCACCGCCGTATCATTGCGCCGCAGTACGTTGCCCGTCGCCGGATCCTTGATCTCCCGCCCCGTACGCAGCACATGCAGATGATCGCCCACCCGCACACCCGCCTTCGTGCCGACATTCAAAACCAGCGTCGGTCCACTGACATCCGCCACTAAGCCGTCAATTTGAATGACCACCGTCGGCAACTTCGCCGCACTCTGGTTCAACTGGGCAGCGAGGCCGCTGACCGCCTTATTCACCGCTTCGCCCAGCATGGTGCTGGCGAAATTCGCACTGCCCATGTCAATCGCGCCGCCGCCGGTATCGTTCGTATTGCCGCCGGCGCCGATCAAAGACGCGCTGGATCGAGACGATTCACCGCGACCCTGCGCCACCGCCAAAATCTCGCCTGTCTCCACATTCACGATGCGGGCGCTAAGCTGCACCACCGCCTTCGACTGCTTCTTGCTGACGCCGCCGACTCCAAATCGTCCCGTGATTCCACCTGCGCCAGCCCCTCCGACGTTGGTATTCTTATCCTCACTTCCAAACTGCGTCACGGTGCCGACAATGATCGCGTTGACGGACAGTAGCTTACCGATATTGGCGGCCGTAGCAGGATCCGCCCGCTCGCCATTCGAAAAGTTCTGCTCCGCCAGGATCTTGTCGAGCGCCTTGCGCTCAATCACCGAATAGGCTCCGCCAGTCACCAGGCGATCGACCAGGAGATTAGCAATGCTCTTACCAACATCCACGCTGCTACCAAAGATGCCATCCGACGACGATTGTACGGCGGCGGAGTCGAAATCCAGCACCGCAACCCGTTTCTTATCCTGCCCGAATAGAATCGAAGCCGCCAAAGTTGTCAGTACGATAATCGTGCGCATTCGTTCCTCAACTAGATAACGCGGAAACCACCCAAAAAACGCCGCATTCAGCTCGCATGCGCACGCTCCTCTAAAAACGTTGTCCAGCGTCTCCCACTTGTTCATACACTTACCGCTCCACTTAACTGACCTATCGCATTGCCATTTCAGCCCCCCACCGAACCGCCATACGTCAGCATGCGGACGCTTCTCTTAAAAATGACTCTACATCTCCCGTTTTTTCATCTCTTTAGAGTTTTCACCCAATCTGCCCTTTTCACTCCTCATATATCCTCAACGCAGAAGGAGTTCGATCACCGGGCTCTTTTGACAGTTTTTTCCTGGCCGGGAAATGTCGTACTACGGTGGTCCTGAGCTTTCGGAGGCCCTCAGAAGCCTTGCGGCGTGAACTATATGTA
>JBEKPC010000270.1:0-4539 GCA_049521155.1 Bryobacteraceae bacterium
GGCTCCGCTGGCCGAAGACTGGCAGTAAGTCCGCTGACGGTCTGGCGGAGTGCTCCATCAGAAATCGTAGACGCTCGCTGGGCGTCCCATCGTCGGGAGGCAGGCTATTGCGGCGGTCGAAGTCTTCGATCAGCACTGCGAGCAGGTCCATCAGTCTTTCCTCAGCCTTGGTGCGGCGAGCCTTGCGGAGCAATTCTCCGAAGCGGGTGTGGATCGCGCCATACTGCGCGTCGGTCTCGATCCTCGCTGGTAGAACGTCCACGAGCAATTGTTCGTATGCTGAGACTGGCATTTAGAAGTCCTCCCGGTCATATTCCTCGTGCGTCAGCACGCGTTCTATCAACAAAATCTGTTTTTCAAAACTCACCGTTACGACCAGTCTGTATTTGTTGCCGCCGATATCGAAGATCACCATACCGCGCGAGGTGTAATCGGCAGCAGCGAAGCTCCGCTTCAATGCAGGGAAATGCGGCCAATCGGCAGCGCGAGCGATTTCTAGAAACCGTTGAAGGGGCTTTCTTGAAGCGGTATGTTTTTGTGCGAACCTTGCGATCATCGCTTCGCCCAATACCTTCACGGTTAATGTTCCCATACCAGGGAACGTGTGTCAAGCTACGTCCAGTGGGTCGTCCCGTGATTTCGTCAGCGTCGGAGCTGACCGCTCCCGCAGGTCGCAGCTCTGAAAACGTAATCGCTAATACCCCAGAATTCGATCCGCTTCCTGAACAATATTCTCTACTTGCGGCAGGATCTCGTTTTCCAGTTGCGGGTGGTAGCCGACCCAGGTGTCCAGCGCGGCTACTCTGCCGATGGGGGCGTCGAGGGAGCTGAACAGCTCGCTTGCGATGCGGGCGGAGATTTCTGCGCCGTAGCCGAACGACAAAGTGTCCTCATGGACGATCATGACGCGGCTGGTTTTTTCGACCGAGGCGCGAATCGAATCCCAATCGTAGGGAGCCAGCGAGCGGAGGTCGATGACCTCAATCGTCGTGCCGGGATTGCGTGCTTCCACCTGCAATACGGCTTGCATCGATTTCTGGACCAGGGCGCCGTAGGTCACAATGGTCAGATTTGCGCCGGTTTTGGCGATTTTCGCCTTGCCGAAAGGAATCGTGTAATCGGAGCCAGGATGCGGAGAACGGTTGTAAGGCTCGCGATAGAGGCGTTTATGTTCCAGGAACAGCACAGGGTCGTCGCAGCGGATGGCGGTGCGCAGCAGGCCGCAGGCATCCAAGGCGTTCGACGGGAACACGACGCGCAGGCCGGGGATGTGGGTGAAGATCGATTCGCCCGACTGGCTGTGATAAATCGCTCCTCCATTCAAATATCCGCCGGTGGCGACGCGGATGACTACGGGCGCGGAAAATCCGTTGTAGGAGCGCCAACGCAACGTGGCTAGCTCATCGCGAATCTGCATCATGGCGGGCCAGATGTAGTCGAAGAACTGAATCTCAACGACCGGCTTCATGCCTCGCGTAGCCATGCCGATGGCTCGTCCGACGATGCCGGCTTCGGCGATGGGGGTGTTGAAGCAGCGCGCGGAGCCGAAGGCGATTTGCAGGCCTTGGGTCGCTTTGAAAACTCCGCCTTTGCCCTTGACTTCGGCTAGATTCAGCTCGCGGCTGGCATCGGCGACGTCCTCACCAAACACGATCATAGAGGAATTGCGCCGCATCTCTTCATGCAGAGTGAGATTAATCTCGTCGACCATGGTGCGCGGATCGCCGGCCAGCTTGGGGGCTGCTTCGAACTCCTCCGAGGTGGCGTCGACGCGCTCCGAATAGAGATAGCGAAGCGCGGAGCCTTTGGGAGGCGGCGCGGCTTTGAGAACGCGATCGGTGATCTCCTGAATTTCGAGGTCGATTTCGTGAGTGAGCAATTCGAGGCCGTGGCGATCGAGAATGCCTTCGGCGATCAGACGCTCCGGGAAGGTGACGATGGGATCGCGCCTGGCTTCCCCGGCGCGCTCGGCAGGAGTCTTGTACAATTTTTCGTCGTCTGAAAGAGAATGCGAATAGGGACGGATGCAGGTGGCGCGAATCAGCACCGGAGATTGCTCCCGGCGGCAGTGGGCGGCGGCTTCGACCATGGTGGCGTAGCTGGCGTCGAAGTCCGTGCCATCGCAGTTGAAGATTTTCAGATCCGGAAATCCACTGACGACTTTCGAGATATCGCTGCCGGGGGTTTGCTTCTCGACGGGGGTTGAAATGGCGTAGCCGTTATCCTCGACCAGAAAAATGATGGCGAGTTTTTCGAGGCACGCGATGTTCATCGCTTCCCAGAACTCGCCTTCACTGGTGGCTCCGTCGCCGGTGGTGACCAGGGTCACGGCGTCCGAAGATGGGTCGAGACGGCGGCAGGCGTCGGCACAACCGGCGGCTTGCAGGAATTGGGTGCCGGTGGGCGAAGACACGGAGACCAGGTTCAGCCGCGGCGATCCCCAATGGGAAGGCATCTGGCGGCCGCCCGAGGCGGGATCGGCCTCCGCGCCGACGGCTTGCTGCAACATCTCCTCGGAGGTGACGCCGAGCGCGAGGCTGAGGGCGCGGTCGCGATAATAGGTATAAAACCAATCATGGCCGGGACGCAGCACGAGCCCGGCGGCAGCGCCGATCGCTTCATGACCCGCGCCGCTGATTTGAAAATAAATCTTGTTCTGGCGTTTGAGAAGAATCTCCCGGTCGTCGATGCGGCGGGAGAGATACATGATGCGAAATGCGTCGATCCGTTGGTCGCGTCCGAGCCTGGTGGGGAGTTCGCTGAGATCGGCTGAAGAAATTGTGCTGGTAAGCATGCCGCTCCCAGTTTAACAGCTAGTTTCGCGATAACCGAACCACTGTTTCCAGGTGATATGTCTGTGGAAACAGGTCAATCAGGGTGATCTTATCGATCCTGTATTCGGTGAGCGCCGCGACGTCTCGCGCGAGCGTGGCGGGATCGCAGGAAACGATCGTCAACTGGGGCGGTTTGAGGCGCGCCAGATGAGACACCACCGTTTTGCCGAGGCCGGCGCGGGGCGGATCGGCGACCACGAAATCGGGGGGCGCGGTGAGGCGGGCGAGATGATCCTCGACGCGGGTTTGCAGGTGTTGGATAACGACTCCGGCGTTCTGAGCGTTGACTTCGAGATCGCGCGCGGCGGTGACGCCGGCTTCGATTGCGGCCACTTTCTGGAATTTTTTCGCCAGCGGCAGAGAGAAGAGTCCGACGCCGGCATAGAGGTCGAGCGCGGTTGTGCCGGAGGCATCGCCGATGGCGGCTTCGACGAGTTGGTCGATCAAGAATCGGTTGACCTGGAAAAACGATCGCGGACTGACGCGGAATTTGCCGAACGTGGTGGCGTATTCAAGAGCGACGGTCGACTGGCACCAATCGTAAAAAGATTTCGCGACCGGGCGATCGGTTTCAAGGATGTTGATCTGGACGTTCGTCTCGTCGGTGAAGATTTCGAGGGAGTGGACGAAGTTGGGGAAGCGGCGGTCGGGCAGACGATCGCGCATCTCGGCCAGAGCCTGGTTCAGGCGCGGTGACGAAATGGGACACTCGCCTTCGACGGGAACCAGGTCGTGCGAGGCGGGCGCAAGGTAACCAATTTTTCCGTTCGCCACATGAAACTGGGCTCGGTTGCGGTAGCCGAGGGCGGGTCCGCTGATGGTCGAAATTTCGCCTTCCCATTTAATTTTTCCGACGCGGCGGAGCTGCTCGCGCAGGATATCGACTTTGCGCGCGAGTTGAAATTCATAAGGCGCATGCTGGTAGTGGCAGCCTCCGCAGCGCGTAAATAAAGGACAGGGCGGGGTTACGCGTTCGGGAGCGGGTTGGATAATTTCGGCGAGGGTCGCGTGCATATCGCCATCTTTGAGCGCGATTTTGACGATTTCGCCGGGCAAAACGAACGGCACGAAGACGACGCGGCCTTCGATACGGGCCATGGCGTCGCCACCGTAAACCCACTTGTCTACATTGACAGCGTTCATCGCCTCGCTCTTCCGCGTTTGATCCTCGTTCATCGCTTCGCTCGTCACGCTCACTTGACCGCCCGCTTCGTTTAGTATGGAAGTTCCCCCAAAATATAATGAGACCACGCGTATTATCAGGCATTCAGCCAACGGGCAGCCCGCACATTGGAAATTATCTTGGCGCGCTTAAGAATTGGGCCAAGATCCAGTATGACTACAATAGCATCTACTGCATCGTCGACCTGCATGCGGTTACGATTTATCAGCAGCCTGCGGAACTGCGCGCGAAGATCGAGGAGCTGGCGGGCATGCTGCTGGCGATCGGGATCGATCCCAGGCATTCGTCGCTGATCGTGCAATCGTCGGTGGCGGGACACGCGGAGCTGGCCTGGATGCTGACCTGCGTCACGCCGATCGGCTGGCTGGAGCGGATGACGCAGTTCAAGGCGAAGTCCGAAGCGCAGGAATCAATTGGCTCCGGCTTGATGCAGTATCCGGTGCTGATGGCCGCGGATATTCTGATTTATCAAGCCGCGATTGTGCCCGTGGGCGACGATCAATCGCAACATCTGGAATTGAC
>JBEKPC010000271.1:0-4406 GCA_049521155.1 Bryobacteraceae bacterium
CGCATCATCGGCTCCATCGCCGGCGGCGATCCAAAGCGCCTCAAAAAAGCCCTCCTCATCATTCCGGGCGCTTCGGTAGCAATGGTAGTCGTGAACCTGGCCCTACGCGCAATGTAAGTGCACGTCTCAGCGACAACCTGCGAAAAATCGGGGACAGCCTGCTGTCCCCGATTTTTCGCCCAATGCTGCCAATTTTGGCGGCTCTTCTCCTTAAGCCATAATCAATCCATGCTCCGAGCCTGCCTCTTCCTGGCCTTCGCGGCCACCCTACCCGCCCAATTCCTCCTTCCCATCGATGTCATCCCCAAAAAACACATCGTCGAACTGACCATAGACCCGGCTCGCGACACCTTCACCGGCTGGGCTCGCATCGAAGTCCAACTCACCAAGGCCACCAATGTTCTCCGCGTAAACGCCAAGGATCTCGAGCCGCTCTCGTCCTCCATAACCTGGAAGGGAAGCGCCATTCCCGCGCCCGCTTCCGTCGTCGTCGGGGAATTTATCGAACTGGAACTTGCTTCTCCCATCGGCCCCGGTCCCGCAACAATTTCAATCCACTATCAAGGCAAGCTCGACGAAACCGCCATCGTCGGACCCTATCGCAACAAGGTTGCCGACGATTGGTATGCCTTCACTACCTTCACTCCCATCGACGCGCGCCGCGCCTTCCCTTGCTTCGACGAGCCTCGCTTCAAAACCCCGTGGGAAATCTCGATCCACATCAAGCGCACCGATAAAGCCTTCTCGAACGCGCGCCAGATCAGCGAAACCGATGAGCCAAACAATATGAAGCTGGTCAAATTTGCGCCCACCGAGCCTCTTGCCGCCGAAGTCGTCGCCTTCTGTGTCGGACCTTTTGATGTCTATGAGGGTACGCCCGCCGGCCATGGCACGCCCATCCGCGTCATTTCAGCCAAAGGCCAGCGCGAGCAATCGAAAACCGCCGCGCAAGCCACCGTCGACGTGCTGCCGCGCCTCGAAGCCTATACCGGAATTCCTGATCCTTTTGGAAAACTCGACCACGTCGCCGTCCCCGAATTCAAGTTCGGAGCGGTGGAAAATCCCGGCCTCATCACCTATAAAGCCAGCGCGCTGCTGCTCTCGCCCACCGATAACGAACCTGAAAAAGCCCGCCGTATCCGGTCGCTCCAAGCCCACGAAGTCGGCCATCAATGGTTCGGCGACATGGTCACGCAAGCAACTTGGGATGACGTCTGGCTCAGTGAAGGCTTCGCCACATGGTTCTCCGCAAAAGTGATGGATGAAGAGCAACCGCCCGCCCGCAAACTATTGAGTTCCGTCGCGGCGCGCGAACGCATCATGGCCACCGACGCCGGTCCCAAAACTCGCCCTGTGCGGTTGGAAATGAACAGCCGCAAAGATACCGATGGCGTCTATAGCCAGTTCGTCTATCAGAAAGGCGCGGCGATTCTGGTCATGCTCGACGGCTGGCTGGGCGAAGATCGAGTCCGCGCCGGCCTTCATGAGTATTTGCAGTCCCACAAATTCGGCAACGTCACCACCGGCGATTTGGAATCTTCCTTACCCGGCAGCAAACCCGTGCTCGATAGCTTTCTCAACCAGACCGGCATTCCGTCGATACGCGCCAAATGCAGCAACGCTCATCTGACCATCGAGCAAACCAACGCCACGCGCAACTGGAGCGTCCCCGTCTGCTGGCGCGGCGAAGGCGTCGCATCAAGTTGCACTGTCCTCGCGCAGCGCGCTGAAATTCCAGTGAAGTCCTGCGCCGCATGGATTTATCTCAACGCCGGCGGCAGCGGCTACTATCGAACCGAGTGGTCCCCCGAACAGCTTGCAGCCCTTGATGTTACAAAGCTGACCGCCGCCGAGCGCCTAACCCTGGTCTACGACCTGCGCGCCTCAAAAAACCTAACCTCGCCGCTCCTTAAAGTCTTGGGATCAGATCCAGAACCAGAAATCGCCAAAGCGGCAATCGAGGTTATTCCACACTGAAATGGGCGATTGCGCCCTTGGGGCCGACGGCCCAGCCGGCGAAGCTCAGCAGGAAGCTCATGGCGTTATAGTCGCCTTTGTCGAACTGCTTCCAGGTCTTACCTTTATCGGTTGAAACGTCCGATCCGGAGGTGCCGGTGGCGATCCACATTTTTAAATCGGGCAGGTACGTGATCGCCGAGCGGAAACCGCTGGGGCCTTGCTCCGGCACGGTCCATTTCTTGCCTCCGTCGGTGGTGATGGCGATATTTTGGGCTGCTTCGGCCGGCTTCGAATAGTCCCCTCCCACTGCTATCCCGAAGAAAGGATTCAGAAATGTCAGCGAAAAAATCCCCGCGTTGGCCGAATCGTGGCGGATGGGTGTTTTCGCGACGGACCATTTTCTACCTCCGTCGCTGGAATGAAAAACGCGAGCGCCACCGGTTCCGAACCAGACTTCATGGGTTCCCAGCACCGTCAGACAACTGTTGCTGGCGGCGAAAGCTCCTTCATTTGGTTCGGCTTGCGGAGTTTTTTCACGTTTCCAGGTATCGCCGCCGTCGTCCGTGGTCATGATGACAAAATGGCCGTCCACCGGGTCGCCGAGCAGGATTCCGTGGCTTCGATCCCAGAATGCGAGGGCATCGAAAAAGCCTTTGGGGTCAGGATTTGTGTACAGGACGTCCCACTTCTCACCGCCGTCTTTGGTGCGGTAAATCCTTGATTTTTCACCAGTTCCGATGCTCAGCAGGATGGCGGTTTTATCGTCGAAGGCACGAATGGCGCGGAAGTCCAGATCGGCTGCGCCGGGGACAGCCGAGGCTTTCCAAGTCGTGCCTCCGTCGGTAGTCAGGAGATAGACGCCTTTGGTGCCGCTGGCCCACACTACTTTGGCATTGACGACGCTTACGCCGCGGAGCGAAGAGTCCGTATGACTGGTTTGAGGAGTCCATAACTGCGCCTTAATCGGGCATAATATGCTCAAAAAGACGCTGCAAAGAGCCTTATTCATCGTTATTCAAGGGTACAATGTCCGGATGCTGGCTGGGAAAACGGCTCTGGTGACCGGGGCCAATGGACATATCGGATCGGAAATTTCGCGCGCACTCGCACAAGAAGGCGCGCATGTCATCGTCAATTATTTCGAGGACCGCGAGGGCGCGGAAAAGCTGGCGGCGGCTATCGGCGGCACGGCGATTTATGCCGATATCGGCAACGCTGACGATGTCGATAAAATGATCGCGGGGTTTTCGCGGATCGACATTCTGGTGAACAACACCGGCATTCAAACTTTCAGTCCTTTACTCGATCTTCCCGAAGCGGATTGGGACCGCGTGATTCGCACCAATCTGAAAGGCTGCTTCCTGTGCACGCAAAGAGTGGGACGGCTGATGAAGCGGAACGGAGGCGGACGAATTATCAATCTGGGGTCAGGATGCAATAAGACCGCGTTTCCGATGCTGTCGAGCTACACGGCATCGAAGGGCGCGATCGAGACGTTTACGAAAGTCTCAGCGGCGGAACTGGGAGCTTACGGAATCACGGTGAATTGTGTGGCGCCGGGGGCGATTGAAACGGAGCGGACGAAATTGGAGACTCCGGATTACGCGGGGACGTGGGCGAAGCTAACGCCGCTGGGACGAGTGGGGACTCCGATGGATGTTGCGCGGGCGGTTGTGTTTTTTGCGAGCGATGCGGCGGAGTTTGTGAGTGGGCAGACGTTGTGGGTGGATGGAGGGTTGTTTAGTAAGCCGGCTTGGCCGTACTAACATCCACAAGACACCGCTCCCTGCGGTCACGGCTCGGTAGCTATGATGGCAGCGCAGAGCTGCCTGTGCGGTCACGGCACAGGTTGAGCGCGTGGGGCACGCTGGGCGGTTCTATCGCGTTGGACGCATTGGGGCGCCAATGGCACGTCGGATGCGGTAGAATCGTAGTTTCGCTTCTGCGTTGGGTCCTCGTTAATCCGTGAAACCCCGGATGGAGTGGGAACGTCTGGAGTGAGGCGCAGAGTGGAAAGGAACAGTTCTTAGAATGACGTTTTTCAGGCCTGGACGCCTGCGCAGTCTTGCGGTCTGTCTGGTGAGCGGAGTGGGTCTGTTTGCACAGCAGCAGCCGCCGACGCAGCCACCCACTCAGCCGCCTCCACAACAGCAGCCACCGACGACGACGCCTCCTCCTCAGCAGCAGCCGCCGCCTCAACAGAAGAAGGCGAATCCTTTTGAAACGGTTCCGCAATCGGAGCAACAGCCGAAGCTGGAGACTCCGAAGCCGGCGGAAGAGCCAAAGGCGACGGCGGACCATCCGATTGACGACACCATCGAATTCATCCGCACCCAAAGCCGCCCCTGGATCGATAGCGGCAAAGAGCATGCCGGTGAAGACCCCTTCACCATCTCCGCCATCGGCGATCTGAAGTTGCGCCTGCACGCCGCCGAGGCGCTGCTGGA
>JBEKPC010000272.1:0-4400 GCA_049521155.1 Bryobacteraceae bacterium
ATCGGGAACGTCGCCAGCCAACCACCGTGATCCGCACCAAATTAACATGAAAACGGCCGCCTCAGAGGGATGTGTTGTTTGATCGTGGACAGTCTCCCCTCATGACCTGCCTTCATAGCAGACCGGCCCCGGCATAATCCTGGAACAGATCGGCATCGCGGACATAGGCCTGCAATTGCTTGCTCGACTGAACCATTGCAGTTCTGCGACTTGGCGATGCGCTCCCCGGTGGAAAACCTCTTCTCGCGGGATTCCTTTCAGCCTCTCCGATCGGCTAAGATTGATTCGAAGCGGGATAGGGTAGCTCCTGACAAAGTCGGTTCCGCGCCGGCTTTCCCGCTGACCATCTTGCGGTGTCTCCGGCGGAGGGGCACGTTAAATGTCGCAGCTTCGCGATTCCCACGCGAACGCGGGGAGGTACTACCTCCGGGGCGCCGATGGTGCCGTGCAGGTGCGCTACCTAACAGGCGAACAGATACCTCGCGGCGCCGCTCCCGCTGATAGGTGGGAGCATCTTTGTGAATCGGCACATGCTACCGCGCATCTCCGGATGAGGCCGGCCGATCTGGACGGCGGCCCGCTAGGTGCGGCGTTTGTGAAGTGCGTTATCAAGGATCCAAGAGTTCAAGCCTTCGGCGAGTGGTTGTGTTTGGAATATCCAGAATTCCAGTCGCTATTTCGCGACGGATTGTTTCCCACTCCCGGAGCGAAATCGCCATACGGACCGTTTGTGGTTGTCGGCGGCGACAAATGGCCGGTCGTTCTTGAGGGTGCCGATCTGGCTTGGGATTTCGCCCGCGTGGCATCTCGCGGGGAGTGTCATGAATACCAGCCAGCGCCCGAGGCGAAATCGAATTCGTTTTTCCACACGGGGTTGGCCATTGCAGATCGCGCCAAGGCGTTTTTTGGGCTGCTTGTCGGCAATGAATTGACCGTGTCCGGCTATAGCGAGGACCTCACATCCAAAGCGATTCCGAAAAACCAGTGGACTCGGCCGGATTGCTACCTGGATGTCAGGCTCAGTGACTTGCTCTCGATTGCACCAGAATCCAACCCTCGGCGACTGCTGACGGGTGTGACGGCGACCGCGTTAGACCTTCGTGCCGAAATCAATCGCTCAATTGAACTTCATCGAATGGCAGTCGATGAGGGCCTGCTGTCGTGGCTAAAAGAAAAAAGAAAATTCGGTGAGCGAGTCTCTCAGGCGGAGCTCGAACAGCGCATTGATCCTGGTTGGTTGCGCGCCCATCAGATCATCGATGGCGAGTATATCCCGAAGCTCCTGAGTGAAATAGCCGAAGGGCGTTGGACGCCGTTTCCGCCGCAACGCAGTTCAGTCGAAGTGCCCTTTCGCCAGTGGGCGAGCAACGCGACGACGCCGACCGGACATCCCACGGGCGATTTGGAAGGGCCGGAATTGGACGAGGCTATTCGGCGCGCCCTCAAAATGGTTGAAGATCAGCTCGGCGGCAAAAAAATCACCGGCAAAGACCATGTCATAAGGGCGAACGTGTTTCTCCGCACGTGGAACGTCACTCTGAAAAAGGGAAACAAGGCGAGCCGAGATAGAGGCACACTGAAAGAAATCGTCGAACAGATTTGCGATAAAGAGTTTAGGCACCTTCGAAATCCGCGGTATTTGAGGGCCAGCGGGCGCTAGTGTTCCCACCATTCCCAGCGTTCCCGATCGGGAAATCTAGATTCCACGCTGCGATTTCGTCATCTCCGTATGTGTCCGGGACCCGCCCGAACACCACAAAAACGGAGATGATCGATGGAAAATCCAGAACGCCTTCTCAAGCCGGAAGAGGCCGCGAAGCTTCTCGGCATCGGCATGTCCACCCTGGCGAAGTTCCGCATAGAGGGGGCCGGCCCGATCTTCCGAAAATTCGGCCGTAGCGTCCGATACGCGCGCGCGGACCTCCAGCGATGGGCGGATGATCGCTCGCGGCAGTCCACCTCGGAATCGAGGGCGGCGTCATGACGAAGCTCATCCCTGTCCACCGCTCTGTCCTGCAAGCGCAACCGGGCTGGACCGTCGTGGTGCCAGAGGAACGGGAAAATTCAACGTCGGGACTTTATCGCATCCCCGTGATCCTGTGGCGTAACGATGTCTACAAGATCACTGCACGCGAGCAAGTCGATGCTTACACAGGGCTAGCGGACTTCTTTGACGTAGTAGTCCCGATTACCCCGATGGGCAGCATTGAAGATCAAGACTATGCGCTGCAATTCGGGGATCATCCTCCGTTTTTTACCACTAGCGAAAACTTCGACGACGAAGCTGCGCTGTTGGCCTTCTTTTGCAAAAACCAAAAGCTCACCGCGGCAATCAAAAAGTGTCGGTCGTGAGCAGCGGCGCGCCTCGCAAAATCGAATTCAAGCGCATTGCCGATGCTGCGCTCGGCCATGTCGATTCGATCGTTCAGCGGTGGCTGCCAAACGGCAAGCGCGAGGGGCAGGAATGGGTCGCTATTAATCCGACGCGTAGCGATCAGCGCAAGGGCAGCTTCAAGGTGAATTTGAAAAGCGGGCGTTGGTCGGATTTCGCAACTGGTCAGCGCGGCGGCGACCTCATCAGCCTCGCTGCCTATCTCCATCGACTTAATCAAACCGACGCCGCGGTGCGCGTCGCCGCGATGCTGGGCGTCGATCCTTATGAGCGTTGATCCCTTTGCGCCGGTCGACGGCGGTCCCGCGTCCGGGCGCGAAGGCAAGCGGCCCTCATGGGTGACGGTCGTGCCCGTTCCGTCCGATGCGCCGAAGCCGCCGGCATCGCATCCTCGCCTTGGTAAGTCGGTCGCGACTTGGTGCTATCTAAATGCTGCTGGTGAGGTCATTGGCTTCGTGCGCCGATTCGATACCCCGGACGGTAAACAATTTCGTCCGCTCACATGCGCCCGTCCAGCGGCCGGCGGCACCGTTCAATGGCGCTGGGAGAGCTGGCCCTTAAAGCGTCCTCTCTATGGCCTCGACAGGCTTGCACAGCGGTCCGATGCACCAGTGGTGATCACTGAGGGGGAGAAGGCCGCCGACGCCGCCGGTGGCCTTCTCCCGGCGTTCGTGGTGGTGACGTCGCCCAACGGTGCGAAAAGCGGCGGCAAAGCGGACTGGTCGCCGTTGCGCGGCCGGCATGTCACAATATGGCCCGACGCGGACGTGGCCGGACTGGATTACGCAAACCTGGTCGCCAAGCAGGCAATTGCGGCCGGCGCCTTGTCGGTGGCGATCTGCTCGCCGCCACCGGGGTGCAAGGTCGGGTGGGACGCCGCTGATGCGCTCGACGAAGGTTGGGATCAGACCCGCGCGAAGGAACTGATTGCTAACGCCAGGCCGGCGCCCAATGGCGGCGGGGCATCAGAGGACGGCGACGGCAGGCGCACGCCGCAACGAGATATCCTGATCGGGCTCACGGACGGTGCCGAGTTCTGGCACGACGCTGCTACCGTGGCGTACGTCACATTTCCGATCAAGGATCACCGTGAGCATTGGCCGGTGCGCTCGCGGCAATTTAGGATGTGGATGTCAGCGAAATTTTTCAAGGAAACCGGAGGCGCGATCGGCGGCCAGGCGCTCGAGGACGGCATCAGGATTCTTGAGGCGCGCGCGGTTTACGATGGCCTTGAATACGAGCCGTTCGTCAGAGTGGGCCAGCGCCAGGGCAAACTTTATCTCGACCTGTGCGATGCCAAGTGGCGCGCTGTCGAGATAACGCACGATCGTTGGCGCGTTATCGCTGACGCGCCATTGAAGTTGTTACGCTCACCTTCGATGCGACCGCTGCCAGAACCCGAAAAGGGAGGCTTGATCGAGGAATTGCGCCGCTTCGTGAATTTGTCCGAGGATCAATTCATGCTCACGGTGGGGTGGGTCGTGGGGGCCCTGCGACCACAAGGGCCATATCCGATCCTAATCGCGAACGGCGAACAAAGTTCGGGCAAATCGCAATTCTGCCGATTGATCCGGAGCTTGGTGGATCCCAGCGCGGCGCCAATCCGTTCGGTTCCAAAGGACGATCACAATCTGATGATCAGCGCGTTCAACAGCCATGTTCTTGGCTTCGACAATCTATCTTCAGTGGCGGGGTGGCTGTCAGACGCCCTGTCGCGCCTTTGCACCGGCGGTGGATTTGCAATCCGTAAACTGCATAGCGATTCCGAAGAGGTGATTTTTGAGGGCCAGCGCCCGATCATACTCAACGGGATCCCGCTTTTGACCGAGAGGCCCGACCTCGCTGATCGGGCGTTGACAGTTCACCTTCAGGCCATTTCCGAGAATGACCGACGTCCGGAGGCCGAGTTCAGGTCGGATTTTGAGCAAGCGCGACCGCGCATCATCGGGGCGCTCCTTGACGCGGTTTCGGCGGCGCTCAGACATATGCCGACTGTGACGCTCGATCG
>JBEKPC010000273.1:0-4325 GCA_049521155.1 Bryobacteraceae bacterium
GACCGCGTCCGCCGCGCCAGCGGCTTCCTTCTGACGGCTTTTTCGAACGCGCGCCCCAATCTCTGTTCCCCTCCACACTGCCCACCAAGGGCGCGCCTCCGAAAAAGCACTAACGTAATCCAGACGTAATACATTCGTTAACGTCGATGGGCAGGCGGGTGTTCTGTTAGTCATTGAGATCTGGGTTTTTCGGGAAGGAATTGCCGAAGTTTTATTTTCTTCCCGGATGAGCTTCGCCGTGTCCTGAGAAGAGGTTGTACGGCCAAACTGCTTTGCTTTTGGGCACGGCGTCCTTCGCCATAGCGGGAGCCGCGGGAGCCTGAGGGGAGGCGCAATTCCAATCCTCCGGCGGATCGGCGATGCCCCATACGTTCCCGGGGTTATAGAGCGACACTCCGATGAGAAATTGTTTCCCGTCATTTCCCAACGGCAGGCAATTTGCTACACGGCCGGATGCGCTTCCACCTCCCGGCAAATCGCTTAACAGCAAAGGGGTTTCAAGGGGCAACGGCTGCGGGGCGCTGAATCCGCCCCCCTGCGCACTCACAATGAGAGCAACACACTTCGCGGAAAACGGATGTACGCGGTCCAGGCTGGTGACGGCCAGGGGAATGTGTACGCGCAATCGCGTGCTGCGCCGCGTCGAACTGGGTGTGGTGACTTCCATGCAATCCTGAACGCCTTAGTTTGACAGAAACCGAAGCGATAAGGACCTCACGGCGCGTAAATTAAGGTGACGGAGGTAACCTCGAGTTTGCGTGGAAGTCATGCGCCGGATGAGCCCTGCTAAGATGACTCCACGCCCGTGAACGAAATCGGTGAACCCGGGATTGCTCTTACATCCGTGGACCATCTCGCGATAGCTTCAACTCGAGACCAGTGGAATCTCCTGCTGGCCACAAGTTCCGCTGATCGAGACGAAGCCCATTTCAACCGGATTCGGAATTTTCTGGAACAACCGGTGGATTGGGATACGGTGCTTCGACTCGCCGATCTGCACGGAACAGCTTCGCTTCTCTATCACAATCTCGAGTCTCTCGGGAGTGTGGTTCCGGCTGCGGTTGTGATAGCCGCGCGGCAGAATTATGAGAGGAATGTCCACAGGTCGCTTTTTCTTGCCCGCGAATTAATCCGCATTCTCGATTGCCTCGATCTCCTGGGCGTTGAAGCAGTTCCTTATAAAGGGGTCGTACTGTCGGAGGTTTACTACGGCGATATGGCGCTGCGGCAAGCGGGCGACATGGATTTATTTGTCCGCAAGGAGGATGTGACCCGCGTCAAGAGCGCGGTTCGTGAACTCGGATACACAGCGCGGGTTGCGATTCCCGAAGAGGCCGAAGCCGACTACATCACCGCCGGGTACGAGTGCACGTTCGACAGTGCGGCGGGACAGAATCTGCTGGAGTTACAGTGGGCGCTGCAGCCACGATTCTATGCCGTCGACTTTGACATGGATGGACTGTTCGATCGTGCGATGAGCGTGACGGTCGCGGGGCGACGCGTGAATACGCCTTCTCCGGAAGATCTGCTCCTGGTGCTCGCGGTTCATGCGGCGAAGCATGTGTGGGGACGGCTGATCTGGCTGTGCGATATTGCGCAAATTGCGAAGCGGGAGAATTTGAATTGGGAGTGGATTCGGTCGCAGGCGCGAGAACTGGGCGTGGAGCGGATGCTGCATATCACGCTGCTGCTGGCGAATCGCTTTGTGGCGATGGCAATTCCGGCATTGCTGGAAAATGCGATTCTCGCCGACGGCGTGGCGCGGGCTTTCGCGAATGAAATCGCCGTGGCTGTGGCGGCGGGAGTTTCGTATGGGGAGCAGCAGGTATCGTACTTTCGGCTCATGTTGCGACTTCGTGAACGCCGGGCCGATCGATGGCGCTTTCTGACGCGGCTGACTTTTACGCCGGGGCCTGGGGAGTGGGCCGGGGTGCGTCTTGCGAAACCTTGGTTCCCTTTATATCGAGTGGTGCGGATGTGGAGGCTGGTGGGTAGGTTCACGCGGGGATAGAAGGGCCGGAAGCCGCATCCGGATAGGAAATGTTGCTTTTTCGGGTTAATGACCCGTGCGCCATTCTAGCCCACCAGCGATGACTTTGCGTGACAAACAAATAACAATTCCTTTACACCGCGGCGGAGTTTTGCCAGCAAGGGTCGCTTACGCTTATTCTATTTCGAGAATGCAATGAAAACGACAAAGCTGGCGTTGGTGATACTGGCGATTTTTGCGTGGGTCGGATCACGCAATCTTTACGCCCAAAGCCGGGCGATCGACGTGAACGAATCGAGTTTGACGATCCGAGTATTCAAGTCCGGAGTGCTTTCCGGGTTTGCGCACGATCACGAAATACAAGCTCCCATTGCTGAGGGCAGGATTGATGCTTCCGCCACGCCAAGCGTTCAACTGCGCGTGGACTCGCGCAAGCTGCGGGTGCTGGACCCGGAGATTCCGGCCGATAAACGTGCCGAGATCCAGGATACGATGCAAGGGGCTGAGGTTCTCGATGTCGGGCATTTCCCAGAGATTTCCTACCAATCCACCACCATCAGCGGCGGCGGGGACGCGCACTGGAAAGTACAAGGGATTTTGGCCCTGCACGGGGAAAAACAGCCCGTTGTGGTAGATGTGTCATTGCAGGGTGGCCACTACCACGGGTCCGCGGCTTTCAAGCAGAGCGCCTTCGGCATCACCCCTATACGAATCGCAGGCGGAACCGTGAAGGTGAAAGACGAAATCAAAATAGAATTCGATATTGTTCCCGCCAAATGAGCAGACGAGCGTTTTCTCCACCCGAATGCCTTATCCCTGACTCCTAGCGACTGGCCAGGCCGCCGGCGGTTTCGCCGCCGTCCATGGTGTAGACGTGGCCGGTGGCGTAGGCTGCATCGTCGGAAGCGAGATAGGCGAAGAGGGCCGCGATCTCTTCCGGCTGGGCGTGGCGGCGTAGGGGAACTTTCTTGTTCACTTCTTCGAGCATGGCGTCGCTGTATTCGGCGCGCTGCATGGGAGTGAGCACGTAGCCGGGAGCGACAGCGCACACCCGAACTTTCGGCGCGAGTTCGAGCGCCATGGTTTTGGTGAGTTCGATCACCCCGGCTTTGGTGGCGTTGTAATCGGCATAGTAGGGTTGCCCGACGATCCCGTTGGTGGAGGCGGTTTGGAGGATGACCCCGCTGCCGGATTCAACTTTATAACGCTCCCTCATGTGGCGGGCGGCGGTTTGGGCTACGTAGAAGACGCCGGTGAGATTTACGGCAATGACTTTGTCCCACTCTTCGGGAGTGATATCGAGGAAGTTGTGGCGGATGCTGATGCCGGCGTTGTTGATAAGCACGTCGACTCCATCCATTACGCGGACGGCATCGGCAAACGCGGCTTCGACCTGCATGAGGTCGGTGACGTCGGCGATGATGGCCTCGGAGATTCCCGGCAGCTGGTGACGAATGTTGGCGCACGCCCTGGCGTCGCGATCGAGAATGCAGACGCGCGAGCCTTCTTCCAGAAAGCGCGCAGCGGTGGCTGCGCCGATTCCGCTGGCGCCTCCGGTGATTAGGATTCGTTTGTTGGTCAGGCCACGCATGTGATTCCGCTGATTTATCTTCGCACAGAGATTGGGGTTTGGGAGCTGCCTACAACTTGTACGTAGGAACGCCTTTTACAGGACGCCAGCGTTGGCGAGTTGTAGGGATCCTTCGACTTCGTGGGATCGTATTTCGGACGATCCCATTTCGCACAGGATGACCGGGAGTTTTAGATTGGTTTGCCGCGGAAGAAATAGATTAGTTCGATGATCAGGATGATGACCACCATGAGTTCGAGGACGAAGGCGCGGCTTTGGTTGAATTCGTCGACCATGAAGCGGTAGAGGTCTTCGGCGGTTTGGAGTTTTTGCTGGACGAGGTCTTTGTAGTCGGGGACGCCGACTTTGCTGGCGGCGAGTTTGTAGAGGCGGGCGGAGAACATGTCGCTGAGGAACTTGATGGCGTTGTCGGCCCGCTCGGTGAGTTCGCTCACGTCGAGCAGGACGGTGTGAAGTTTCGAGGCGGCGCGGGCGGTGCGCCAGCGCGACCAGAGGCCGCGGCCTCCGCGCTCAAGGAAGTCGTAGACGCCTTCGAGTTGTTTGGTGAGGAGTTCGTCGTAATGGCGGAACTCGAGCAACTGCGAGTTGGCGTATTGCAGGAGCTGGATGGCGGTTTCGGCGCCGGAAGGGGTGTCGTAGATGAAGGCGGCGTTCCATCCGATGACGGCGAGGTCGTTGGGATAGTAGGAAATGCGGGACTGAAGAATTTCCTGGCGTTCGCCATCGGAGAGCGTCTGGTTCTCG
>JBEKPC010000274.1:0-4104 GCA_049521155.1 Bryobacteraceae bacterium
CGATACCGGCGGCTGCTCCTCGCCGGCGGCGATTGCCGGATATCCGCACATCACCGTGCCGGCGGGGTTCATACATGGGCTGCCGGTAGGCCTGTCGTTCTTCGGGACGGCGTGGAGCGAGCCGGTGCTGCTGCGCCTCGCCTAAGCGTTCGAGCAGGCCACCAAGGCGCGACGCATGCCGCCGGGCGTCCCGGCGCTCGAGCCGGGCTGTGAGCTCTAGTCATAATACAATCGAAACAGGCGGCTTCCGAAATTTCGCGTCTAGCCTCTCTACACCTCTGGAGCGATCGACAAGCGGAGATTCGACCATTTTTCAGCACGGATACGGAGCACCCCAGTCACAGCGACGATGAGGAGCACCTTCAACGTTAGAGGCCTATTCGACCTGTAATTATTGACCGATTTTTGCCATCCATTCATTGAAATGCGGACATTCGCGGCGAAGCGCGTCCAGCCCAATATACTTTAGAATTAATATACCTGATACCGTTTTTACATAGCCGGGGAGTAGATCAAGAATACGCTTGGATGGTGCAGTGGCTTGGCCATCATCAATGTGCTCCGGGCTTTGAAATCGTGCACGAATCGCCTGCAATTGGGCAACGATCTGCCCCTCCTCAGGAAACGCTTTTAAGAACATTCCAGGGTCGGCGAACAGTAACGCTTCAAATTCATGGAGCTGAATGTATGGGATAAAGCGCTGATGGGCGGCGCCTCCGGCAAGCCCGTCTCGAATATCCAAAGCGAGGTGTTCTTCAAGGCAAAGGACACGCTGCCGTGGGTCCGGTAACTTTTGACATTCAGTGTGTCCAGGAAAGTCATTCGGGAGGCCGTATAGATCGACCATCGTCGAAAACCATGCATCAGGATTCTGGTCCTGTTTCATCCATCGAAGCAAATCTCGTCGCAGTTGGCCATAGCTACCCCATCCTCCCCGGAAGAGCCGACCACGCTTTCTGCCGGTGGTGATGGAGTGCGTATCAATAAAAATGCCGAGGGCGCCAAGTTCAGGGGCCACCACTTCATTGAGGAAACCTTCCTCTGTCTGGCCTTCGACGACTACGTGCAGTCTGATCAGTGTGACGGCCTCCCCCCTAGTACATTCTTTTCCCATAGTTCCGACAACGTGTACTCCTTAAGCCAGTCGGCAAATTGGTCGGTCCCGAGCCGCTGGAAAGCGGATTCTCGACCTGATCGACTGGTTACCACAATGTCGCCCGGATCGAATCTGTCAATTAGAGAAACCGATTGCGTGGCCAAAATAACCTGTACGTGCGTAGCAACGCTCTTGATCAGACCTGCGAGTATCTCGATAGCATACGGGTGGAGACCGAGTTCCGGTTCATCGAGGATAAGAACGTCCGGAAGGTCGCGCTCTGGCTGTTGCAGCAGTGCCACCAACGCCATCACGCGCAACATGCCGTCGGCCGCCTGCGAGACGTTGAAAACGTGATCGGACCCAATCTCTCGCCACCGGAGGAGCAATCGCCCGTATTCAGGATTGATTTCAAATGTAGCGAAAAACGGAAGTATTAGTCGAATTGTATCGACGATGCGCTGGTAGTACTTGGGCTCGGTGTTCTGTAATCGGAATAGGAACGGCGCGAGATTCCCCGCATCTTCCTTCAGCCAGCGGCCGTCATCAGCATCCCACTTGTTGCGAATCCGAGCAGTGGACGACGTATTGTGAAACTGATGAACGATAATGCGCCGAAGCATACTAAGGATCGCGCGCGCAGTAAAATCTCCTTCTTCCGCTTTTGCGATAAGCTGCGCCTCCTTCTGTCCCGCCCCCAATGTGACGGCCGGACGTTCGTCGCCGTAGCGTTGAAACCGAAACCATTCGTCGGCGAAAACCAACGTATCGCCAGCAGCATGGAACAAACGGAAGCTATAATCGTTTCGCCCGGCATCGGTCGTCAGACTCAGCGCCGCATCAATCTCGCGTGTAGGAGACCTTCCAACGTGCAAGATGGCACTCGCTCCACCTAACTCGGCAACGTAGGATTGCAGTTGGCCCGGAGGAACAAGTGCCCAAGAAAGCAGTCGAAAAAACGATATAAAGTTGCTCTTCCCGGCGCCATTAGGCCCAATCAGAACCGTAAGGGATCCTGGCTCGAAGTCTTTGAGTTCGCGGATTGTCTTAAACCCGTGAAGCGTTAGCTTGGTCAATTTCGGTCTCATGGCCTTTTAATACCACAACGCACAAAGAGTTCGGTAGCGGAACCTTCAAAGCAACTTGAGGCCTCTTCGAGACGCCACCGATCAAAAATATCGCGGGCTGTAGTGGACTGAGCGGTATACTCGTAGTCCCAAGTTGGTCCGTCATGGAATTTAAGCGGCTAGTCGCCCTTCGATCGCCTTGACACTAGTGAATACTGGGAGGCTAGACACAGCCACCATGAAGCTGAACTTCGTGACCGTCGACGTCTTCACGGACCGGCAGTTCGGCGGCAACCCACTCGCCGTCGTGCCGGATGCACGCGGGCTGACGTCCGCGCAGATGCAGGCGGTCGCGGCGGAATTCAATCTGGCCGAGACAACCTTCGTGCTGCCGCCGCAGGACGCCGCGCACACCGCGCAGGTGCGCATTTTCACCCCCCGCGCGGAAATGCCGTTTGCCGGCCATCCGAACGTCGGCACCGCCTTCGTGCTCGCCGGCGGCACCGCAACCGCCGCCCGGCCCCCCGAACACGATACGATGATTTTCGAGGAGAAGGCCGGCCTCGTCCGCATATCGCTTCTCAAATCCGGAGCGTGCGTCACCGGCGCGCGCCTCGCCGCGCCGCAACGCTTCTCGATCGGCGAAGACATTGCGCCCGAGATCGTGGCGGCGGCGTGCTCGATCGCGGTTGACGACATCGACACGCGCACCCATCGGCCGTGCATTGCGTCCTGCGGGGCGCCGTTCGTGTTCGCGGCGTTGAAGAGCCGCGCCACGCTTGCGGCCGCAAGACCGCGCACGGACATATTCGCCGAACGCGTCCCGTTGTCCAAAGCGACCGGAATCCATCTCTATGCGCAAGCCGTCACCGCCGCTGCCGATATGGAGACGCGCATGTTCGCGCCTCTCCACGGCATCACGGAGGATCCAGCAACCGGTTCCGCCAATGTGGCGCTGATCGGGTTTCTGGCGCAGCTTCTGCCGGAGCCGGATTCGACATTGACGAGGACGATATCGCAGGGCGTCGATATGGGGCGTCCGAGCCTCATGGTGGCTGTGGCGGAAAAACGCGCCGGTGCGGTCGTCGCCACTTTCATCGGGGGCACCTGCGTGCCGGTCATGAGCGGCGCGATCGACCTCGCCTGACGCTCATTCGTCGGCCTACCCGCCTGAGGAAATCGTTTCCGCGAATGCCCGCGGCTCCGAATCAATTTCCATGGATCGGATGGTGCGCAGCAGAGATTCTCTTATTTTTTCCCTCGCATTGACTCCGCGCCGCCGTGATGCCGAAAATACAGCCGTTCGGTCATCGTCATCGTTTCGCGATGACCGGATCGCGGGATTTGATGGAGCAGCTTGCGCCGCGACAACAAAGCTAAAGCGCCACGAAGCGACTTCGTGGGCTCCTGGTTATGGAGATGAGACCATGACGTGTCGCCGTATAACGCTTCGCCTTATGGGTCCTGGACATCCCACCCGCGTCTCCAGGCCCGGTTGCCGGCCCCGGTGCTGCGCGACCGGCGCGTAACGAACGCGCATCATTCCGTCCACACCCAATCGCCTCGCAGGAGCGCCGGGTCTCGCCGGCGGCAGGATCGCCATGTCCAAGATCTACATCATCGAGGTTCACGAGCTCGGAGCCGGTCTGGTGGTCCAGGAAGCCGCCGGCTTCCGTTTCTTTTCGGCCGACCCGACTTTCTCAAGCCTTGACGGCTGCCTGTTCCGCAGTCCGAGCGAGGCCGAAAAGGTCGCAACCCGGATCGGCAGTGCCGGCCCCAAGCCTTCCACCGCGAGCAACCGATCGGCCGCTCCGGAGCCTGCTCAATCCGGCTCGCCTTCGCGGCATTTCGACGGAGAGCGTCATGTCGAGCACTGAAACGGCGTCCTTGGGCGCCACTGTCGCGGCACCGACCCCGGCCATCAGCGAAGACTGGCTGTCG
>JBEKPC010000275.1:0-4038 GCA_049521155.1 Bryobacteraceae bacterium
CGGACGCGGCCCGGACACTCACGGGCGCCGCCTCTGAACTCGATCAGCAGTATCAGGACCGTGTCAGCGCGGATTCTGCATGGCTGGCGCTTCCGGTGGCCGCCCAGGACACATCGCTCCGCGGCGTCTCACAAGCGGTCTTGCGCTCGTATCCGGGGGTGGAAGGAGGATACTACGACGGCTCGCATTTCCTGGGTTACTCCTACCCGACGCACGACACGGGAGAGAAAAAAACCGACGTTCCGACCGCTGAACTCGACGATATCCTCGCGACCATCACGCAAAGCCGGGCGGCGGGCGTGGCGCAGCGAGTCCTGCGCGGCCAGCACGACATCGTCGTGATCGAGGCGAAGGCGGACCGGCAGAACGGGTTCGCCAGCTGGACCATGAAACGCCTGGCCGGGCGCAGCGACCCGGGCAGCCATCGCCGCGAGATACTGCTATCGGCGCTCGTCCTGGCAGCCCTGATCAGCATCGCGGGCACGCTCGCGACGGGCGTCCTGCTGCAGCGGGGCATCGTTCAGATCAAGACCGGTTTGTCGGCCCTCGAATCCGACTTCAGTCATCGCCTTCCAGAGCGCAATGACGAGCTTGGCGAAATCAGCCATTCCATCAACCGCATGGCCGAGGTCCGGCAGAATCTGGAAGCCGATCTCCGGCGCGAGGACCGTTTGCGCACGGTCGGCCGGCTGGTCGCGGGGATCGCGCACGAAATCCGTAATCCGCTCAACAGCATTCGACTTTCCATCCAATACATGGAGCGGCGCCTCGGCAACAACGGAGTTCGCGCCGAAGATCTCCACCCGGTTATCGAAGAAGTTGACCGGCTGAGCGCGCTTCTTACGAATCTGCTCACATTCCAGAAGACGCGGCAGCCGGACCTCCGAGACGTGCCCGTGGCGCCTGTAGTGCAGAAATGCGTGAGTCTGGTTCAACCGCAGGCCGACGCGCGGAATATCGAAATCCGCACGGAAACAGGACCGTCCGGTCTGGAAGCCCGGTTCGATCCGGAGCACCTTAAGCAGATGCTGATGAATCTGCTGCTGAATGCAATCGAGGCCGCCGGGCAAAACGGAACCATTGATGTGCGGCTCAAACAGGACGAGGCGATGACCCGCATCCAGGTACATGACAGCGGACCCGGCCTGACGGAAGAGCAGAAGGAACACTTATTCGAAGCGTTCTACACCACGAAGGCTGACGGTACGGGTCTGGGCCTTGCCGTTTCGCGGGAACTCGCTACCGGCATGGGCGGCGACCTTCGTTATCGAAATGATCGCCCAGGTGCTACGTTTGAGATCGAGCTTCCCGGAATTGCGTATGCGAACGGCAACGATACTGATCGCTGAGGACGAGCGGACCGCAAGGACCTCACTTGCGGGACTGCTTGAGACTGAGGGCTTTCGCGTTCTCACGGCGGAGAACGGAAACGAAGCTCTTTCCCTCCTGCTTTCGGAAGAGCCGGAAGCCGCCATTCTGGACATTCGCATGCCCGGAATGGATGGCCTGACGGTCCTGCGACGCGCGCGCGAGGGTGGCTCTGATAGCGCTCTCATTGTGATGACAGCGCAGGGCGACAGCACTACGGCGATCGACGCCATGAAGCTTGGAGCATTCGACTATGTATCGAAACCCCTCGACTTCAAAGTCCTGCTCACCCAAGTGCAGCGCGCCATAGAACAACGTAAGCTGGCGCGCGAGCTGAGGGCGGCACCCGGTGCCGTGCCGGTCCCCGGAGTCTCGAAGACTATGATCGGGCACAGCCCCGCGATGCAGCACGTCTACAAGCTGATCGGACAGGTGGCGACGTCCGATGCCACGGTGCTGGTCCGTGGCGAGTCCGGCACGGGCAAAGAGCTGGTGGTGAACGCCATCCACCATAACAGCGCGCGCGGCAAAGGGCCGCTCATCAAGGTGAACTGCGCCTCCATTCCGGAAACACTGCTGGAGTCGGAACTCTTTGGCCATGAGAAGGGTGCGTTCACCAATGCTCTCTTCCGGCGGATTGGACGTTTTGAAGAAGCCAATAAAGGCACGCTGTTCCTGGACGAGATCGGAGAGATGGCGCCGGCGCTCCAGTCCAAGCTTCTGCGCGCGCTTCAGGAGCGCATCATCGAAAGATTGGGAAGCAATACCCCGGTCCCCGTCGACATCCGGCTGGTGACTGCGACATCGCGCGACTTAGAGAGGGCCGTGAACGAGGGATCGTTCCGCGAGGATCTCTATTACCGCCTCAACGTCGTGATGATCCCGCTGCCTCCCTTGCGGGACCGGCGGCAGGATATCCCTGCGCTGGTTCAGTATTTTCTGAACCGCAGTGGAAGCCGGGTCTCGATCACCGCGCCCGCTTTGGCGCTGCTTTGTGACCATCACTGGCCTGGCAACGTTCGCGAGCTGGAGAACGTCGTCGAGCGAACACTGGTATTGGCGAGAAGCGGCGTGATCACCGAGGACGAAATTCAACTGCGAACACGCCCGGAACCGGCGGATTCGCAGTGGTCCGACCTTGCGCCGCTAGGGGAGGGGTTGAAAACGAATGTCGCCGTTCTCGAAAAGGCGCTGATCGAGCGCGCGTTACGCCAGTCGCAAGGCAACAAGACGCGGGCGGCCGAGATTCTCGGCGTTCACCGCCGGCTGCTCTACGAGAAGATTCGCGAATATGGCCTGGAGGCAGGCTGATTTACATCGTCTCGTCCGTGAACGATGATCAGGACCGCGTCGATCCCCCGTTTGCCATCCCCGACTGTCCGAAAACACCTTCCCACTATCCGCCGCAAATTCCGTTCGCGAAACGCTCATCCGCCGTCCGTATTTAGCCCAGGGAAGGCGTGCGCTCCGGAAGTGGAGACGAAAATGAAAGGTCTCCTGGTTGGCCACGCACTTGCCCTTATGCATCCCGAAAGGAATATGGGTATGAGATATAACATTCGAGCAATTACCCTCTTTGTTTCACTTTTGAGCGGCTTGAGCTGCCGGGCGCAACCGCCCGCTCCGCCACCGCCGCCACCGCCCCCTGGCCCATCGGCATTTGTGCCACCACCTCCACCTCCGCCACCGCGTGGACGCCGAGGCCCCCTGCCTCCGGCGCCTGGTGAACAAGGGTCGCGAACGACAGTTAGCGGAGTTGTACGAAGCTTCAATTACGGTCCGGGTGGTCTGGACGCCCTTGTTCTCGATCAGGGAACGGTCATCCACTTTCCGCTTGAATACAGCAGCCAAGTGAGCGCCGCCGCGCCTGTCGGATCTGCTGTCGCGGCTTCAGGCTGGTCGCACATCGGACCCGCAGGGGATACGCTCTTCGACGCGGATACGATCACCAATCAGCGCAGCAGGGCGTCGATTGCGATGGCCGCCGGGCCGCCCCCACCGCCGCCTGGTCCTCCACCTCCTCCCGGCTCGGCGGCATTTGCCGGACCACCGCCACCGGGTCCTCCACCTCCTCCTAGCTCGGCGGCATTTGCTGGACCGCCGCCACCGCCACCTCCGGGACCGGCCGGATACGCGGCTCAGCCGCCCGCGCCGCCTGCCCCTGGCCTTTGGCCGTATCAGATGCCGACCGCCGCACCGGTCCCGTCGACGGTTGTGACAGGAGTGGTCCGAAGCCTTAATTACGGGGTCGACGGTCAGGTAAATGGGTACGGCGACGGCGCGCGTGCCATCGGGCTGGTAACCACCATGGATAGCTATGGTCTCATCGTGCATTGCGTCAGCCGGCTAATGCCATCCGCATCGGTCCACAAATGCCAATACAAGATCGTCGGCCGGCCGCTCATCTGGCCACCGCGCCAGGGCTCAGGCTATAGGGATGTGACGATGCCAGGGGGTGCGATACAAACCGTTCAAAACCGTTTGCGCTTGCGCCGAACGCCAACGCCAGAAAGCCGCCGCCGAGCGCGAGATTTTTAAGAAAATCCCAAAATAACTCCCGGCCATGGCTGGCGCCGCGCAGCCGGAAATCCGGCGTCTTCCAAAATTGTTTCCACAGCAGGGCCGTGACGATGCAATAAGCGGCCAGCACGAGCGCCGCCAAGCGGTCAG
>JBEKPC010000276.1:0-4011 GCA_049521155.1 Bryobacteraceae bacterium
CGGCGATCGTCGCGCCGATGACCACCAAGAGCCGACCGGCGCCGTTCCGGATCGGGGTTACGCATGATGGGCAGAAGGGTTTGATTTTGCTGGATCAGATGCGCGCGGTCGACCAGAACCGGCTGGCGAAGAAATTGGGGGCGGTGTCCCGGAAGACACTTACGTCTACTTTAAGCACGCTGCGGGAAGTGTTCACCGAGTGAGATTTGCATGACGCTGCTCCACATGTGTTACCCATAAAAGATGAAGCTCGGCATCGACTTTGGGACTACTCGCATTGTCGTCTCGGCGGCGGATCGGGGGAATTATCCGCTGGTGCCTTTTGAAACCGCCGACGGGGTGTTCGACTGGTTTCCGCCGTTGATTGCGATTAAAGACGACCAGCGCCGCTTTGGCTGGGACGCCTACGCGATGCAGGGCGAGCCTGGCTGGACGATGGTCCGATCCTTGAAGCGGTATCTGGAAGACGCGGGGCCGCAGACGCAGCTCGATGTCGGAGGGTTGCTCATTCCTCTGACGGAACTGATGGCGGGATTGGTCGGGGCGCTGCGGCAGGCGCTGCTGGCGCGATTCGGCGAGACCGAAGTGCTGGAAGCGGTGCTGGGCGTGCCCGCGAATGCCAATAGCAATCAGCGGTTTCTTACGGTCGACGCTTTTCGGCGGGCTGGATTTTCGGTGCTCGGGTTATTGAACGAGCCTTCGGCGGCATCGATCGAATTCGGGCATCGGCAGAGGACCACGGGACGCATCCTTGTTTACGATTTGGGCGGAGGCACGTGCGATGTGTCGCTGGTCGAGATCTCGGCGGGCACGCATACGGTGCTCGCGTCCGAAGGAATGCCGCACTTGGGCGGTGACGATTTCGACCTGGTGCTGGCGGAGATGGCGATCGGAGAAGAGGCGCTTTCGAAGCTGAGCCTGGCGGAGATTTTCCGGCTGGATGAAGAGTGCCGGCGGCAGAAAGAGGCGCTGCATCCGAACTCGCGCAAGATCGTGGTCGATCTGGATGTGGTGGAGGAAGGATTGGGGCAGGCGACGGTGCAGGTGGCCGATTTCTATGAACGGTGCCGTCCTTTACTGGCGGAATCGATTGAAGCCACCGCGCTGCTGGCGGAGAATACCGATATCGAAGCGCTGTATGTGACGGGCGGAGGGAGCGAATTGCCGCTGGTTTCGCGGGTGCTGCGCGAGGAGTTCGGACGCAAGGTGAAGCGTAGCGAATATACGCGATCGGCCACGGCGATCGGGCTGGCGATTCAGGCGGACGCGGCTTCCGGATATACGCTGCGCGAAATGTTCACGCGCAATTTCGGAGTGTGGCGCGAAGGGGACGCGGGGCGGCGCATGATTTTCGATCCGATTTTTCCGCGCGGGACGCGGCTGCCGGGAGCGGCCGAGCCTCCGCTGACGGTGCGCAGGCGCTATCAGCCGGTGCATAACGTCGGCGATTTTCGATATCTGGAAGCGAGCCACGTGGCGGAAGATGCGCAGCCTTCGGGCGACATCACGGTGTGGGATGAGATTTTGTTCCCCTTCGATCCGGCGCTGGCCGATTCGCACGCGGTGGACAAGGTGCCGGTGGAGTATTCGTGGCCGGCTTCGCATCAGGAGATCGAAGAACATTATTCGTGCGACGCGGCGGGAGTGGTGACGGTGGCGATTCGCAATTTGACCTCGCATTACGGGCGCGAATTCCGGCTGGGGCGGTGGAGCGGGAAGACCGCGGTGGTTTCGCCCAAGACCCGCAAGCGCGTGAAAAAAGCAAGCTCATGAATATTGGCAACGTGTACGACCTGGGGCAAACCTTGTTTGCCGGGACGCCGCATTTTCCGACGCATCCTCCGTTTCTGCGGACGCTGACGAAGATGCATGGCGAGCTGGTGCTGCCGAACGGCGCGAGCTCGGCGGCGGAGGCGATCACGATGGGAGGGCACGTCGGCACGCACATTGACGCGCTGTCGCATTTTTCGTGCGACGGGAAATTGCATGGCGGAGTGGAGCCGGTGCAATCGTACAGCGAAGGGGTGACGACTTACGGGGTTGATACGGTGGGTCCGATTTTCCGGCGCGCGGTGCTGTTCGACGTGGCGGGCCTGGAAGGGATAGACGCTCTGCCGCACGATTTCGTGGTGACGCCGGAGCATCTGGAAGCTTGCGGGGTGAGGCCTTCAGAGGGAGGAATCGCGCTGATTCGCACCGGCTGGGGCCGGCACTGGCACGATGCGGCGCGCTTCATCACGGGCGGAAGCGGATCGGTGGTGCGCGGTCCGGGGCCGAAGAAAGCGGGCGCCCAATGGCTCAGTAAACATGGCATTTTCGCGGCGGGCAGCGATACGGTGGCGTTCGAAAGCTCACCATCCAACATGGAAGTGCATGTTCATTTATTGGTGGAGCGAGGGATTCACATTATCGAATGCCTGAATCTCGAATCGTTGGCCGCGGCGGGGGTAAAGGAATTTATGTTTGTCGCGCTGCCGTTGAAAATTCGCGGCGGAACGGGGTCGCCGATACGGCCGGTGGCGGTGGTGGAGTAGTTTAAATCGGCAGCCGACAGATTCGGTTCACCCATCCTCTGGCTTCGACGCAAGACAAACCAGAAGGAGAGCGTCAATGGCATCGGCAACGCTCGTTTTCTGTGAAATAAGAAACAGTCTGGGGCTCTGGGAATGCGCGAGGAATATTCCAAAGTGCGAGGGCACCGTCTTCAGATCGTGGGTAACAAGAATTCTCGCTCCCCGCGCTGCAATCGCCAGCACTTCATTGTCGGGCACGGACTCCAACTTAGCCGCATTCGCGCCAAGGAAATCAACGGATGGCTCCACGCGGATCATACCCCTGACGATCGCCTCGCGCAAACTTGCATCCACGAGTAATTTAATTACGATCGCTTAACAAGAAGTTCCTGGCGAGTTCGATCGAGCTTCGCGCGAAGCTCTTCCGGCAGCGGATGTTCGCGGGCGAACGCATCCCACTCTTTCTCCGACTCGATCAGGTATGCGTCGATCGCGGCTCTGTTCGCCAGATAGTAGGTGATCGCTCCGTAGATTTGCTCGAGATTCAGCGCCGAAAAATTCTGCCGGATCGTCTCCGGCGATTCGCCGTCGCGAAAAGCATATACGATCGACTCCAAGGTCACACGGGTACCAGCGACGCAATATCCGGCGTTGCGCTGCTCCACATAATCGCGTGCCATAAACCTCAGTATACCGGCCCGGGCGTGCTACGGCGTCGTTTTCCCAGTATCCTTTGCCGACTTCAAGTATCCGTAGAAGCCGAGGTCTTCGCCGGTGAGCAGTTTCGTTGCGAAAATGATTTGGCCGGTGTGCATCGAAAAATGCTCGACCACGTGATAGATGGCTTCGAGCACGGTCACCTCATAATGTTTCTGAATCGTTTTTCGCTCGCCGAGCTTGCTGTGGGGGAGCGCGGCGATCAGCGCCACCGCTTCCTCGACGGTAGAACGCAAGCGGCCGGTCATGTTTTCGCCTGATCGTGCATCGAATTCGCTATCGCGATCGCGATGATCTTCGGCGCCGCCGACGCCGCATAAGATCCACTGGCGTACGTTGCCGGCGAGGTGCAGCACCAGATTGCCGACTGCGTTTTCATTCCCGGCCCGGCGCGTCCAGATCTGCTCCGGCGTCAGTTTTGCGACGCAGGTTTCGATACGGTGGTTCAACTGGGTGAGCTTCTCGCACGAAAATTTCAAAAACTCTTCTTCATTTGACATATAGATCTATTGTGCCGCGAGCGCGTCTGCCGGCGTTGGCGACAGCTTCATGCTCCAACCGGCGGCCAATCCGGCGATCATGGCCGCGGCTGCGAGGTTCAACGACGCGCGCACGCCGAGGTGCCGGGCGACCTCTCCCCATACGCCGCTTCCTACGGCCAGCGATCCTTGAAAGACAAGTAAATAAAACGCCAGCGCCCGGGCTCGCATCCACTGCGGAGGCATGGTTTGCGCGCACACGTTGAAGCTCGACATGACGGTGAGCCATGCCACGCCGCCGA
>JBEKPC010000277.1:0-3973 GCA_049521155.1 Bryobacteraceae bacterium
CCGTTTGACTGCTACGTGATCCTCTCGGGCGAAGTTCGCATTATTGACGTCACGACGGATGAGCCAACCTATTTGGTTCGCCTCGCGGCGGGGCAATTCACGGGTGACATTGATTTGTTCACTGGGCGACGCGCGGCCGCCTCCTGCGAGGCTATCTCCCAGGTGGAAGCTATCCGCATCTCGCCCGATAAAGTCCGTGAGATGTTGGTGCGCCAGCCGACCTTGGGCGCGCGTATTTGGCGAGCGTTTCAACGCCGACGCGAGTTGCTGATGGCGACGGATTTCCAGGGGCTGCGTGTATACGGGGCTAAGGACGACAAGCGAACCCTGGAAACCGTCGAATTCCTCTTTCGCAACGGCGTGCCGCATCACTGGATGAACATCGCGGAGGAAGAAAACGCCACGCGAATCCGGGAAATCGCGGGCGATGACCTCCACTATCCGATGATCACCTGCGGAAAGAAGCTGCTCTTCCGGTCTCCCGGCTTGACACAACTGGCGGAAAGCATCGGCGTTCGTCACCGTCTCCCTGAGAAAACATATGATGTCCTCGTTCTCGGGTCCGGACCGTCGGGACTAGGCGCAGCCATTTGCGCGGCCTCCGAAGGTCTCTCGATCCTGGTGCTCGACGGACTCGGGCCGGGCGGACAGGCCGGTTCCAGCTCGAAGATCGAGAACTACGCGGGCTTCCCCAATGGCGTGACGGGGCGCGAACTAGCGCAACTCTCCTATTTGCAGGCGCTCAAGTTCGGCGCGGAGTTCGTTGCCCCCTGCCATGTGACGGAATTGAAGCGTAACGACGGTCTCTACCAAGTGCATACTAGCGAGGGCGACGTTGCTATCAGCAAAACGGTGATCATCGCCACGGGCGTTTCCTACCGCTTGCTCAACGTGGAAGGGTCAAATGACTTGCTCGCTTCCGGCGTTTACTACAACGCCACGGCGGTGGAGGCACGGATGTGCAAGAACTGGCCAGTGCATGTGATCGGTGGGGGCAACTCAGCCGGGCAAGCAGCGATGTTCCTTACACAATACGCGCGAAAAGTTACGCTCGTCGTGCGCGGTAGTGATTTGCGCAGGAGCATGTCCTCGTATCTCTGTGATCGGGTGGCGGCAAATCCGGAGATCGAGGTTCGCTACCATACCCAAGTGACGGCCATCGAGGGCACGGAACACATCGGGGCCGTTCACTTGCGCGACGACGATGGAAACGTTGCCCGCGAAGAGACGACGGGTCTTTTTATCTTCATCGGCGCCAGACCGAGAACGGATTTCCTGCCGGCCGAACTGGCTCGCGACGACAAGGGTTTTGCGTTGACGGGTTCGGCCATCGCAAAGTTAGAAAGTTGGAAGGAACAGCGGTTACCCGAGGCACTAGAAACGAGCTTGCCGGGAGTATTTGCCAGTGGTGATTGCCGCAGCGGTACCACCAAGCGGGTGGCTTTTGCGATCGGTGACGGGGCTCTGGCGGTCAGCTGCGTCCACAATTTGCTAGGTACGTACTCGATTTGATAGCTCGCTCTTATTGATTGACGCTAGAGTTGACAGATCGACGCGCGCCGCATCTGATCGAAAGTGAACGTTGTCTTCTGGTACAAAACGGGCGGAAGTGCAACGGGGCGCTCGACTGCACTCCCTGCGCATGGGCCGATGGCCTGCTGCCCCTTCCGCCGGTGTCCCATTTACCCCCAAAAGTCTGTCGAGGACGGCCCGCGCGAGGTGTGCGCGTTGCGCTGCTCGGCCCGGACGGCACGATGGGCGCGTTCACGCGCTGGGAAATACAACGATCCCGTGGTGACGCAGCCTGGCGTACCTGATCGAAGATCATCTATGGATCCAGGTCGTCGACGTTTCGCAATCGAGTGGGCTGCACGCTAAAATCTAAACAGGCTACAGCGCGGCGAGTTAAGTCATAAAAACATCGCGAATAGGGAATGGGCGTCCGACCGGCAACGAGAAAAGAGCGGACTGTCTCCGCCGGGCCAACGGTGAGGTTCGAACTCGCGATGTTGCGCAGAGAACAGGAGATGCGCCAATGTCCACCCTGACTGACTATAAGAATCGTGTGACTGCTAAGGGAGCCGTTACGGAGTGGCTGACGAGTGACTCAGCTAACTGGCGATCACTGTCCGTACTTGTGACGGAGAGGGAATACCATGCCGACGTGGAGCTGGCGCTCCCAGCTTTCCCCAATCCGTCAATTACACTGTCACTTAACAGCGGCTTTCGCATGGAGCACTTCTCTGAAGCGCGATGGCGTAAGATAAATTACACTAGAGGGACTGGGGTGCTCACCCCCGCTGGGCATGCACGTCTTATCCGCCCCGACTTTCGTACTCCGAGGGCTTTCACGCTGCTGCATTTGGTTTTGCCCCAGGACACGGTTGACTTCGTTGCAAATGAAGTGCAGAAGCCTGGAACACGCGTGAGGAGTTCCCTCGTCGATTTTCCCTTCTTTGATAATCCCGTCATCACTAACCTCGGCTTCTCCGCAGTATCCGCGCTCCGAGGCGGAGCGCCAGATTTCTTCGCCCAGGCTGCTGCGCAATGGATTGCACTCCATCTTTTGCTTGGCCCATCCAGAGGTTTCGAGTGGCACCAGTCGCTCGCAAGGGAGCACATATCTGATTACCGCCTGGTGCGGGTTCTAGAGTACATCGAGGCGCACTTGTCTGACCGTTTGGATCTTCGCGTCCTCTCCAGGGAAGCGGGTATCAGTCCGTTTCACTTTGCGGCTCTATTCACCAAAGCCGTGGGAGCTTCACCGCACCGGCATGTGCAGCACCTTCGATTGGAGGCGGCTAAAGCGATGCTTCGCGATACAGATAAAAGCACTCTGGATATTGCATTAACCTGCGGATTCGCTAGCGCATCTCATCTCGCCGCCACCTTCCGTCGGCATTTCTCGCAAAGCCCGACGGAATACAGATCGTCTCAACGCCACTTTCGACCTTAGGCGCCCCAAATGGGGGAGGTTTTGCCCGAACGGATCACGGCATCGTGACACTGCTGTCTGCCGGTCTCGTTGCGGCTCGGCTCCCTGCCCGTCAGCTCGTCAGCCGGCAGGGAAGTAATGGCCGTTGTCCAAATCGGCGAGCAGCCTGGGCTGAGCGGGTTCCCAGCCGAGGGTCTGCCGGGTGATGAGGTTGGTAGCCGGGAGGTCCAGCGTGACCAAATTCGCGAGGAACCCAAAGAATCCCGGCAGCATCAGTACGTCCGCGGGAATGCTCACGGCGGGCAGGCCCAAACGGCTACCAATGGCCTCGGCGATCTCGCGGAACCGGATGCCCTCGCCCTCAATCCCGTGCCAATTTTTGCCAGCCGGACCCTTCTCCAGCGCCAGGCGGAACAAGGAGGCGAGGTCGCGGCTGTGCACGGCCGGCCACAGGTTCGCGCCGTCTCCAGGGTAGCCGACGACGCCCTTCTGCTTCGCGAGCCCGATAAGCAGCGGGAGGAAGCCGACATCGGTCGTGCTGTGCGCGATGGGAGGAATCCGCACGATCGAAGACCGCACGCCCCGCTCCGCGAGGCCGACTACGGTGAGTTCCACGACGTTACGAACCCGCAGGGTACCTTTGTACGCATCGCCGCCAGGAAGGGCCGGGTCCTCCTCGGTGGCTGGCCGGCCTAGGTCTTCCCACCCGGGCGAGCCAATGCTCCCCGACACTACCAGCGGCTTTCCGGTTCCGGCCAGTGCCTCGCCGTACGCCAGCATGATCTGGAGCTCCGCGGCGGCCACGGCGTCAAGCCCGCCAGAGGGAAGCAGATCTTGCCTGTGCGCGACGTGGATGACGCCGTCGGACTCCGCCGCCGCCGCCTTGAGCCCATCGAGGTCGGAAATATCCCCGCGACGCACCTTGGCGCCGAGCGCGGAAACCGCCGCCGCGGACGCATCCGACCTGGCCAAGCCGGTAACCTCGTGGCCGGCGGCAATGAGGTCAGGGACGATGCACGAACCGATATGGCCGGTCCC
>JBEKPC010000278.1:0-3947 GCA_049521155.1 Bryobacteraceae bacterium
CCATGCGAAGGGGCTCCTGCAAATCGTGTGAGGCGGAATATGCGAATTGTTGCAGATCGGCGTTGGATCGCATGATAGCCGCATTGGCCGCTTTCAACGCTTCTTCCTGGCGCTTGCGTTCCGTGACATCCCGCGCAACCTTCGAGGCTCCTATAACCCTACCCGTCGCGTCCTTTACCGGCGAAATCGTCAGAGAGATGTTTAACAGAGAGCCGCTCTTACTCTTCCGGATAGTCTCGAAGTGCTCTACGCGTTCGCCGCGTTGCAACCGGCTGATAATTTCAGGCTCCTCTTTCAGACGGTCAGCCGGGATGATGATCGTGATTGATTTGCCGATAACTTCGTCGGCGGCGTAGCCGAACAAACGTTCAGCGCCACCGTTCCAGCTCTGAATGACGCCGTTCAAATCCTTGCTGATAATGGCATCGTCGGACGATTCGACGATCGCCGCCAGGGTCGCTTGCAACTTCCGCACTTCTTGAAAAGAGGTCACCTCGTCGGCCACGTGAATCTCCGGAGCGTCGTCGACAGCGAGAGGGTCGTTGAGAACACATTCAGCCAATGCTTCGTGGGTCTCTAAAAGGGTCGTGATGTCGGTCTCGAATCTCAGTTCGGGATGGACCCTCGTCCAGAAGTGAGCCGTCCGCACGAACGCAAGGAATAGATTGAGACGCTCCAGGTCGCGCGGCCCGAGCCGGCGAGCCAGGGCGTCTTGGGCGCGCATCGCGTCGGGAGTTTGCAAGAAAACGTGTGCCGCACAGGCAAACACGCCCTGTTCTTCCGTCGAATCAGGATCGGGAAAGACGCCGGCATTACCGAAGGACTCCGCACAGGCTTTCACAAATGGCGAAAGTTCTTCTCCACGCGGGAGAGAACGCCTAAGCAATGGGAGTACGTCCTTTACGGTCTGAGGCAAACACGTCGAGTCGCCTGCTGGGCGGCCAAAGCCAACCAGGAATCCGACATGGCGAGCAATGCAATAGCGGACTGCACAAAACCTGGAGAGGTATACAAAAAGACGCTCCTTAAAAAGCGGAGGCATGGGGTTATCCAGGTAAGCGAACTGGGCGAAGCCCCAAAGATTCGCCGCAACCGTCGGATCGATCGAGGCCAACCGAAAAAAATTCGGCAGCACGCCGAAGCGACTCGTGATCGTGGCTTCTAAAGCTTTTTCCATAACGATGTTGTTGTCCACTTTCCGAGTTTTCCGAGCACCGTTGTGTGCGCGGCAATTCTGGCGGAGCAAATCGGATGCCGGTTCCCGTTACTCCTTTTCTTTTCGCGGCTGCCCGTCCTTAGCGCCCAGACAACTTCCATTGAACCAGCCCCGATTGCGTTGTCCGCCGCCATCGAAACGTTTAACGGCGTATCCAAACTATCGAGTCGGTGCATTACCTCGACTCGTGCGATTCATAGCTTTGCATTTGTGACGACTTTGCCGATCCTGACACTGGCGCGGTCATTTCGAAGTGGAATTGTCGCCATCGAGTTCGAGAGCATACACCAGCGCAAGGCCGTTGCCGCCACCGATGACGTGTTCCTTGATGGGTAGAGACATGCACTATTTTGACACGCGCCACGACATTTTTCCGGCTCCGGGATCTTTTTCAGTAACTTGTTCGTCTTCAAAGCATAGTACCTTTATGAATTCGCTGTGGCAAGACGTTAAATTTGGGGCGCGGACCTTGTTTCGGGACCGCACGTTCCTGATAGCGGCCGTTGTAGCGCTGGCGCTAGGCATCGGCGCCACTACCGCAATCTTCAGCGTGATCGATAATGTGCTTCTCGAACCGTTTCCTTATACGGACGGGGAACGGCTCGTCGCGATTCAGATTCACGATAGCGCGAGTAGCGAGCCGTACGGGCGGCAGGCGTTCCGGCAACCGGAGTTCCTGGACTACCAAGAGCAGAACACCGTTTTCGATGGCGTGATCGGCATTGCTTTTCAGCAAGTTCTCTGGGCGGATAAAGGCAGGATCGAGGCATTCCGCGCTGCCGGCGTCACCGGAAACACGTTCCAGTTTCTGGGAGTTGGCGCGCTGCTGGGGCGAATCGCCGAGCCGAGCGACGCTCTGCCGGGCTCGCCGCCGGTTTTTGTATTGAGCTATAAAGTGTGGCAGAAGCGTTTCGCGGGCGATCCGAAGATCCTGGGCCAGAACTTCACGCTGGACGGGACGCCGCGCACGCTCATTGGTATCATGCCCAAGCGGTTCGCTTTGTGGGGCGCGGACCTGTGGTTCCCACAATCGCCAAACCATGCCGAAACCAGCGCATACGCGCCTTTTTTCAACCTGTTGGGCCGTCTGAAACCGGGCCTGACCACGCAAAACGCCCAACCTTCGGTGTACGCCCTGGCCCAAAGGCTGGCGAAGACTTACCCGACGTTTTATCCGCAAAAGTTTGACGTCCAGTTGCCGACGCTGGTCGACACCGTGGTGGGACAATTTCGCGCCACCCTTTACACGCTGCTGGCAGCGGTAGGATTTCTGCTGCTGATTGCCTGCGCCAACGTAGCCAACCTTCTGCTGGCAAAGGCGGCGGCGCGGGAGAAAGAGTTCGCCATCCGGGCGAGCCTGGGCGCGGGTTCCTGGCGGGTGATCCGGCAACTGCTGGTGGAAAGCGTGATGCTGGCGCTGTTGAGCGCGGCGGCCGGATGCGCCTTAGCCTGGGCTGGTTTAAGGGCGCTGGGAGCGCTTCTGCCCGCGTTCACGTTTCCCGATGAAGCCGACATCTCACTGAACGGCCGGGTTTTAGCGGCGACGGTCGCGGTGGCCGTGCTGACCGCATTGATTTTCGGGCTGGCGCCGGCTGCCGGTGGCTTGATTCGCAACTTGAGCGAATCCTTGAAGGCGGGTGGCCGCGGGAATACCGGGTTCCGGAGGGGTTGGGTGCGCAACGGGCTGATCGTGTGCGAAGTAGCGTTGTCGCTCGTATTGCTGGCCGGCGCGGGCCTCTTGATGCGCAGCTTCCTAATGACGCGAAGCGCCGATCTCGGCTTGAATCCCGAACGGCTGGTAGTGAGTCAGGTCAATCTTGATCCGAAGAACTATAAGTCCGCCGAGAAGCAGGAGCGATTTCTACGGGAAGCGACCGCGAGCCTTGCGGCTTTGCCGGGGGTGATCACGGCGTCGAGCGCGCTCGATTTCCCTCCGTTCGGCGGGATCAGCACGGATTTTGAGATCTCCGGCGAGACTCATCCCGCCAAATTGAACGGGCAAATGGGATTCATCGATTCCCAGTTTTTCCCGGCCGTCGGTGTGAGGCTGCTGCGGGGAAGGTCGATTGATGAAGTCGATGTCGCCAGCAAACGCCGGGTGGTGGTGGTGAACGACGCCTTCGTCCGGAAGTTTCTTCCCGCAGCCGATCCGATTGGCAAGCAGGTGAAACTGGCGCGCCTCGAAAGGGATGCGCCGGAGCCTGTGAAGGACCCATGGTTCGAAATCGTAGGCGTGTGTTCCGACATCAAGAACCACGGCGTGCGCGGAGCCATTGAGCCTGAGGCTTACGCTCCGCTTTCGATCGCGATGTTTGGCAACTTCATGTTCTACCTGCGCACGGCGGGGGATCCCGCGCCGCTGGCCAAGGCTCTCGACAGCACGATTCTGAGCGTGGATCATACGGTGTATCCGCAGGGAACCATGACCATGGAAGCGAGCCTGGAGCAAAACGAGTACGCCCAGCCCCGCTTTGGCCTGGAGATCTTCAGCGTGTTCGCGGCGATCGGGCTGGTGCTGGTGACGATTGGTGTTTACAGCGTGATTTCCTACACGGTCACGCAGCAGAAGCGTGAGATTGGCATCCGTCTTGCGCTCGGCGCGCAGGGAGGCAGCATTTTTCGTTTGGTGATGGCCGGCGGGCTGCGCTACATCCTGCTTGGCGTCGCCCTTGGGATGGTGGTGGCGTTGTTCGCGACGCGACTGCTGCGAACTGAACTCGCGGGGCTCTCG
>JBEKPC010000279.1:0-3905 GCA_049521155.1 Bryobacteraceae bacterium
CTGCCGTCAAACAATCACTGCCGGCAAAGATTGTTCCGGCCGTGCCGCAGACTACTCTTCCGCCCAGCCAGCCGCGAGTGGAGGTATCGCCCGCCACCGCTGATGAGGACTTTGTTATTGGCACCCTCGTTGTCGAGAATAAACTTGTCGAAAATAAAGTTGTCGAGAACAGGATTCCCGCGAAGATCGCTGCCGAAAATAAGGTTCCAGCAAATAAAGTTCCCGAAATAAAATCCCCGCAGCCGGAATTGCGTGCCCGGCCGATAAGCTTAGTTCCCACGCCGCCGGCTCCACTTCCCGAATCCGAGGTCGCGCCCCGCAAACCGGAAGCATCGGCAGCCGCTCCTGGCAAGCCCCTTTTCTGGTCGGCCGCGATACGTGCTCAGAGCGCCAGGCCGGCGCGAGAGAATACTGACACCCTCGCCGTCCCTCCAGTGCTGAGAAATTTGCAGAAGTGCGAGGCCTGCGGCTTTCCCGTTTCGCAAGGCCGCACCTTCTGTGTGGAGTGCGAAGAGAAACAATGGCGCGGGGAGCGCATAACACAGCCAGAAATAAAGTCGCAGCCGGTCCAGCCTCCGCTATCGGTTTCTAAAGCGCCCGCCGCACCAGAAGCCGCGCAAAATACTCTCGTTCCGAGTTCTTCTTCCGACCAAGCTACCGTCCACAGTTCTCCAGCGATTGCGGAACTCAAAAGCACCGCTGCCGCGGCCGCCGCCGCGCCGGTGCTCAGCCAAACTCCTCCTGATGCGATTTCCGATCCGGCGCAGTCCGCCGCGATCGAAGAAATCGTGGTACCCCAACCTTCAGAGACATCGTCATCCACCGTCCCATCTGACCCTGCCCAAGTCCAAGTCGTAGCCAGAGTCCAAGCCGAAGCCGAAAACTTCACACTGTTTGCTTCGGCGGCGCAGCACGACTCCTGGTTTGCCTTCAACAAATACATTCTGGGAGCGCTCCTGGTGGTTGCCATCGTCATCGGCGTAATCGCCTGGCTGCGCTAAATTCTCCCAGCCGCTTCACCTTACTTCTTTTCCATAAATCCCAGCCCGCGACGGATTACAATTCCTTTCCTGACTCTGGAGCCTCCCGGAGGATTTAGGATTGATAATGCTGCAAAATCAACGCGCCATAATCTGCCGTTTTCTGCTGCTGCTGCTCCTCCTCCTCTTCCTGCTCCCCTCCACCGCTGCGGCCCAGAGCTCTGAGCAACGTACCGCGCGCTATCTGGAATCCGTACGCAAGCAGCCAGGTTTGCTGCTGCCCTTCCTGCGCGACCTGCCCAAAGGTGGAGATCTGCACAACCATCTCGACGGCGCAATTTACGCCGAGGACTTTATCGATTTCGCCGCCTCCGGTGGCCTCTGTGTGGAACGCACATCTTCCCGGCTGCTCGCGCCGCCCTGTGATACTTGTGAACTCTACACCGCCAAACCCGCGGCCCGCTGCAGCTATGGCGATCAGGTTCTCTACAACCAGATGATCGATGCCTGGTCGATGCGCAACGTGAAGCAGGGCGACGAATCTGGCCACGATCATTTCTTCGCCACCTTTGACAAATTCGGTCTGGCCTCATACACCCACGCAGCGGAGGGAATCGCCGCCGCCACCAATCTTGCCGGCTTGGATCATTTGCAATACGTGGAGTTCATGCACACCGCCGATGCCGGCGCAGCCGCGCAGTTGTCGAAGGAAGTCGATTGGACTCCGGATTACGCCAAAATGCGCGACGCGCTACTCGCCGCGGGGATGAAAGACGTTGCCACCGAAACCAGCAAGCGCCTCGCCGCCGACGATGCTCGCGCCAAAGAAATTCTCAAATGTGGCACGCCAGACGCAGAGCCGGGATGCAGCGTGACCGTCCGCTATCTTTATCAGGTGCTGCGCGGCCTGCCGCCCGAAATCGTATTCTCCCAAATTCTGCTGGGCTTTGAGCTGGCCTCGTCCGATCCGCGATTTGTCGGGTTGAATCTGGTAATGGCCGAAGACTGGTACGTGCCCATCCACGATTTCAACCAGCACATGGCCATGCTCGACTATCTGCACTCCGTCTACCCCAAAGTGCACATCACGCTGCACGCCGGAGAACTCGCCATGGGCCTCGTTCCGCCCGATGTTCTGACGTTTCACATCCGCGCCTCGGTCGAGCGCGGCCACGCCGAGCGCATCGGTCACGGGGTCGACATCATGAACGAAAAAGATCCAATCGGACTGCTGCACGAAATGGCGGAACGCAACATCTTGGTTGAAATCTGCCTCTCTTCGAACGACTTAATTCTCGGCGTGAGCGGCGACGACCACCCCCTGCCGATTTATATGAAGTACGGCGTCCCAGTCACGCTCGCGACCGACGACGAGGGCGTGAACCGCTCTGACCTGACGCACGAGTATCTGCGCGCCATTGAGAGCTACCGCTTGTCCTACGCCGACCTGAAGCGCATCGCCCGTCAGAGCCTGGAGCACAGCTTCCTCCCCGGCCCAAGCCTGTGGACGGACACGAAACTGGTTTTCCGCATGACGTCGGCCTGCGCCAGCGACGCGCCAGGCGCGGACCCGCCTTCCGCAGGATGCGAGCAGTTCCTCTCCGCCAGTGAACGCGCGCGCATGCAGTGGACGCTCGAGGGCGAATTCACAAAGTTCGAGAAGAAGTATTAGCAGCAAGTATTCGTAGCAAGTCTTAGCACAGAGCTTTGAAGGGGCGCGGCTTCAGCCGCGCCGTTAGGGCCAAATAAAAGTGTGGGCTTTAAGCCCCTGGAGGCTCCGATTTTGGGTGGCGCAGCGCTTCCAGCGCTGCGATAAGCAAAGGAATTGACTAGGGCTTTAGCCCCCGAGGTACTTAAGCAAAACATGACCGACCACTACCCCGCTGCTGAAACCGCCGCCCAATCCATCCTGCAACGAACCTCTCTGCGTCCACACATCGGCCTGGTCCTCGGCTCTGGCCTGGGCAGCTTTGCCGATTCCCTCACCGATTCCACCCGAATCCCATTCTCCGAAATCCCCGCCTTCCCTCGCTCCACCGCCATCGGCCACGCCGGACAAATGGTGATCGGCAAAGCTGGCGCCGTCCCCGTAGCCATAATGCAAGGACGCGTCCATCTCTACGAAGGATATTCCGCCCAGCAAGTCGCCTTCCCCATGCGCGTCTTCGGACGCATGGGAATTGGCGCCGTCATCCTCACTAATGCGGCCGGCGGAATCAATCTCAACTACCAGCAGGGCGCGCTCGTCCTGATTCGCGATCACATCAACCTGCAGGGAACCAATCCGCTCGTCGGCCCCAATGATGACCGCTTCGGCGTGCGCTTTCCCGACATGACGCACGCCTACACCAAAGATTATCGAGCGTTAGCCGCAGCAGAAGCGGCCAAGCTTGGGATGACGCTGCACGAAGGCGTTTACGCCGCGCTGCTCGGACCCAGCTACGAAACCCCCGCCGAGATCAACTACCTGCGCATCATCGGCGCCGATCTTGTCGGAATGTCGACTGCCTTCGAAGTAGTCGCCGCGCGCCACATGGGAATTAAAGTCCTCGCTATCTCCTGTGTCACCAACATGGCCGCCGGAATCGTCGACCAGCCGCTCTCCCACCAGGAAGTCCTGGAAACCGGCGAGCGCGTCAAAACCAGTTTCGAAGCCCTGCTGCGCGCCGTCCTCCCGCGCATCGAAAAAGACTAAAGCGTGCTGCGGTCACCCAGCCAGTGGGAAGGCCCGCCCTTTAGCTTATCGAAAGATTTACGAATTTATTCGCAACCGTCTTAATGGCAACTGTTGTTACGCACAACCGTCTTTATTCACCACCGCCTTAATGCGTAACCGTGGAAGAGCGGCGCTTCAGCGCCGCGTAAGCCATCGAAAACCCGTAGGGCTTCAGCCCCTGAGGGAGCCGCCGCCTATTTCCCACTTCT
>JBEKPC010000280.1:0-3882 GCA_049521155.1 Bryobacteraceae bacterium
GGCCGCCGCTTCGAAATCCGACGTCGCGAAAGACGCCCCGGCCAGTCCGACCAGGCCTGCGATCGCATCGGGCCGCAGGGCGAGCAATTCCTCGCTCCAGTGGCGCACCGCATCGTAATCCTTGCGCTGCAGGTTGAGGCTGATCAGGTTTGAAAGCGAATCCTCCGAATGGGGATTCACTTCCAGAATCCGCTCATAGATCTCAGTGGCTTCGTCGAATTCCCACAGCAACTGTAACCCGACGGCTTTCCCGAAAAGCGCTTCCTCGGAGTCGGGTTTCTGCTCCAGCGCCGCGTCGAACAGCTCGATCGCAGCCTTTCCGTCGTTGATTTGCAGCAGGCATGCGCCGGCCGCGAGCTTCGTTCTTAATTCGTTGTCGCCCAGCAGCAGCGCCGCATGGAAACTATCCAGCGCCTCAGAATAGCGCCCCAGATGCTGTAGGCACAAACCCAGCCGGTAGCGTGTTTGCGCATCCTCCGGCAGCAGTTCGGCGAGCCGTGAAAAGCTGGCCGCGGCGCGATCGAAACGCCCGAGTTCGGAATGAATGTGGCCCCGCGCCGCATGAATTTCCGCCAGATCGCCCGTGCTTGCGTGCTCCTCGGCGCGATCCAGCTCCTTCAATGCTTCTTCCTGCTCACCCTTGAGATGCAGCGAAACGGCCGCCGCCAACGACCGCAGAGATGCGTCGCTGGCAGCCATCTCCGGTTCCGCCGTCGCCACGCTCCCCGGATTGGTGTTTGTAGTATCCATATTTTCCCCGGACCTGGACCATCGGTAGCTCAAGTCCTACTTAAGCATCGGCATCAAGGTCTAAGGTCTGCATAGCGCGATGTAAAAGTTCGTAAAGCTATGAAACATCGCGTCGTCATTACCGATGCAGCGATCTCAATCGCGCCCAGTTTATGGCGGCAGGTAGGGTAGGATCTTCGCGGAGGGGCAGGAATTTCACCGCCGGCGCGCTCGGAGAAGCCGCCGCGCGCAATTCCCAGTTTATGACCGGCTCGCACCAGTTGACGGCTGGATTGCCTGCCGGAGCATTCGCGGCGGGGAAGCTAGCCGCGGTCAGGTACCGTAAATCCGTCTGTGCGGAAATGCAGCCGGAGGCGGGTATAAAAGGACGCTCCAAGGCCACTGGCAAGGCGCCGCTGACCAATAATTCGACTTTCGTTGCCGTGCTCTGCGCCTCTGAAAATCGCAGCGCAGGCAGTGCAGCCGCGGGTGCCGCAGGCTCATCGCGACGCGCGGCGGCGTCGATCACTGGCCACGCGACCGGACGGCACGTCCATTTTGAGAGCCAAGGCGCCTTGACCGCGGCGGGTTCCGGCTGCCTGCACGCCAGCTCATACGACCATAGTTGTAGCGGAAAGCTCGGCCACGCAGGCCCTTCCACCACTGCCGCTGGCAGCGCAAAATGCGGCGCCTGACTGTGCCACTGCCGCGACGCCGTCGTTGAAAAAGGCTCTGCGGGAGGAAACTTCGCCAGGATGGAGCGCAATCCGTATTCCATGGCCGGAACGGTTCGATCGAAAAACACGATTTCCTGCCCCAGCGGCCGCGTTTCCACCGCGGACGTGAATAAGGATGCAATCTTCACCGCGCGCAATCCGGGTTCATGCGCCACCGGTGCGATCGGCGCAGTGCCGGAGGGTGGTTCGGAACGAGGCAGATCGCTCGCCGGAAGGAAGTTTCCGGAGACCGGAGGGACCGCGCGGAAAACCCGTGGTTGGCCTGTTAGAATCTGTCCTGAACCTCTATGGCGGACAGCTTCCGCCTCCGGTGCAGCCAACAGAGATGCCGCCGCCGGTGGAGCGAAATCGACGGGACGCGGCGGCTGCCGGGTGGTGTCGAGAATCCTGCTGGTCAGCCCGATCAAGCGGCTCGAAACATGCCATCCATCGTGTTCGGTTTTCCCGATCGCGGCCGGCGCAACCAGGCTCCCCGAAACGGCGCGTTCGGGCGTGCTTTCGATCCAATGCGCGGTGGAGTTTTGCGCCTGAAGCGATGCCGCTTCAAAGAAACGCGTAGGCCGCGCAATCGTGCCGTGCGCATCGAAGGGCGGCCGGTCCCGTTCGAGAATAGGACCCAGCCTCCCGGCCTGCGGGCCCGCCGCATCGAGAGAAGCTGCCGCGGCGCTTCGCTCTCCAAACGAAGGTGCGATCAAAAACGGCAGCCGGCGGCTCGTTGTCGGGGCAACAATTTTGGAAGCAGCCGGCTTTTCAGGCAGCTCTTCGACCGGAGCTGAAAGTTCCGAAAAATCGGGACTCACGATCAGCGACGGCCGAATGAACTCCGTAGGGAAGTTTTCCGCCGCCAGGATGAAATTCCGTGGTGAAGTCCAGTTCAGCGGCATGGTTCCCGCCAGACTCAGGCGCGCATAGAGGTTCAGCAAGCAGGCCGTCGCCTCCAGTTCGTGAACCGGATACGCCAAATCCTGCGGAGAGGCGGCAAGTTCGCCATGATCCGGCCGCTCCACCTCCGGAGCGGGCGGCGCCGGCGTGCAGGAAAGCGGCGACCGTGCAAACGACGCATAGGGAGGAACGACTTCCTTAACTTCTTCTGGACGCGCTTCTTCCAGAACGGGTACGTCTTCCCGCGGTGTGATCACCAGCGCCGGTTTCGGAACATCCTCCGCCGACGCGTTCATCAGTCGTGCGATCGCATCTTTCGACAACTGGAGTTGATGCGCGTCGAAGTGCTCAGAAGAGCAAAAGCTATCCCCCTTCGCCAACTTCAGTAGACTCAGCTTCTTGTTGCAGTGCAGGCAGCGCATGGAATTCCGTCACTCCTGTATCGGCTGGACCGCGGATTTCCAATAGCGCCCCTATTTCAGGTAACGGTCGAAAAAACCCATCATCCGCTTGTCGGCGCGCTCCGCATCGGCCCCTTTGAACCCGTGGTCGGCGCCCTCGATGCTCTCCAGTTCCGCCTCCACGCCGCAAGCGAGCAGCCGGTCGATGATCCATACCGACTGTTCATAGTTCACATAACGGTCCTTGGTCCCCTGAATCGCCAGCGTCGGCGCCGCGTCCGGCGTAACCCAGTTGAGCGGACTGGCCCGCAGATGCATCGCCCGCGCGTGCGCCAGATCGCCGCCCAGAAACAGCGGCAGCACCTCGCCCGCATCCACGCTGCGGCCGTAGGATTTGGTCAGATCGGACGGCCCGAAATAATCGACCACCACGGAGACGCGCGAGGACTGATCCCGATTGGGCCCATCACCCTCAAACTCCGGTACATTTCCCGTGACTCCAAGAAATAGCGCCAGATGTCCGCCCGCCGATCCACCCATGACGCCGATCTTATTAGGGTCGATCCCAAGCCGGGCCGCATTCGCGCGCAGATAGCGCACCGCCGCCTTGACATCATAAACCGCGGCCGGAAAAGGCGCAGCCGGCGCCAGTCGATAATCGGCCGTGGCGCAGACATAGCCATGCTGCGCCAGCGTCAGGCAGGTAGCCTGATAACCGCTGCGCGACCCGGCGCGAAACCCACCGCCATGAATCGCCAGAATCGCCGGCCGCCGGCCCGGTTCCCGAGGACGAACAATATCCATAACCTGTTGCGGATCACCCGGCGCATAAGCCACCCCAGTTTCAGAAACAGTCTGCGCGTACGCAGCGCAAGTCACAACAAGGAGCCAAAGTTTCATCCCCATAGTCTACGCCCGGCGCCCTTTGTGGCGCACGCCTCCTGGCGTGCGGTGTCGACGTTGCTTTCAAAGCACACTTCGGCCTTACGAATTTTCGTAAGCGACCGGCTTGACCCCCTGGCACAGGCCGGCCGCTAGTGGATTGAGAAGTCTCTCACATGGGGCCCCGGCTTACGATCGCGTCTTGGTTAAGGACTCACGCATCCGGTATTCCATGCTTCGATGCACAACTC
>JBEKPC010000281.1:0-3879 GCA_049521155.1 Bryobacteraceae bacterium
CCGCCGCGCTCGAAAAAACGCATCTCGAAAAAGGCACAGAGGAATCCCGCCGTGACGCGCACCGCCAAGCCTTGGAAGACATGGTATGGGCCATGCTCACCAGCAAAGAATTCTTGTTCAATCACTAGGGACCATGCAGATACCAACTTGCAAGCAGGCCAGGTGGGGCAAGCGGTTTCGCCTGCCAACAACGATATTCGCCGCTTACTTCCTAGGACTCCTCGCGCTGGCCGCTCCTCCCACCCAGATCTACTCATTAACCTGGTCCCCCGACGGCACAACGGTCGCCCTCGGTAGCTATAAAGAAACCCGCCTCGTGGACGCGCAAACGAAGAAACCGATTGCCACACTCTCCGGAAGCGCGGAAGCCGTGCGCGCGGTCGCGTTTTCGCGCGATGGAAAACTCCTCGCGGCGGCAGGCGGTCTGCCCGCCCGTAAAGGTGAGGTAAAAATCTGGAACGTAAGCTCGCAAACAGTATTGACCACGATTGCCGGCCATTCCGATTGCATCTACGCAGTCGCATTTTCGCCCGATGGCGCATCGGTCGCGACAGCCAGCTATGACAAGTGGATCAGGCTATGGGATGTCGCCACCGGCAAAGAAATTCGCGCCCTGCACGATCATGTCGATTCCATTTACGCGCTCGCCTTCACCCCCGATGGTAAGCGGCTGGTGTCCGGCGCAGCGGACCGCTCCGTGAAAATTTGGGATGTTTCTACCGGTGCCAGGCTCTACACGCTTTCCGATCCCACCGACGGAGTCAACACGATCGCGCTCTCGCTGGATGGTTCGCGCGTCGCCGCCGGCGGACTCGATAAGACCATTCGCGTTTGGAAACTCGGCGAGAAAGAAGGAACATTGGAGAACGTTCTCATCGCCCATGAGGACGCGATTTTGAAACTCGCCTGGTCGCCCGATGGAAAATATCTCGCGTCGTCGTCGGCGGATCGAACCGTCAAATTGTTCCGCGCGGCAGATTTGACTGAGGTGCGCGCGATGGCGAATCAGCCGGATTGGGCCTTCGGTTTAGAGTTTTCTCCGGACGGCAAATCGCTCGCCGCGGGCTTGTTTAATGGGGATTTGGAAATTTACGAGGTCGATCATGCCAAGGTTTTGGCTTCGAAATAGTATCGCCGCCCTTCTCGGCGTCGCGGCGTTAATGGCGGACCAGCCCACCGGCAGCCGCATCACGCCGCCAACGCTTAACTCGGTTTCGCCGATCGGTGTTTCCCGCGGAACCACCATTGAGATGACCATGGAGGGCCTCAATCTAGCCAAAGCCAGCGCCATCTATTTCAGTGAGCCCGGCATCACCGGACGCATCCTGCGCGTCAAAGAATTGCCCGATGGGCCGGATATTCGCCTCGGTTCAAATGGCACCGCGTCCACCGTCGATGTCGGCCCTCTGCCGCCGCGTAACCAAGTGACGGTCGAAGTCGACGTCTCGCCCGACGCCGCCATCGGTCCGGTGAGTTTTCGTTTGTTGACGCCCTTGGGCACCAGTCCGGAGGGCCGGTTTCTCATCGAGCCCTATTACGGCGAAGCTCCTGACAAGGAGCCGAACGACACGCCTGAGAACGCCTTCGAGACTTTCCTTCCTTCGATTCTGGCTGGCGCAATTTCGCGCCCCGGCGATATCGATTATTTCAAGATTCAAGTGAAAGCTGGCCAGGAACTTTCCTTTCTGAACGGCGCGATGCTGATCGGCTCCGCGTTGCAACCGGTGGTGACCATTCTCGATAGCGATTTGAACGTCGTCGCCACATTTGGCGAAAACGGAGGCTCGGAGCAAGTGATGTTCGCGCATCGCTTCGATAAAGCCGGCAGTTATTTTATTCGCGTCGAGGATTACCAGCGCAGCGGCCGTGCCGCGAATTTCTATCGCATCATTGTGGGAGAATTTCCGCTGGCGTTGGGCTCCTATCCTCTGGGCGTGCAGCTAGGCTCGACTACGGAACTGGCCTTGCGCGGCTATCATACCTTAGCAAAATCCAAGGTGGAAGGTAAGCCGTCGCCCGATTCTGAGGATACGCTCACCCTTCGGCCGCAGAACGCGTTTAACACCGTCCGCATCGCCCTTGGCGAGGAATTGGAAATTCAATCGCAGGGTGGCGCGATCTCCGTGCCCGTCACCGTGAACGGGCGAATCGATAAACCCGCCGCCCGGAACCGTTATCTCTTTAAGGCCACAAAGGGAGAAAAACTTGTTTTCGAAGTGAACGCGCGGCGTCTCGGGAGTGACCTCGATTCCTACCTCGAAATTCTCGACGCCAAGGGCCAGCCGATTGAGCGTGCGATCGCGCGGCCTGTATGGGCCACCTCGCTCACCTTGCGCGATCATAATTCGTCTGACCGTGGCCTGCGTATTTCCACCTGGGATGGAATCAAAGTCGGCGATTACGTTATGGTCGGCAGCGAAATTATTCGGCCCGACGCGCTGCCGCTATCGCCCGATAATGACACCGATTTCGAAGCCTTCAACGGACAGCGGCTGACCTTCTTTGACACCACAGCGGAGGCCCATGCGGTCGATTCGGCCGTTTATAAAGTTCAAATCGCCCCCCCCGGCGCTATTTTTTCGTCGAACGGACTTCCCATCGCGCACCTGTTCTATCGCAACGACGACGGCGGGCCGGGCTATGGAAAGGACTCGCTGCTGCACTTTACTGCGCCCGCCGATGGAGAATACATCGTCTCGATTCGCGACGTGCAAGGTCTCGGCGGCGAAAATTACGCCTATCGTTTGACCGCTCGCCATCCGCATCCGGATTTCCGACTGACCGTGAATCCGCGAAATCCAAATGTGCCCGCCGGTGGCACGATTCCCGTCACCGTGACCGCGCTTCGCATCGACGGATTCGATGGCCCAATTGACATCTCGCTCGCCGACCTCCCGTCCGGCTTGCACGCGTCAACCGGCGTCATCGCTCCGGGCCAAGTCTCCGCGACTATCGCACTCAGTGCCGATTCGAACGCCAGGCTTGATGCGGTAGCGCCATTCAAAGCGATTGGAAAGGCCGCGAATGTGGTGCATGTCGCCAGTCCTGAAGATCATCTGAAGATGATCGCGTTGATGCCTCGCGCCGACATCCTGATGACAACGGAGACGAAGGAGATCACCATCGAACCCGGCGGCTCGGCCCAGATCGCGGTCTCAATCGCTCGCCAGGGCGATTTTCGCGGACGCGTTCCCGTCGAAGTGCGCAACCTGCCGCCGCGAGTGCGCGTTCTCGACGTCGGCTTGAACGGCGTGCTGCTGAATGAGGATGAATCCCGGCGCAGTTTCACCATCGAAGCGCTGCCGAATGCCGAGCCCGTCGACCAGCTCATTTATGTTTCCGGTTTCGTTGAAACCCGCTCCGGCCAGCAGAATTCTTACGCATCGCCGCAGGCGATCTGGTTGCATGTTAAATCTAAAACGGCGGTTGCATCGCGCGAGTAGCGCATCTCAAATATGATCCGAATTGCGAATGGACAAGGTTTCTGGGGCGATTCTCTCGAAGCCCCTGTGGAGCAAGTGCGGCGCGGGCCGATCGATTATCTCACCCTCGATTATCTGGCCGAGGTCACCATGTCGATCCTGCAAAAGCAGCGGTCGCGCGATCCGAAAGCCGGCTACGCTCGCGATTTCGTCGACATGATTGCCCGCGTGCTTCCCGATTTGAAGCAGCGCCGCATCCGCGTGATCGCCAATGCGGGCGGTGTGAATCCGACCGCCTGTAAGGATGCGGTGCTCGATGTGGCGAAGCGGCAGTCCATCTCGGTATCCGTCTCGACGGTCGCCGGCGACGATATCATGGACCGTCTCGATTCGTTTCTCGAACGCGGCATCGAGCTGAAAAATATGGATACCGGCGAGCCTCTCTCGGCCATTCGCG
>JBEKPC010000282.1:0-3850 GCA_049521155.1 Bryobacteraceae bacterium
CTCCACGTTGATCTGATTCACGCCCGGAAATCCGGAGCTTCCCGCATAGAGGACGGTCGCCTGCACGCCGCCAATGTAGATCACCACCGGAACATTCACCGCATGCGGAGTCGTCGTATAAATGTAATCGCTATCGGCCGTGTCCGCGCCCAGACCGGAGCCCCAGAGAACGATGGTTTGGCCGGGCTGCGCCGAATTCGTGTAGTTGTAGAGAGCCCCCGTGGTGGGATTCGTCGCGACCCCGAGACCGGCTCCCGTGCCGTTATCGTAATAGGCATCGAGGCCGAGTGCGCTCGCCACCACTGTGATGGGCGCCGACACGCTGGCCCCGCCGTAACTCACCGTGATGGTCCCCGTTCCAGGCGGTGTGCCCGATGGAAGTACTGCCGCGATCTGCGTGGCCTCGGCGTAATACATTCCTGGAGTGGTAGTCACACCACCGATGTTCACCGTGATGCTGGCTCCATTCAACGTCTGCGGAATGCCGGGCGAGGCGCTCGATTCAAGGGCCGTAACCGACGTCGTGCTCGCCAAGCCAGTTCCCTTGATGATGAACAGACTTCCCGGCGCGATTCCATAGTTCGGCAAGCCCGGAACAATATAACTGTAGTTATTCAGCAGCGTCGTGATCGTCGGCGTGGTCGGCGGCGGCGCCGTACCCGTCGTGCCATAGGTCGTGTAGTTGAACGTAATCGAGCTGCTGCTCATCGCCGTCACCAGAAGCTTCGCGACATTTCCGCCATTGGTGCCGAAGCCGATCACGTCGCCGATGTTAATCCCTGAAATCGGAGACGACTTGGCTAACGCAGCGCCCTCAGTGAGGAGAGTCTGCGTCACGAGAGCGTATCCCGCGGCTCCTGAATAGCTGGAGCCGAAGGTGGCGGTGATGTCGAGAGCTACGGCTTTCCCCTGCGGCGCAAGTGTAGTCCCGTTCCACAGCATGTCTCCGCCGGAGGTGACTGTCGAGCCTGTATCAAGGCTGAAAAGAGTGCCTGAGGGCAACGCCTCGGTCCCGCTGTTATCCGCGAACACCGCGACCGGAAAAAGTACCGCTAGAACTGCTGCCGCAGCGCGGTTCCTTACGTTTGACATGAACGTTCCTCCTGAATCAGTAAGTGATGGAAATGGTCTGATCGTGGACCCACCCGGCCCCCGACTCCTCATCGATCATAATACGGCGCGGTACGCCAGCGGGATTCCCGCGTCCGGCGCCGGAATCTACGACAATAAAAATTCATGCCGTCCGATCAAAAATTCCACGTGGGCCTGGTGCAGATGAGCTGCGCCCTCGATCCTAATGAGAATCTCGCCAAAGCCGGGTGGCGCATTCGCGAAGCCGCCGCCCGCGGCGCCCAAATCATTTGCCTCCAGGAATTGTTCCGCTCCCAGTATTTTTGCCGCGAGGAAAATGCCGATCTCTTCGCACTGGCCGAAGAAATCCCCGGCCCGTCGACCGCCGTTCTCGGAAAACTTGCGCGGGAGCTGGGCGTCGTCATCATCGCCTCGCTCTTCGAAAAGCGCGCCCCCGGCCTCTATCACAACACTGCCGCCATCCTCGGCGCCGACGGCGAATTGCAGGGCCTCTATCGCAAGATGCACATCCCCGACGATCCCCTCTATTTCGAAAAATATTATTTCACTCCGGGCGACCTCGGCTTCTCGAATTTCGATACTCCCTTTGGCCGCCTCGGCGTCCTGGTCTGCTGGGACCAGTGGTATCCCGAAGCCGCGCGCATCTCCGCGCTCGGCGGCGCGAACATTTTGTTCTATCCCACCGCCATCGGCTGGCATCCGTCCGAAAAAGTCCAGTATGGAGCCGCGCAGCTCGACGCCTGGCGAACCATTCAGCGCTCCCACGCCATCGCCAACGGCATTTACGTCGCCTCTGTGAACCGCGTCGGCTATGAAGGCCCTCCCGATCACGGCCTCGAGTTCTGGGGATCGTCGTTCGTAGCGGACCCCTTCGGCCAGCTCATCGCCGAAGCCTCCACGGATAAGGAAGAGATCCTCATCGCTGAATGTGACCCTCGCCGCTCTGAGGAAGTCCGCCGCAACTGGCCCTTTTTGCGCGACCGCCGCATCGACGCTTACAGTCCCATCGTGAATCGCTGGCTGGGCAAATGAAGCTCCGCATGCCCGCCGAATGGGAGCCGCATGAAGGCACGTGGCTCGCCTGGCCGCACGAAAAATCGGACTGGCCTGGAAAGTTCGCGCCCATCCCCTGGCTCTACGGCGAAATCGTCCGCCACCTGTCGCGTGTCGAGCGCGTGCACATCCTGGTCGAAGGCCCCGCTGCCGAACGTGCCGTCCGCAAAATTCTAAAAGCCTGCCACGCCGATCTCGCCGCGGTCGATTTTTTTCATCACCCCACCAATCGCAGTTGGACCCGCGACTACTGTCCTCTGTTCGTGAAAAATAAATCCGAAATCGCCCTCACCCATTGGCGCTTCAACGGCTGGGCGAAATACAGCAACTACGAGTACGATTCCCAAGTCCCTCACTTCATCGCGCTGAAGCAGGAAAGGGAGCGCCTGGAACCCGGCATTGTTCTCGAAGGCGGCAGCATCGACGTGAACGGCGCGGGCCAGCTCCTCACCACCGAAGAGTGTCTGCTCTCAGACGTGCAGGCCCGCAATCCCGGCCTCTCGCGCCGCGGCCTTGAGCGCGCAATGAAAAACTATCTCGGCATTCGCGAAGTGATCTGGCTGGGGCAGGGAATCGCCGGCGACGACACCCACGGCCACGTCGACGACCTCGCCCGCTTCACCTCGAAAGACACGATCGTCACTGTAGTCGAGCCCGATCGATCCGACCCCAATCACGAGCCGCTCAAAGAAAATCTATCCCGCCTCCGCGCGAGAAAGGATTTCAAAATCGCCACCCTCCCCATGCCGGAGCCGATCCATTTCGCCGCCCAGCGCCTCCCCGCCAGCTACGCAAATTTCTACATCGCCAACGGCATCGTGCTGGCCCCCGTTTTCGGAGACCCCAACGATCGCGTAGCATTAAACACCCTCACCCGCCTTTTCCCCAACCGCAAAATAATAGGAATCTACAGCCGCGACCTGGTCCTAGGCCTAGGCACCCTGCACTGCATGACCATGCAAGAACCCCGCAGTTCCGGGTAGCGAGAATATTAGGCACTCAATCGCACTGTTCATGCATGCGCCGCCTTCCTCACTTCTATCCGGAAGATCGCTGGCTTTTCGTCACATGGCATCTTCAGGGCGCGATTCGCCCATCGCAGTTCGCACCACCGCACAAAGCTTCCTCGGGAGAAGCCTTTGTCCTGATGGATCGCGTATCAGATCGGGCACGCACCGGCCCCCTGTTCCTGCGCCAGGACGCGATCGCAAACGTGGTCGCCAACTCCTTGCTTCGCGGGGTGGAACTCGGCCACTACGAACTGGGCGCATTTGTGATTATGGCGAACCATGTCCACGCTCTTCTGCTTCCTAAGATTGAAGTCAGCAAATTGATGGGCTCACTCAAAGGTTTCACCGCGCGCGCGGCGAACCGGCTGCTCGGCAGGACGGGAACACCGTTCTGGCAGAAGGAATCCTACGACCATTGGGTCCGTGATGAAACGGAGTGGAAACGAATCACGCGCTATATTGAGAACAATCCGGTGAAGGCCGGGCTCGTTTCGACGGCTGAGGCTTACCGATGGTCGAGTGCATTCGAACGGCTAGGCCTCGCCCAAAACAGCTAACATCTGGGTGCGGTATCGTAGCGCACGCGCCCACGCGTGCCGTGTCGCCACTCGTGGCGACACAAAACTCCCTAAAAAATAAAACTCAACCCACCCCGCACCGCCCGAGGCGAGTTCGTCAGCACCGCTCGTTGATCG
>JBEKPC010000283.1:0-3768 GCA_049521155.1 Bryobacteraceae bacterium
GGATCTGGATGAGGATGTCAGCGTGGAAAGTCTGCTGGCGGGTCGCGGATCCGGTGAGACGCAGGAGTCTCTTCGGCGGTGGTTGGAGCGGCGCGAATCGGCAGATTGACCGCTCTCGTTGGTCGCGGCTCCGCACCGCAGCGGTGGTCCTCCGCGCCCGGTTCACCGACGTTTCAGGGATTTGTTGCGACGCCTCCGAGCGGGTTAGCAACCCGCCGCAGGTTGGCAACCTGCCCCACAACACGTAGCCATCCGACCGGGAATTCTGGAAAGATCTCAAGGCGGAAGCGCATGGGATTGCACTGAAGCATGAGGCTCGCAAGTAAACGTGAACTCATCCGGCAGATCAGGACGCTCCCGACGCTCTGAAGAAAGAGTCGGGCGACGAGGATAGGCCTCATTGAGATGAGTTGATCGCACTTGGGACGGGTCTCGTCCGTCCCGATTCCCTCTGATTCCCCCTTCATCCCCAGAAGCATGTTAGATTCAAAAACGAAAATGAGAAAATCTTCCCTCATCCTACTGCTAGCAGCCTCGCTGCCGAACTTCGGCCAGGCGCCCACTCCCGCCGATCGGGCTCGCCAGCAGGCTGAATACACGCACTCCCACTACACCAAGTTTGACTTCCGGATTCCCATGCGCGACGGCGTAAAGCTGTTCACCTCCGTTTATGTGCCGAAGGACACCACTCTGCAATACCCGATCCTGATGCAGCGCACGCCCTATTCGGTGGGGCCGTATGGAATCGACAATTACCCCAACAACCTTGGTCCGTCCGAACTGTTCACGAAGGAAGGCTTCATTTTTGTTTATCAAGATGTGCGCGGACGCTATCTATCGGAGGGCACTTTTATCGACGTGCCGATCCACAATACGCACCTGAACGGCCCCAAGGACACCGACGAGAGCACAGACGCCTATGACACCGTCGACTGGCTGGTCAAGAACGTTCCGAACAACAACGGACGCATCGGCCAATGGGGCATCTCCTACCCAGGATTCTATTCGGCGTTCAGCCTTATCAACGCGCATCCGGCGTTGAAAGCCGTCTCTCCTCAGGCGCCGATGGGCGACGTCGGCAACGGGGACGACGCTTATCACAACGGGGCCTTTTACCTGGCCGCGAATTTCGGCTTCTACACCGGCTTCAGCCCACGCAAGGAGCCGGAGCGTCCCAAGCGGCGTACGCCGTTCGACTACGGCACCGAGGACCAGTTCGCCTTCTATCTCCACCTGGGACCTCTGGCCAACGCCAATGAACTATACATTCATAACGAAAACGTCTACTGGGACGACTTGCTGAAGCACCCGAATTACGATGCTTTCTGGCAAGGCCGGGCACTGGCGCCGCATATGAAAAACGTAACTCCGGCGGTGTTGTGGGTCGGCGGATGGTTCGACGCCGAGGACCTTGCCGGTCCGCTGAAGCTATTCTATGCGAACGAGAAGGCCGGTCCCGCCGCGCCACAGACGCTAATCATGGGACCGTGGCCGCACGGAGGCTGGTCTCGGCAGGACGGAGATAAACTCGGCAATCTGAGCTTCGCCTCAAAAACCGGCGAGTTCTTTCGCGAGCATATCGAGCTGCCCTTTTTCGTAGCGAATCTGAAAAACAAAGGCGAGGGGCTGAAGGATTCACCGAATGGAAGGGTCCCGAAGGCCTGGGTGTTTGAAACCGGAACCAACGAATGGGTCCGCTTCGATCAATGGCCGCCCCAGAAATCGACGGAGCGGTCTCTTTATTTCGGTCCCGCCGGATCGTTGTCCTTCACCGCTCCCAGCGCGGCGGCCTATGACGAATACGTCAGCGATCCTTCGAAGCCGGTTCCGCTCACCGCAGAGATCGGCGACGGATTCCCCAGCGATTATATGACCTATGACCAGCGCTTCGCCGCACGCCGCACCGACGTGCTGGTATACCAAACCGAGGCGCTTGAAAAGGACGTGACTATTGCCGGTCCGATTCACTCCATGCTCCAGGTATCGACCAGCGGCACGGACTCGGATTTTGTGGTCAAGCTGATCGACGTTTATCCGAACGATTATCCGGATCCCAACCCAAATCCTAACCGCGTTCACATGGGCGGCTATCAGCAGATGGTTCGCGGGGAGCCGTTCCGCGGGAAATTCCGCAACGGATTCGACAAGCCGGAGCCGTTCATAGCCGGTAAGCCAGCACGAATCGATTTCGCGATGCCGGATATCTGTCACGTGTTTCGCGCCGGACACCGCATTATGATCCAGATCCAGAGTTCCTGGTTCCCGCTGACTGACCGCAATCCGCAGGTGTTCCTCGATATTCCTTCAGCCAAGGCCAGCGATTTTCAAAAAGCCACGGAGCGGATTTACCACGGTGGGCCGGAAGGATCGAGAATCCGCGTCCGGGTGCTGGAATAAAGTCTAAGCGCGGCGGTGGCTGGAACAGCGTGAAGGGGCTGCCAAAGAAAAAAGCCGGTGAGTACTCGGAGGAAGATACTCACCGGCCGGCTCACTACTACCGCGAGGTCGTAGCGCGCCGAACTGTTGGGCAAGTCACCGGGCAGTCGGCAATCATCACCCTAGAGAAAGAGACGCTATGAAACCAGCGAAGGTTTCACAACTGGACAACTTTATCGTATCACCGCATTTCACATCTGTACAGCGATTTTTAGGCGAAGACAAAGCTTTACAAAATTGACTTCGGACGCCACACAATGGTTTCAATACGGCCAATTAGAATCAAATAAGACGCCGCGCCGAGTGCCAGGATTACACCGACAACGGCAAATGCATATGCAAAATGACCAGTATCGCGAACGATGAGGCCGGTCACCCAGGGAGCGATCACGCCGGCTAGATTTCCGACGGCGTTTTGCATGCCGCTCCAACGTCCGGCGGCGGCTGGTCCGGCGAGGGTTTGCGAGATCAGCCAGGGATGGGAGCTATAGCAACCAAAAGAGATGCAAGCGAAGATCAGAACGGCTAACGAGGCGGCCTGGCTTTGTAATAGAGGCACGCCTACAATGACGATGGCTCCGATAAGCCCTCCAGCAGCGAAGGATTTACGAACGAGAGTCGGGGAGCCGCCGCGCTGAACCAGACGGTCAGAAACGATGCCGCTGATGAGCGAGGCTCCGCCGACGGCCCAGAAAGCCATGGAGCCGAAGGTGCCCACCGCCTGATCTGAATAATGGCGCTCCCGAGTCAAGTACCAGGGCAGCCAGGTGAGCAGGAAATACCAGGTATAATTTCCGCAAAATAGACAAAGAAATGTTCCCCACGCCGAGCGCTGGGAGGCAATTTCGACGAGGCCCGGCCCAACCTCAAGGCCGGAGTGGATGACGTTATGCTCGGCGGAGGCGGTGGTACGAAGGGTGATCCAGATCCAGGGAATGAGCCAGAGCATACTGATGAGCCCGACGCCGACAAACAACGGACGCCAGCCGTAGCTACTGATGACTTTGGCTCCGATCCACAGGCCGAGGGCGGGTCCAGCTTTGCATCCGGCGTCGATGAGACCGTTGGCGAGCCCGCGATGCTGGTGGGAAATTCCTTGCGCGATCATCTTAGCATAGGCGGGATAGGCAACGGATTCGCCGATGCCGAGCAGGAGGCGGAGGGCGAGAATGGTGAGGAATCCGCCGGCGAGACCGGTGAGCGCGGTGGCTCCGGACCAGAGGAAGAAGCCCGCGGCGAAAATCCAATAAACGGAATAGCGATCGATCAGCCAGCCGGCGACGATCTGCATGGCGGCGTAAGTCCAGAAGAAAGAAGAAAGCAGGAGTCCGA
>JBEKPC010000284.1:0-3730 GCA_049521155.1 Bryobacteraceae bacterium
ATCTCGAAAGGGCAGCGATTTGATCAGCACCGCGTTGACTACGCTGAAGACACCGGTGGCGCCCCCGATCGCGAGGGCGAGAATCGCGATGGTGAACGTCATTATGAACGGGCGGCGCGCATGGACTCGCAAGCTATGGGCGAGGTCCTGGCGAAGCTCGCGCGCGAGCTCGATAGGAATCGACCAGGCCAGGTCGCGCAACGCGCTTAGCCATAGTTTGAATCGCGCAGCGGCGTTGTGTGTCTCGCGATAGTCGTCGAGAAACTGCTGCTCCAGAGGTCCGCTATATTCTTCGCGGAATCGGGCTGGATAGAGATTAAGAAGCCAGCGATAGAATTTCATGCGCGCTCCGGCAAGCCGAATGCGTCGTCGGCGATTTGGACCAGTTCGCGCATCCGGACCGCCTCGGCTTGGGCGACTAGGCGGCCGAACGCGGTGATGCGATAGTAACGGCGGCGCTCGTCGTCGAGATGCGCGTCGGGGCGCTCGTCCGATTCCTCAATGAGACCCTGCTCCAGCATGCGGTTGATGGATCCATAGAGAACGCCCGCGCCGGGATTGATGGCTCCATTGGTGCGGCGCGCGATTTCGCGCTTCAATGCGTAGCCGTGGCGTTCGCCGTCGCCGAGGGCGAGCAGCAGGTGGAACAGCGTGGGCGATAGCGGAAGGAGATCTTTAGGGGTGGGTAGGTATTTCTTCGGCATACTAGTACACTGCTAGATATAGTATGCTCGGGCTCGTAGGACTCGTCAAGATGTAAAATCGCAGCGTGTTGAAATTTCTTTTCTTACTAACGGCAGTCACGCTGAGCGCGCAGAAAACGCTTGACATTTATTGGATCGACACGGAGGGCGGGGCGGCGACGCTGATCGTCACGCCTGTGGGAGCTTCCATGCTGGTTGATACGGGAAATCCCGGGGATCGGGATGCGCAGCGGATTTACGACGTTGCGACGAAGCAGGCGCATCTCACGAAAATCGATACCGTGCTGATCACGCATTTTCATGGCGACCATGTGGGCGGTGTGCCTGCGCTGGCGAAGCTGATGCCGATCGACAAGTACATCGATCACGGCGACTCAGTGGAGACGCAGAATCCCGACGATGCGCAGCGTTTTGAAGCTTACAAAACTGTCGCGAAGGGGAAACGAAGGTCCGTAACGGTGAACGATAAAATCGAGCTGAAAGGTGTCCGCCTGGATATTCTCAGCTCCAACGGTAGTGTTGTTTCGAAGGGCGGCGAGGCGAATCCTTATTGCGCGAGCGCGGCGAAGAAGGATCCCGATCCGACCGAGAATGCGCGCAGCCTGGGGTTCAAGCTGACGTTTGGAAGATTTACGTTTCTCGATCTCGGCGACCTGACGTGGAACAAGGAACTGGAGCTTTCGTGTCCGCAGAATCACGTCGGGCAGGTGACGCTATTCCAGGCAACGCATCACGGCTTTCATGATGACAATTCGGGGGCGCCGGCGCATGTCTGGGCGCTTCGGCCACAGGTGGTAATCGTGAACAACGGTCCCCGAAAGGGCCTGGGCGCGAATGCATGGGATACCATCGCGAAAATTCCGGGGCTGGAAGATACCTGGCAGGTTCATCTGTCGCTAGCGACCGACGCGGCGCACAACGCCGGTGAACAGAAGATCGCAAACATGGAGGCGACTTCCGAATGCAAAGGCAATTTCCTGAAAGCCTCAATTTCGAGCGATGGAAAATATACGATCACGAACAGCCGCAACGGTTTTTCAAAATCCTATACGGCGCATTAGCTTCCATTCGATATGATGTGATTCATGCAGCGCATTTTCGCCCTATTGCTGATCCTGTGCGGCGCATTCGCCCGGGCGCAGATAAAGCCCGGCATCACGGCCGAAGATTACTTTTCGTTCGAATTTATCAGCGACCCGCAGATTTCGCCTGACGGCCAATGGGTAGCCTATACCGTCGCGACGATCGATCAAAAAGCGAACCGCCGCGTGTCCCGCATCTGGATCGCTTCGACCGAGGGAACGCATCCGGCGGTTGCGTTCACCGGCGACACGACTTCTTCGACCTCGCCGCGCTGGTCGCCCGATGGACGATTCCTGGCGTTTCTGTCGGCGCGGGACGGCGGGCGTGCGCAGATCTGGCTGCTCTCTCGCAATGGCGGGGAAGCGCGCCGGGTATCGAGCTTGGAAAACGGCGCGTCGAGCTTCGAATGGTCGCCTGACGGAACGCGCTTCGTCTGCCTGACCCGCACGGGTCCGCCACCGAGCAAATCGAGCGATGTGCGCCACTACACGCACATCAGTTATAAGTTCAACGACACTGGATATTTTGACGAGAAGCGCTCGCACATCGCCGTGATTGATGTGCGGACCGGCGCGGCGAAGCAGATCACGGACGGCGATAACTGGAACGATTTGGATCCACACTGGTCTCCCGATTCGACGCGCATCGCGTTCGTATCGAACCGTACGGGCAAGGAGTTCGATCTCGATCACAACTCCGATGTCTGGACGATTGCGGCAACAGGAGAAGGAGGGCTCACGAAAATCTCCGATCACGCGGGGCCGGATAACAGCCCGCGCTGGTCGCCCGATGGACGCCGCATTGCGTTCTTAGGCGCCGAAGATGAGGAAGCTCCGCCGCTGATCTACCTGGCGCCGGCGACAGGCGGGCAACCGAGTGTTGCTTTAAATAAGGACTTCGATCAAACCGCGGCCGATCTTATATGGGCGGAACAGGGCCGCGCGCTCTACCTGAACTCCGGCGTGAAAGGCGAGACGCATCTCTATCGCGTCGATGCTTCGACCGGCGCCGTGAGTGCGATCACGTCCGGCGCCCGCGCAGTGCGATCCGTCTCGGTGCACGAAGCGCCGAAAACGTTGGTGTATCTGGCGAACGATTTCGGGCATCTTGACGATTTATATGTTCGCGACTCCTCCGGCGCGGAGCGTCAATTGACGCACCTCAATACATCGCTGTGGGAGCAGCGAACGCTTGCCACAGTGGAGCGGCTGCCGTACACTGCGGCCGACGGTTGGCGGGTCGACGGCTTTCTGGTGAAGCCGATTGGGTGGGAACAGGGAAAGAAGTATCCGATGATTGTGAGTATTCACGGCGGACCCGCGGGCATGTACGGCGTCGACTGGTATCACGAATTTCAGGTTTACGCGGCGCGTGGCTGGGCGGTGTTTTTCTCGAATCCGCGCGGTTCCACCGGGTATGGGCGAAATTTTCAACGCGGGGTGATGAAGGAATGGGGCGGGAAAGCGTACACCGACATCATGACCGGAGTGGGGGAAGCGCTGAAGCGTAATCCGTGGATCGATCGCGACCGCCTGGGCGTTACGGGCGGATCCTACGGCGGCTATATGACGAACTGGATTACCACTCAGACTGATATTTTCCGCGCCGCCGTCACGCTACGCAGCATCTCGAATTTCATCAGCGACGATGGAACGCGCGACGGCGCTTATGGCCACGAGAAAGATTTTGGCGGCGATATATTTCAGAATTACGAGGAATACTGGAAATACTCGCCGCTGCACTATGCGGCGAAAGTGAAGACCCCGACGCTGGTGCTTCATTCCGATAACGATTTCCGCGTTCCGATCGAGCAGGGCGAGCAGTGGTTCCGCGCGCTGCAACATTTTGGCGTGGCTTCGGAACTGGTGATGTTCCCGCGCGAGAATCATAACCTGACGCGCACCGGCGAACCGAAACATCTTGTGGAAAGCATCAACTGGCAG
>JBEKPC010000285.1:0-3705 GCA_049521155.1 Bryobacteraceae bacterium
GAGATAGGCGCGCATGGCGTAATGCGGATCGGAATAGATGACGTCGGGCGACCGCAGATCGCCGACGCGCGAGGGATGGATGTTCAGTTGCAGCAGCATCGGCGTCTGCGCCGGGCACTGAAAAGTTATGTCGAAGCCCGCTTCGATCAGCATTTGGCGACTCCCGTGTCGGCGACGTCTCCAAGGCTTCGCACCCTGACCGAGACCACCATTCCCTCTTCGTCCGCCTTGTCGCCATAGTAGAAGCCGTGCAGCGGAACGGCCTGCCGCGCATCGCGCGCGACTGCGACCCGAATGAGATCCCGATTGCCGACGATCCCGTTGGTGGGATCGAATTCCACCCAACCGGAGCCGGGCAGATAGACTTGGCACCACGCATGAGTCGCGCCGCCGCCCAGATGTCGCTCCCCGGTGTCGCGATCGGGCACATAGAGATAGCCGGAGACGAAACGGGCCGCGAGGCCGAGCGCGCGCGCCGCCTCCATCATCAAGGTCGCGAAATCGCGGCAGGATCCTGAAAGCGCTTCTGGACACATCGGTCGAGTTCTTTGATTTCATCCGGTTCCGTTATAGTCACGTGAGGCGGCGCCGCATTGACAAAAAGTGTCGTCGCCAGGCCGTAAGTGAGCATCTTGTTTTTCACGCTCTTCTCCCGATTGAGCCACAAAGCTCAATTCAAAGGATAGAGGCGGGACCATGCCGCCGAAATTAGCGTCGCTATTCTTTAGTGCGGATTCCGGGGCATGTGAATAATCGTTCCGGAGTGATGTGAATACGGATTCCGACGCGATGTGAATATGGATTCCGGGCTGAAATGGATGAAAAAACTCGGTGGCCCGGAATCGATATTCACATGCCCGGAATGATTTTCTAAAAAGAACTTCATGTAAGCGCGGCGGCGCTGGACAACAGGGGGCGACAGTCTCCTCCACTGAAAGGTGGAGGGAGCTGATTGCCCCAGAGAAAGTTGTCTATGCGAAAAATAAAAGAGGTTCTCCGCTTAAGGTTTGGCTTGGGATTGGGCCAGGACCAGATCGCGCGCAGTTGCTCGATCGGACAGGCGACTGTTCATCGATATTTGGAAAAAGCCGCTGCCGCGAAACTGAGTTGGCCATTGCCGGACGACTTGGACGACGGACGGCTGGATGAGTTGTTGTTTCCGTCTCGACCGTTGCGCACACCCACGCAACCGCGGCCTGGTTTAGATTTTGGCGCGCTGCAGGCCCAGCTTCAGACTCACAAACATCTCACGCTGCAGTTGCTCTGGGAGGAGTATCGGGAAACGCATCCAGACGGCTACGGCTATAGCCGGTTTTGTGAGTTGTATCAGCGGTGGAATCGGAATCGCGACGTGGTGCTCCGGCAGGATCATAAGGCGGGAGAAAAGACCTTTGTCGATTGGGCCGGTGACACGGTCGCGATTCATGATCGGGTCTCCGGAGAGACCGCGCCGGCGTCGATCTTCGTGGCTGTGCTCGGCGCCAGCACCTACACGTTTGCACGAGCGGCGCTGAGCCAGGATCTGTCGAACTGGATCGACTGCCATGTCCGCGCGTTTGAGTTTTTCCAGGGCGTGACCAGGTTACTGGTGCCGGATAATCCGCGGACCGGAGTAACACGAGCGTGCCGCTATGAGCCGGATCTGAACCGCACCTATCACGAGATGGCGCAGCACTACGGCATCGCCGTGCTGCCCGCGCGGCCCTACAAGCCGAGAGATAAGGCCAAGGTCGAGAACGCCGTCGGAATCGTGGAACGGTGGATACTGGCGGCCTTGCGGCACCGCAAGTTCTTCGCCATCGCCGAGCTGAACGAAGCCATCGACGCGCTACTCGACCGCCTCAACAGCCGGCGGTTCCGCAAACGCGAGGGCACCCGGACCTCACTGTTCCTGGACATCGATCGTCCCGCTCTTCAACCGCTGCCGGCTCAACGCTACGTGATGGCGGAATGGAAAACGGTTCGCGCCAACATCGATTACCACGTCGAGATCGACCGGCATTATTACAGCGTCCCTTACCAGTTCGCCGGCCAACAGCTCGAAGCGCGCTACACCGCGGCCACCATCGAACTGTTTCAGGCCGGCAAGCGCATCGCGTCGCACGCGCGCAGTTCCATGATGTACCGGCACACCACCGTTCATGAGCACATGCCCAAGAGTCATCAGGCGCACTTGCAATGGACGCCTTCCCGGCTCATCCACTGGGGTGAAACGGTGGGAGTAGCCACCGCCGAAGTGATCCGCACCATCCTCGACCGCAAGCCCCATCCGGAGATGGGATATCGCGCCTGCCTCGGAATCCTGCGTCTGGCTAAGACCTATTCCGAGCAGCGACTGGAAGCCGCCAGCCAACGTGCCCTGCAACTCCAGGCCTGCTCCTATTCCAGTTTGCGCTCCATCCTCAAGCGTTCGCTGGACCGACAAACGACGTTGAACCCCGAGCCCGGCAAGTCCGGCCCGCGGCATGAGAACGTGCGGGGCGCCGATTACTATGATCCACCCACCACTCTGCTGCAGTAACCACACTTCCCATCTGAAAGGACTGCCATGTTGAACCAACCCACCATTGAAAAGTTACACACCATGAAGCTACACGGAATGGCGGACGCCTTCCGCGCGCAGATCGAGACGGCCGATTCCAGTCAACTTAGCTTCGAGGAGCGTTTCGCTCTGCTCGTTGATCAGCAATGGCTCTGGAAAGAGAATCGCGCGCTGGCGCGCCGTCTACAATCCGCCCGGTTGAAAGAGCGCGGTGTGATCGAAGACATCGACTACCAGCATCCGCGCGGACTGGATCGCAAGCTGTTGCGCACCCTGTCGGCGAGCGAATGGGTGCGGCAGAACCAGAACGTTTTGTTCATTGGGCCGACCGGAATCGGGAAGAGTTGGTTGGCCTGCGCGCTGGCCCAGAAAGCTTGCCGCGACGGCTTTTCGGTCCTGCACAAACGAACCACCGAGCTGTTCCGTGAACTCGCCGTGGCGCACGTGGATGGCAGCATCGGACGAGTGCTGCTGAAGTTGGCGCGCGTGGACGTTCTCGTCCTCGATGACTTCGCCATGGCCCCGCTCAAAGACAGCGAGCGCCGCGATCTTCTGGAAATCTGCGATGACCGCTATCAGCGTCGGTCCATTATCCTCACTTCTCAGATGCCGATCGCTCACTGGCACGAGCAGATCGGCGATCCGACCATCGCCGACAGCATTCTCGACCGCCTAGTCCACAACGCCTTTCGCATCGAACTAAATGGGGAATCGATCCGCAAAAAGCGTGGCCGGAAGCTGGAGGAACCATCATCATAAAAGCGGTTTCTCCATTGCCGATGTGGGGCAAGGGGACTCAAACGCCGTCCCCTTGCCCCACACCCCCATCCCCGCTCGGGACGGAAAACTCTTGACCATGTGAATAATCTGAGGCATCATTCAAATACCATCGTCGCTGCGCTCCGACTTTATTCACATCGCGTCGGAACGACCCATTCACATCGTCGGAATCCGCAGGCAGCTGGCTTCACCCGAAGCCTAAAGCCATTTCAGTTGAAGAATCTAGCCGCAATTCTGCGTCTCCCGCACGGTGCCGACTTTTCAGTTCCAGGAGCAGGGAAGACTAGCGTCGCCCTAGCAAATTTCGCAATAGGTCGCGCACGCGGTATATTCAAGCGCTCGCTGGTTGTAGCTCCCATCGCCGCCTTTTCTGCTTGGAAGGA
>JBEKPC010000286.1:0-4329 GCA_049521155.1 Bryobacteraceae bacterium
CTGGTAGTGTACGGCAGCCCAATGGGAGATTCCCATGTCCACGAACACAAACGGGTCCCGGTATTTCTGATGGGCCACGCCAATGGAGCCCTTCAGGGCAATCTCCATTTGAGGTGCCCGCAGGGGACGCCGATGGCGAATCTGTTGCTAACCGTAGTGCGCCGTCTGGGACTGACCGATGTCGAAAAAATCGGTGACAGCACCGGGGAATTGGCCATCTGAAATAGCGAGGATCATGTCCATGAAACAGCTAAGTTACGGGATCGTCATGGGAGTGATGGGAGTGATGCTGGCGAAAGCGTTTGCGGCAGATGTCGTGATTGTGGGAAATCAGGACGCACGCGTCGCGAATCTGGCCATGAAAGGCGATCGGGCGGCGATTGTTGCGCTCATGAAGCAGAAGGTTGATGTGAACATCGCGCAAGGCGATGGCATGACGGCGCTGCACTGGGCGGCGATGAACGGCGACCCTGAGCTGGCGAAGCTGTTAATCGGCGCTGGAGCGGGATTGACGGCCACCACGCGCGTAGAAGCCCTTACCCCGCTCGCGCTCGCGGCCCAGAAGGGTCACGCCCCGGTGATTGCGGTGCTGCTGAAGGCGGGAGCGAACCCGAATATCGCGAACGATTTGGGGAGCACTCCGCTCATGTTGGCTGCCGCATCGGGCGATGTGGACTCGGTGAAGGCGCTGCTGGCAGCGGGCGCCGACGTCTACGCGCGCGAAAAAATGCGCGGTCAGACCGCATTGATGTTCGCCGCGGGATTCAATCGTGCGGCGGTGATCCGGGTGCTTGCGGCGAAGAATGCGGATCTGAACGCATCGAGCGCGCTCGCCAAGGTCGAGCGTCGGATGGTGGACGAGGACGGCAATCCGCTTCCGGCGGCCCGCGCGGGGCAAACTGCGCAACGGGCGCCCCGTGGAGCGGTCGCCGAATTCATGGGAGGCTGGACCGCGCTTCACTTCGCGGCCCGTGACGGCTTTACGGACTCCGTCCAGGCGCTGCTCGAGAGCGGCGCGGACGTAAACCGTTTAGGTGACGGAGATCACACCTCGGCGTTGATCATCGCCATCGAAAACGGGCATTTTGATCTGGCGAAGCAGTTAGTGGAGCGCGGCGCCGACGTGAGTAAGGCCAACGATAACGGGATGAGCCCGGTGTATGCGGTCCTCGACTGCCAGTGGGCGCCGGTAGCGTGGTTTCCGGTTCCGGACACACGCAAGGAAAAAACTTCGTACTTGGAATTGCTCACACTCCTCGCCGATCATAAAGCAGATTTCAATGTCCCCTTAAAGACCGGCATTTGGTATCGGCCGGCGGATCATAACCAGGCGTGGATCAGCCTGGCTGGTTCCACTCCTTTCTGGCGGGCAGCACAAGCCAACGACCTGCCCGCCATGAAGTTCGTTCTGGCGCACGGCGGTGATTCGAAGGCGGTGTCGCTGCAAAAAGACACCGCATTACATGTGGCGGCGGGTGTTGGTTGGGCTGGAAATTTTTCGACCACCGCGCCGGAACCTGTCCTGCCGACCGTGAAGTACCTGGTGGAGGAGATTGGAGTCGATGTGAACGCCCAGGACGGCGCGGGCTACACGGCTGTGATGGGGGCGGCCTATCGCGGCCAGAATGATGTCGTGGAGTATCTGGTGAACAAGGGAGCCAAACTTGACTTCCGCACCGCCCGCGGCTGGTCGGTCACGGACATGGCCAACGGCCCCGCGCTCAGGACCAGCGTTCCCCTCTCGCACCCGGATACGATCGCGTTGCTGAAGAAAGTCGGCGCCCCGCCTTTGCTCAAGGTTGAAGGAGAGGAAATTCTGGGCGTTATTAAGGGAAAGGCTCCGGTATTGAAGCACGAGGAGGACGCCTCCAAATCGCCGGACTCGAACGGGCCCATCAAGGAAAAGAAGCAGCAATGAAACAGCTCAACTCGATTCTAACCAGCATCCTTCTCTTTTCAATCGTGATGCCCGTCGCATTCGCTCAGGGCGGGGTTGAATCGCGTCAACTCAAGGAATATGTCAATCCACCAGCCATCAAGCCAGTCGATACCGTCTTTATGGAAGAAATGACGTGGCTCGAAATCAGGAACGCCTTGAAATCGGGCAAGACCACCGTCATCGTTCCCGCGGGTGGGCTGGAGGCCACCGGGCCGTTTATAACCCTGGACAAACATCAGAACATGTTGCGTGGTTCTACCGATAGGATTGCCCGCAAACTCGGGAACGCCCTGATTGCCCCTGTGATCAGGTACGTCCCGCCTGACGACGGCGCTCGCGGCCCGTACATCGGCGATTTCAATATTTCCCTTGCCGCCTATAAATCAATTTTGACTGACATTTGTACGACGCTGAAAAACGATGGGTTCAAGGAGATTATCTTGATCGGGGACCATCAAGGCGCGCAGCGGGGTATGAAGGAAGTGTCCGAAGAACTGAGTCCCAATTGGGCTGCCGGCCCTGCCAGGGTGCATTATGTGGCCGAATATTACGATCGCAGGGCGGTCTACGACTACATGAAAACAACCCTGGGTATTGCCGAAAAGCGGGGCGCCGGCTTCGGTGACAATTACTACAACACTGCAATTCTGATGGCCCTGAATCCCGAGAGCGCGAGGTTGAAGGAAAGGACCGAAGCCGATCAACTCACGGTCAACGGCGTGAATCTTAAACCCATTGAAAAGACAATCGAAAACGGTAGAACGATTTTGCGGATGCAGACGGACCAGACGGTCAAAGCGATTCAAGAGACACTTAGCGGAAAATCGGCGAAATAAGGCAAAACCTCCGCAGCCCGCGGGCCGCCGTCAGCATGCCGGAAGTACGTAGCGCTCCTGACGTTCCCCCGCTTCCGTCCAACATCGTAGCCGAAACTGACTTCGCTCGATTGTGCTCTTCGCCTTCATATGAGTCCTTCTTCGCACGGCCGGATCTGGGTCAAGGCCGGAGCCGGCGCGACCGCGACGGCCGCGCGTTTCAGATCCCGACGACCGCCGCCAGAATATTGTTGAAATGACAGAAACGGGCAAAGCTCGCTTCGAGCGCCTGCAGGCTGGCCTCGCAGAGGCGGAGGACCGTGCGTTGGCACCCTTGGCTCCAGCAGACAAGCGTCGTCGATGCTGGAGCCCGTGAACATCGCACCGGCTGAGCCGGCGGTCTTTACATCGAACTCGAACGGCAGCGGGCAAGGCGCGATCATCATTTTAAAATCGAATGGCAACTATTTCCTGCCTGGACAAGGCAGCGCCAGCGCCGGCGACGTGCTGGAGATTTACGCCACCGGGCTCGGTGCCGTGAGCCCAACGGTCGCAGACGGAGCGGCGAGTCCGTCGGCGCCGCCCGCGCAGACGGTCGCACCCGTGACGTGCACCATCGGCGGACAGAGTGCTACCGTTGGTTTCGCTGGGCTTGCGCCGGGCTTCGCCGGTCTCTACCAGGTGAATGTGACGGTGCCATCAGGGATCGTAGCGGGTGCGCAGGTACCGGTCGTGTTGACGCAGGGAAACGTGTCCAGTCCGCCGGTAACAGTAGCCATCGGACAGTAAGACTTCTCGCGAACTCTTTAGTAATAGTTGGTGCACATCGGAATCATTGATCAGCAAAAAATGCCGTTAGTGACCGTCCCCACCGAACTGGACTGAGCATCATCCCGACTTACTAAGTTTCAACGCCGATTGCCCTATATGTTATGAAACCAACGCTTTCCCACCCTAACGGCCTTTTCGCACTGGACGCTCATTCTTATTCAGAGTGCTACGGGCGCGAGCGCGGTCAATATTCCGAACCCCGCGCTGAGGTATATCGTTCGCCAGGCACCTGCCAGCCTTGCAGTGTGGCGTCGAAAATAACCGAATGCTTTTCCTTGCTGCCCGATGCGCGATGCGGCGCATTGTACGGCCTCTGGAACATGCTCGATTGCTTCGTGCAAACGAGCCACTCCCCGGCTTCGAGCATGCATACTTTTGCGCCGGCCAGGGCCAGAACATGCGCCGCCACTCCCCCGCCCGCTCGGGAGCCGACGATCACCACGTCATATGTTTTTGGACTTGCCTTGACGTGCGCCATGCGTTTATATTATTCGATTCGTTGTGGACTTTATTAAATCAGGCCGTTCGCGGTCGCTTCAGTAGATGCCGAACGTCTCCACATCGTCGGGTTCTCGGATCTCGATGGTGACAATTCCGTTGTTCGATTCTTCGATCATTGATTTCACCTGCGTCGATTCTTCTCGCTCTGCGGCTTCGCGAATAGATAAACGATATGGGGCCATCGTAAATCCAAGCACGGCCCGCGGCAAGGGCACCAAAAGGGCTGAACCGTAAGATTTGTAC
>JBEKPC010000287.1:0-3573 GCA_049521155.1 Bryobacteraceae bacterium
CGGTGAGCCGGGAACGAAAAGCTTGTGGCTCGGCTTGCTGTACCTCGACGCCATGACCGCCATGTGGAAGATACTCGAGCATCCACCTCACTCGCCCCCTGTGTCCGGCCAAAGATATGGGTAAAGATCAGTCCTTTAGGAAGGGGAGGATGTCAAGCACTGGAATTCAGCCGGGAGTCCAGGCCAGCCTTTCGGCCGGGGTAACGTCTTCAATCTCGATCACCCGGTCTCAACCTACCTCATAAAGGGCGGCTAGTTGAGACCGGGTGATCGAGACTAAAAAATGGCACTAAAGTCTTTGGCTCGGAACAGCCGGTTGCGGCCCCGACCTGACTGTCCTATACACCGTTTTCAGGGGGTGGCATCTATCTTATCTGCGACGCAGTCCATAGATGTCGCTCCCGCTGTTATCAATCTCGGCGAACAGAATACTTTGGCCGTCGGGGGAAACACTGAGACTTGGAGTGCCGTCCACCAGGCCTTGGGGAATCACTGCGATTGGTTGCACTTTGTTACTCTGAAGGTCAAGTTTGTCCAGAGTGTGAGGAACGTTATTGCCCGCTGCAAAGTAAAGACTGTTGCCCTCTAGATCAAAGTAGCGTCCTCCCGCGACGCTTTGAACGGCAGAGATTTTTTGCGCCCTTCCGCCGGATGCCGGGACGCGCCATATCTCCATGGCGGAGCTTCTGAAGTAAATCCACTTGCCATCCTTTGTCTCGAAACTGTCGTACGCGACTGTGTCGGTCAATCGAACTGGGTCGCCGCCCGACACTGAAACCCGCCAGAGCCTTACGGATCCGCTGCGATTGGAATTGAACAGAATATACTTCCCGTCCGGAGACCAGCTTGGCATTCGTTCCTCAAACGAGTCTTGCATGAGCCTATGCGGCGCGCCGCCCGCCGAGGATACCGTGAAAATTGCAGAATGTCCATTGGGACGCGCATCGAATGCGATGCAGGTGCCGTCCGGCGACCAACGCGGCGATCCGAGCATTGGCCCCTCAAAATGGGTGAGCTGAGTTGGATTTCGGCCATCACGCTCCGAAATCCAGAGTTCCCAATTGCCCGAGCGGTCCGACACGAAGGCGATCCTGCTGCCGTCCTGAGAGTAACGCGCACTGTTATTGCGGCCTGATGAGCCGATGAGTAAAACGGGCTTGGCGGCGCCCGCCGCATTGATGCGCCAGATGTTGGTATTCTGCGAGAGGTCCGCATACAGCAGCAGCCTGCTGCCCGCAACTGTAGAGGGTTGTATGGGCTGAACACCGCTGGACGACAGTAACATCGTCGCCTCGCCGCTGACCGGCACCGACCAGAGAGCGTAGCCCGAGCCGCCGCGGTTGGAGGAAAAGATGATCGAATGGCCATCCGGCCCCCAACAGAGGCCGCGGATGTCGTGCTGATCCGATGTAAGCTGTCTCAACCTGCCGTTGCTCACGGACGCGATGAAAATGTCTGCCGAGGAATTACTGCTTTCGCGTGCAAAAGCGATGCTTCGTCCATCGGGCGAGAAAGACGGATCCACATCGACTGCACCCCCAGGGGGACCAGTCAGACGGCGCGTTGTCCCGAACCCTAGCGGAATCAGCGTCAGCCCCTCGGAGGAGGAGTTGCCCTGATCTTCGGAAACTGCCAAGTAGCGCCCATCGGGGGACCAGGCCGGACCGAGCGAGCCACGCAACTCCGCAGCGTCCGATTTCCACACCACCGTCTCGCTGTCGAGCTTGGCAATCTGCCGTTCGGGGCCGCCGACAGCCGGTTCCACGATGACGCTCGTTTGCTCAGGCGTCATTCTTAAGAAAGCGATATCCCGGCCGTCGGGCGACCAAGCCGGATTCAGATTTTCGCCGGAGTGATCATCGGTTAGTTGAACAGGATTGCCCCCGGAAAGGGACTGCACAAAAATGTTGTACACTCCGATGCTTTCATTGCGGACCAGAGCAAACCGGGCTCCATCCGGTGATAGGGCCGGTTCGAACTCCTCGCCTAGATAGCTGGTAATCGGAATGGGAATCGGCAAATAGCTATCTGAGGGCAACGCATGGAAACGGCGCCAGAGGACGGGAGCTGCGGCGGCCAACAGGATTGCAAGGCCTAGCGCCGCGGCAATCCACAAGCGGGTGTTGGGCAGGCGTGCCAGAAGGACATCAGCAGCATTTTCCTGGCTTTCGAGTGGCTCTTGAAGTGGGCCCCCCAGCGGGGGGAGCACCTCCAGCGGCTCGCCGACCTCCTCGTCAGCACAACTGCGATCCACAAAAACCGGCTTATAGCCGCCCTTTGGAATCCGAACGACGATCTTGTCGTCCGAGCCAGATTTGGCATAATACTCGTCCAACTTGGTCCGCAGCCGTCGCGCTTCTACTCGGACAATCGGGTCCAACTGGGGATCGTATGCCGCCTCGCGGGCGAAGACCGAGATCCCAATGCAGACTTCCTTCAGCGAGTCGCTGTCCCCTTCCAGCGTATGACTGATTACATATTCCAGGAATCTCGAAATCCGCTCCGAGCGGCGAAACTGTTCGCTGGCAAGAATCCTCGTCAGTGCGGCGCGAACCGCCTGCTCTTCGATGGCCGAAGAAGGGATGCTGGATGTTGCCGCCATTTTCTGTGCGCCACCGGTATTAGGCTGTGAGATCCATCCTAGCTCGCGAAGATGAATGACGAATGAATCGAACTTCTTACCTGCCTTCTTACCTGTCCTCCGGTCTGCGGGGCTGCCCCCTAAGGTCCTCAATTCGCTCAATTTAGAGCAATCCCATTCGCCGGTTACATGCCCTTACTTGTTTCCATTCAGAATCCGTCCCTAGGATCGGATCACCATGCGCCAAGTCTTCACCGAGTCTTCGAATCTCTTCCGCGCCGCCATCGCGGTCCTCCTTTGTGGCGCCTGCACTATAACGTGCGGCGCCGGAGCCGGCCCCACCTTCGCGCCCGATCTGAGCCTGAACCAGATCCAGATTATCGGCACGCACAATAGCTACCATGCGGGTCTCACACCGGCCGAAGACGCATGGATCGCCAGAAGGGACCCGCACGAAGCCGCCGCACTCGATTACCGGCACGCCGCGCTCTCCGCCCAGCTTCAGGCAGGCATGCGTGAGCTCGAGATCGATGTCTACGCCGACCCGAGCGGTGGCCGCTTCTCCCGCTTCGCCATTCAGTCCCAACTCGCCGCCGCGCAGATTCCTGACGCACCCTCGCCGTATCCGCCCGCTCTGCTCGAAAAGCCCGGATTCAAAGTGATGCACAAGCCGAAGACGGACTTCCGCAGCAATTGCCAGCCTTTTGCCGAGTGCCTGAGGGAGGTGGAGCATTGGTCCGCGGCGCATCCGCACCACATACCGGTCTACATGTTCATCGAGACCAAAGATGGCCAGGACCTGACAAAAGCCGAATCTGACGAACTCGACAGCGAAGTTCGGTCCGTAATCCCCCGCCGCCAGCTCTTTGTTCCGGACGATCTGCTGCGCGGACATTCCAGCCTGCGCGCCGCGGTCGCAGCAGACGGTTGGCCGCCACTCGATCAGGTGCGCGGCAAGCTGGTCTTTCTGCTTTCGCGGCCCGAAGTCACGG
>JBEKPC010000288.1:0-4970 GCA_049521155.1 Bryobacteraceae bacterium
GCCGGCCGCCTTCAGCCGCGCGAAACGCGGGAAAATATCCTCGGTCACAAAAGGCGACCACAGCAGCATGTTGAAACCGAGGAGCATGGCGTGATGTCTCTCTACCCGGCGCCGGAAATCGCGACCCACGATAAGACACTGGAAGACGCGCTCGAAACCGCGCGAACGTTAAACAAGAAGTTCATGGAGGGATTCTCCGAAGCACAAAAATCGGGGCTAAAGGAAATTACCAAGAGATTGACGAAGACAGATTCCGAACTGGCGCAAGAAGCGAAAGCGCTCGATCAGGAAGTGGATGCGAACGCTGCCGCGACGCAGATGGCGGGCTCGGCTCAGGGTCTGGATCGCGCGCTCACCAACTTCCAGCGCGCACAGGTCGATCTGGGCGAGGAGATGAGCATCGAGAGCAATAGTCTGGATGTCGCCTATAACCTCCCGCCGATGAAAGCCTCAATTAAGTTTGCGAACCAGCCCATGGCGATCACTACGTCGGGCGTTGTGTCGAAGAGCACCGCGGAGGGCGGCCAGAATACGTTTCCAGTCGAACTGACGAGCGATATGTCGGACCTGCAAGTGACGGTTGCGGATGTGCTTCGCGACCAACTTGAGAAATCGGATAGCTGCGGGGAGCGGATTGCGATCCAGACCGCCGTTCTGACCGCAGACGCGCCCGCAACCGTGGTCGAGATTCAACTGCACTTTGAGCGTTGGGCGTGCTTTGGCCGTGACACCGTGAACGAAATGGCAGAAGGCAACGGCACCATCCAGGTGAAGCTGGTCCCAATCGTTGGAGCCGACGGTGAATTGCGATTGGCGGCGCAGATGGGACGCATCGATGCCCAGGGTCTTATGGGAGACTCGTTGCGCTCGGGTTCTCTGGGTGACACGTTGCGCGACAAAATCGCGGAGTCGCTTTCTTCCATCGTGCGTCAGGGTGTGGACTTTAGAGCCGCGCTTCCCGCCGACGCCCGCAGCTATGCGACCTTGCACCGCGCGCAGTTTCAGGGTACGGGCTCCGGCAAACTGCTAATGATCTTGGACGGAGAGATCCGCGTTTCCGACGATAAGCTAGCCGCATTAACTAGTGAGTTGAAGGAACAATCCTCCATCAATCAGCCGACCCGGCCTGAACTGACGGCCCGCTAGAGGTTGGAACGACCGGCGTCTGGTAATCTTGTTTCTTCCGGATTTCCTTCCGGAAAAGCGTTTTTCATCTTGCGAACAATTCTGCTCATCCTTGTCCTGATCCCGCTGCTGGGCGCGGCTGGCTGGTGGTATTTTCGCGAGCCAGGTTTTCCGGACTACGGGCCCGCCTATCGCGAGTATGCATACGTCACCAACGGGAAGAGCAACACCGTCAGCGTGATCGACCTGCGAACCTTTGAACTGGCGAAAACGATTCCGGTGGGCATGGAACCGACAGGAGTCGCGGCCAACAGCGAGAAGAACGAAATCTACGTGGTGAACTCCGGATCGAATAACGTCAGCGTGATCGACGCTGAGAAGAATGCCGTGGTGGCTACGATTGGAGTTCACGGGCGTCCGTACTTCATCGATGTTTCCGAAGATGGCAGGCGCGCCTACGTGGCAAACTCCGGCTCGGCCAATGTTTCGGTGATCGATCTGCAAAAGCGCGTCGTGTTGGGGAATGTTCGGGTTGGCTCTGAACCAGGACTGGCGCGGGTTTCACCCGATGGCGCAACTGCGGTGGTGTCGAACCGCGCGAATAATACAGTTTCGCTGATCGATACGAAGCTTTTGCGGGTGCGGGCGACGTTGCCAGTCTGCCAGCAGCCCGAGGATATCGCGATTCTGCCGGATTCAAGCAAAGCGTTCGTAGCGTGTTCGGGCTCGTCCCAGGTAGCTTCCATTGCCTTGTCATCAACCCAAGAAACAAGCGGAGACGCGCCGAACGACCGAGTCCTGGCTCTGCTGGATGTCGGAAGGACGCCGGTAAGTCTGGCGCTGAAGCCTGATGGCGGCGAATTGATGGTTTGCGATTTTGATTCCGACAGTATTTCGATCATCGAAACGGGTAACGATGAAGTAGGCAGCAGCGCGCTGGTGGGGCAGCATCCGGCACGGGGCGTGGTCACTCTCGATAGCTCACGGTTATACGTGAGCAATTTCGGATCGGACAGTGTTGCCGTCTACGACATTGAGCTGGGCCGGCGTATCGCGACTATCCAGGTGGGAAGCCATCCCGATGGCCTGGCGTTGTCGCAGGATCAGAGGTATCTGCTGGTGTTGGACACACAGTCGGGGGATGTAACCGTAATACAGAAGCGCACCGCGAGAAAGCTGGAGCCCACGGAATACTCGCTTCTGACCATGATTCCGGTGGGCGTGCAGCCAAATGGAATTGCCGTGAAGGCGTTTATGGCCAACCGGCCAAAGAGAAACCAACCCTAGACTTCAGCGGTTCTCGCGCAGAATTTGTCGAGAGCGGCTCTCAGATCGGCGGCGATAGCCGGGGCTTCGCGCGATTCGATATCGCGACGCGGCATCATGTATACCAGTTGGCCGTCGCGCAAAATCGCAATCGAAGGCGAGGACGGCGGTTGGCCCGTGAAATAACTGCGGGCGCGCTCGGTCGCATCGGTGTCCTGTCCGGCAAATACGGTGAACGCTTTATCGGGATGCGTAGCCTTCTCCAGCGCCATGCGGACAGCGGGACGCATGCGGCCGGCGGCACATCCGCAGATGGAATTCACGATCACCAGTGCGGTGCCGGATCTGGCTTTCAGGGCATGATCAACAGCATCGGCGGTGCGCAATTCTTCGATTCCCAAACGAGTCAATTCTTCCCGCATGGGGATAACCATAATTTCCGGATACATTCGTTTGCTCCCTCGTCACTGCAATATTTAGATGTAGCTGTCTTGTGTCTCGATTCTAACCCACAAAACCACTCTTTAATACATCACAAGACCGCTGTTGCCCAGACGTCCTCTTTGGCGCCCAGAGCGCGGCTCAAGCTACAAGAATAAAAGCTGAGAAAAAGATTCTAGAGTTTTTGGCGTGTCGCCGATGCTGCTTGTAATGGCAAGACCTTCCCTTCGTCCCGATGCTTTATAATTCGCGCTCCATACCGTCACCGATCTGAACACGTCGACATGTCAAATCTAGCCCGAAAACTTCGCTTCACCGACTACTTCACCCTGGGCTGGGGGACAATGGTCGGCGTCGGCTGGCTGGTCGTGATGGACGATTGGCTGCTGCGCGGCGGCGCATTGGGCGCTTTGCTGGGCTTCGCCATCGGTGGCGCACTCCTTTTCCCGATCGGCTGGGTCTATGGCCGGCTGGTGGCCGCCATGCCCGATGCTGCGGGGGAGATCGCGTACACCGCCGCGGCTTTTTCCCGCCCCGTCAGCTTCTCCACCGGGTGGATGATGATGCTCGCCTACTTCATCGTCTGTCCGTGGGAAGCCGTCGCCGTGGGCCGCATCGCCGGTTACATCTTCCCTTCTCTCGATAGGTTTCAGATCTATCGAATCGCCGGACGCCCAATCTATCTCCCACACCTCATCATCGGTCTCGGCCTCACCGCGCTGCTCACCACGCTCTTATTTCATGACCGGATTCGAATCCGTAGGGAAGGCCGCCGAAGAATCCACTCCCGAATTTCGCAGTCAGGGCTTTCTCAAAGCCATCTGGATGGCCATCTTCATCGGCATTCTCTTTTACACCATCATCATCGCCGCTGTAGCGTTCGCCGCCCCGTGGCACGATCTGACCAGCGAACAATTCATGACCGCGGTTGCTTTCCAGCGTGCAGCCGGTTCGCGTCGGATTGTCAACATCATCCTCGCCGCCGCGCTCCTTTCACTATTCAAATGCTTCAACGGAAATTTTGTAGCCGCCAGCCGCCTGCTGTTTGCCCTGGGACGCCGTGGCCTGGTCGATGGACGAGTTGGCCTCATTCACTCCCAGCACAGAACTCCGTCAGCCGCAGTTCTCTGTATCGGCCTGGCTACCGCCGCGTGCATGCTCCTCGGTGATGCCATCCTGGTCCCGGTTACCGAGGTGGGCTCCGTCGCCTGCGCGATAGGATGGGCCGCGACCTGCGCCGCGTACCTTAGTATGGGACGCGCGGGAGCGCTGCCAAGCCAGCCGAAACTGCTAACAATCGAATGGCTTGTTGCCGGGATTGGTCTGCTCGTAGCCATCGCAATGATGCTGATGAAGGTCGTCCCCGCAATCCCCGGTCATTTCACGGCCTACGAATGGCTCGCTCTTGGCATCTGGATCGTCTTTGGCGCAATCCTAAGGCGTAGTCCAACGCTGCGCGGACAGGGCACGAAGTGACAGGACATGAAGTGACCGGACATGCATTACCATATGCACGCATTATCGTGGAAGAACGGCGCTTCCGCGCCGCGCCGCCTAAGGCTGTACAGGAAGCGCGTTTTAGGCGCTGTATCTCGAGGTTCGATAGCCGATGAAGCTTTGCAAACGGGTCCTACTCCTAATCGCTCTGCTGTTAACCGCGCCTCTGCTGCCAGCGCAATCAACCGCTACCTACGATCTGGTCATCACCAACGGCCACATCATCGACGGCACCGGCTCTCCCTGGTACTCCGGCGACCTCGGTATCCGCGATGGAAAAATCGCCGCTATCGGCAACCTCATCGCCGCGCCTCGCAAACGCACCATTGAGGCCGCCGGCAAGGTGGTCACTCCCGGCTTCATCGACATGCTCGGCCAATCCGAACTCTCCATTCTCGTCGATCCGCGCCTGCCTTCGAAAATCTACCAGGGCATCACCACGGAAATCACCGGCGAAGGAGGCTCCATCGCCCCGCTCAACGACGCTATCATTCAATCCGATCGTGCCGGCTACGAGCATTACCACATCACCGCTGACTGGCGCACCTTCCGCGAATATTTCGCGCGCCTCGAAAAACAGGGCATGGGCATCAACCTCGCCAGCTACGTCGGCGCTACGCAAGTTCGCCGCATGGTGCTCG
>JBEKPC010000289.1:0-3454 GCA_049521155.1 Bryobacteraceae bacterium
GCCTTCTGCATCAGCCCGCTGATCACCATCATCTTGTCGCGATACGCCGCCATCGGCTGCAAAATACGCGGCAGATCGAACCCCGCTCCGTCCGCCGTGGGCGTCCAGTCCGGCATCACGATGCCGTTCGGAACGTAGTTGAACAGCATGCGCAGCGGAGCCTTGGTCGTGGGAGCGAACGCCGGCAGCATTGAATCGAGCATCGGCAGTGCGATCGAAACTCCCAGGCCGCGCAGCAGCGTCCGGCGCGATAAATGTTTCCCGGCGATCATTTAGTGAACTCCTCCCGCAATTTTGGTCGTAGCTTCTTCCGCATGCCGCATCTGGAACGGCGCGCTGTTGACAATTTCCATCACCAGCGTCGAAAACTTATATTGATTCTCTGCCATCCGCTGCGTAATCGCGTTCACCACCGGCCGGTCGTAACGCTCCAACCCGCGCCCGATCGCGAACGTCAACATTTTTTCCACCACGCAACGCGTGAACGCGTCTTTGTCGTCCTGCAAAATCTGGATCAATTCCTCGGCGTTCGAGAACGATTTTCCGCTCGGTAGTGTCCCGCTCGCATCGATGGGGAACTTCCCATCCTCGGTGCGATACCGTCCGATCGCATCGAAATTTTCCAAGCCGAATCCCAGCGGATCCATCCGCGCATGGCAGCCCGCGCAAACCGGATCGGCGCGATGTTTTTCGAGCGATTCCCGCACGCTCATGGCGGACCCCGCTTCAGATTCTTTCAAACTCGGAACATTCGCCGGAGGCGGCGGAGGCGGCGTATTCAACACGTTGTCTAAAATCCATTTGCCGCGAATCACCGGCGATGTTCTGGTCGGATAGGAGGATACCGTCAACACGCTGCCCTGCGTCAGCACGCCCACCCGCGGCGTTCCGGTCAAATCCACTTTGCGAAACTGATCGCCCTTCACGCCTGGAATTCCGTATAGTTTCGCCAGCGGCTCGTTCAGGAACGTGTACTTGGCCGTCAAAAATTCCAGGATGCTGCGGTCGTAGCGCATGATATAGGAGAAAAAAATCTCAGTCTCCTTCTTCATCGCCTCGCGCACCTCCGGCGTGAACGCCGCGAACTTATCGGGATCCGGTTTGATCCGGTCCAGATTGCGCGTTTGCAGCCATTGCCCGCCGAAATTATCCACCAGCGCATCGGATTTCAGGTCCTTGATCATCCGCGTCACCTGCTGCGTCAGCACCGCCGGATCGTGCAGCTTCCCTTCCTTCGCCAGGCGAAACAGCTCCGCATCCGGCATGCTGCTCCACAAGAAATACGATAGCCGCGACGCCAGCTCGTAATCGCTGATCCGATGCTCGCCGCCCGTCGCTGGATCGTGCTCCATGCGGAACAGGAAATAAGGCGAGACCAGAACCGCTTCGACCCCGACTTCCATTGCCTTCTCGAAAGATTCGCCGTCGTCCTCCGCCATCTTGACGTACGACGCCAGCTTGCGCACCTCGGCATCGGTCACCGGCCTCCGCCAGGCGAGACTGGCCAGATGTTCCAGATCCGCTCGCGCGCACGTGTCATTCGATTGCGCGCACACAAAAATCCGCTTGTATCCATCAGGCCTGGGCGGCGGCGAAGGATTGTAGGGACCCAGCACCTCGAAATAATCCACCGCGCCCTTGGTCAATACGAAAGGCTTGATCTCCGCCGGCTCCGGCTCACCTTTTTTCTTACGCTTCTTTTCTGCATCCTCCAATTCTTTCTGATACTGCGCAATCGCTTCGCTTTCGCTTACCTCGAACCACGCGGTCATTTTATGGACGCCGGGCTGCAAGTGCATCCGGTAATCATGAACCCGCCCCACCGCCACGAATCCCGGAACCGCCTTCACGCTCTGCGGCGCCTCTCCATCGAAGGAAAAGAATAAAGTCCCCGGATATTTGGTCGCCGCTTCCACCCGGATCACGTAGTCGGCTTCCCATTTGAACTTGCGCTCCCAGGTGAACTCGCCCGCCTTCTTGCCGCGATTCCCGTGGCGATCCTTCAGCGCCATATTGGGAGCCTGCTCGCCTTCAATCGCCAGCTTCGCGATCTTCCGCGACGCGGTCAGATATTTTTCCATCAGCGTCGGAGAAAGCGTCAGCACATCGCCGATATTATCGAAGCCGTAGCCGAAATCGTCGGTCGGAAAATCGTCGGCGGGCTTGAAATCGACAGCCAGCAGATCGCGCACGGTGCTGTTGTACTCGTAGCGATTCAATCGCCGCGCCGTCACTCTGCCTGGATCCGGCTTCAGCGACGCATCCTCGCGCGCGAACTCGTCTTCCAGCCATTTCGTGACCGAAGCCACTTGCTCCGCGGCAGGCCTCGGCATGCCCTTCGGAGGCATCTCCCCGGCCTTGAGTTTCTGAACCACGTGCTCCCACTGATCGCGGCTCCGCGCAATGTCCGTAGCCGCCTTCAAATTCAGGCCGCCCGATTGCATCTTGTCGTTGTGGCACCCGAAACAGTTCTTCGCCACAAAAGGCTGTATAGTAGTTTGAAAGCTGGTATCAGCGAGGCAAGGCAGCGCGATCAGGAAATACGCCAGTGAGAAGCCAGCCATCGCTTCTTTCATTATACTCTTTACGTGCCTGAGATCCTGAACGTTACAGGCGTCAATAAACATTTCGACGGCGTGCGGGCGTTGCGCGGAGCCAGTTTCTCGCTCGACGCAGGCGAAGTGCATGCGCTGATGGGCGAGAACGGCGCCGGCAAAAGCACGCTCTCGAAGATCGTCGCCGGCTCGGTTCGCGCCGATAGCGGAACCATTTCGATCGCCGGCGTGCCTGTCGAAATAAAGAGCCCTCTCTATGCCCAACGGCTCGGCGTCGGCATGATTTATCAGGAACTCGATCTGTTCCCACACCTCAGCATCGCCGAAAATATCGCCATCGGCAGACCAGTGCGATTCGCGGAGCTACAGCGCTTCGCGCAGCCTTTTCTCGATCAAGTCGGTCTGGCCGCAAGCCCCCGCGCAATGCTCGGTTCGCTGCGCGCCGGCGAAATGCAGTTGGTCGCCGTCGCGCGCGCCCTTGCTTCGAACGCCCGCATTTTAGTGATGGATGAGCCTACCAGTTCTCTTTTCGAAGATGCTGCCCTTCGCCTCTTCCGCCTCATCGCGGACCTCCAGCAGCGCGGCGTCGCCATCGTCTACGTCTCCCATCGCATGGATGAAATTTTCCGCATCTGCGACCGCGCCACCGTCCTCCGCGATGGCGTCACCGTGGGAACGCGCATCATCTCTGAAACCACGCCAGCCGAGCTAATCCGCATGATGGTGGGCCGCGATCTCGAAGCCACATCGCGTAGCGAATCGGCTCCCGGCGCGCCGCTTGTCGATATTATGACCCCCGAAGGAGTTGTCGAAACGATTATATCGGAAGGATGGGGTATCGTGGCGCACGTGGAAGGCGCCCGCGTTTTTCCTGCGGCAAACAACGACGAGCGTGCCGA
>JBEKPC010000290.1:0-3448 GCA_049521155.1 Bryobacteraceae bacterium
ACGCGACCAAATTAGACATGTTGAACGACGGAGAATTCGATATGGTCTTCGCGTGCGCGGCCCTGCATCACACGTTGAAGTATTCCGGCGCGGTGGAGGAACTCGCGCGGGTGATGAAGCCGGGAGCGCGGCTGGTGCTGTGCGAGACATGGGGCGGGAATCCGCTGCTGAACGCGGCTCGCAAGCTTCGCGCGTTCGTCGCAGGCGAGCAGCAGGAGCAAGGCGAGGATATTATCTTGTCGAAGAAAGAGCTGAAGGCGCTCGATCCGCACTTCGTCGACATTCGTGTGGATGCGATGAATTTATTCGCGATGGGTAAGCGGGTGCTACGGGGGAGATTCGAGAAAGCTTGGGCGGGGCGAATGGTGCACACTTTAGAATCTTTCGATTCGGCGGTGCTGGCGCTTGCGCCGAGGATGCGGAACTGGTGTGGAGAGGCTGTGATTGTTGGGCGCCGGCGATAGGCCGTAGAAATGGCCACATCTCAAGGATGCAGCTTCCTCGCCGCATCCACGTACTTCTTCGCCTTCGGATTCGACTCATTCCACTTCGGCGGAGGCGCATCGGAGGCGACTTGAAGGAGCGCCAGCGCGACTGCTCGATCCACCTTCGCCATATTCACGAAGTCGACTTTTTCCCAATGATCGCTCACCTTGTGGTAATCAGGATAGTCGAACGCGACACACAGAGTGTGCGCGGGAATGCCGACGTCGGCGAGCGCTTGATTATCGCTGCGGCCGAAGTAAGCATCGCTGGCCTGCTCATTTTTGTAGACCTTCACACCAGTGATTTTGCCCGCGTCGGCCAGGATTCCTGGCAGTTCTGAGAAATCGTAACCAGTGATGGATGCCGTACCAACTTGTGGGCCGTCGCTCGCATCAGTACGGCCGATTTGTTCCAGGTTGAGATCCGCGATCGTTTTTTCAAGCGGAACCAGAGGATGCCGGCCATAGTAACGGGAGCCAACCAAACCGCGCTCCTCTCCGAAAAACGTCATAAAAAGGATACTGCGCTTGGGATGCGGATTCAGCGCAGCGATGGCACTGGCAATCTCGACCACGGACACCGTGCCGCTGCCATCGTCATTCGCGCCGTTGAAAATCTTGTCGTCGCCCGAGCTACGTGCGCCCAGGTGATCGTAATGCGCCGTGAGCAGCACATAGGTGTCGTTCAATTTTGGATCGGAGCCGCGCAGGAGTCCGGCGACGTTGTGAACCTTTACCGGCTGTTCGATCGGCGCAGCCATGTGAACGCTGAGACGCGCGTCCGGATATTCCTGGAGAAACGCAGCCAGCTCCGGCTTGTTCACGATGTTGATCACGCTGCGGCCCGCACCCGCCTCAGGATCGCGGACCTGCGGTCCAGTGGGAAGATTGGTGCTAGCGGCGATGACCAGCGCGGATTGATCGAAATTGCCTCTGCCGCGAGGGTTCGCGACGAACACCACCTTGCCACGCGTCTGGTCGGCAGGCGTGTTCTGATCGGCAACAATAACAGGGACGTCACGAAGATTCAGCGCGGAGTCAGGAAGCAGATAAGCTTCGCTCTTGGCAATGGAAATTGTTTTCCCGCCGGCCGTAAAGGTCATCTCGAAGCCTTCCCAGTTAGGCTCGCGCTGAATCAGCGTCGCAGTTTGGAAATATCCGTCGTCACCCATAGGTTCAAGGCCGGCGCGGCGAAATTGCGCGCCGATATATTCGGCGGCAAGGTCGAGGCCGCGCGAGGGAGTAGCGCGCCCTTCCAGAAGATCGGAGGCTATAAATGAAAGATGGCCGCGTAACGATTGCGCCGAAATGTGATCCACGGTGGACTGCATCTGCGGCGTGAGGTCGGCGCTCAACAACAGCGCCATTAGCAATGGGTACATCTCCTAATCTTAGCCCGCTGCGGCGCGATTTTAGCGCGTGTTCATATATTCGCTGAGCCATTGGAGCGCTTCTTCTTCGGTAGAGAACACTCCGTCCGTCTGCGCTTCGTAAGCCGCGCGTGTGATTTCGCCGATGTGCGGACCGGAGCGATTGTCGAAGTACGGCAGTACGTGCCTGCCCAGGATCAGCGCGCTCTGCGGCTTGGTCGCGACCGCCTGCGCAGCGGCCATATCACGAATGCGAATCGCGGATTCTGGCAATCCAGCGGGCAGCGGAGGACGCCCCGAATGATCCGCTTCAATGAGCCGTATGAGCTGCGTGATGTTCGCCGGGGCCAGGCGGCGAGCAAGCCTGCGGACTGTTCGTGGCGTCACATCATTGCGGAGGCTCGAATGCGCAAGATGATTTTCGACCAGCGGCACAACCTGATCGACAATAGCGGGCTTGATGCCGATGCGTTCGAGAAACGCGCGCGCCAGTGGACCTCCCGCCGCTTCGTGACCATGAGCGGTCCAGCGGAGAGCACCGTTGCGCTCACGCAGAGCGGTGGTGTCCGGCTTCGCGAAATCGTGCGTGAGAGCGGCGAACAGCAGCACGGCGCGTTCGTCGCCTTCCAGCGAATCGCGCACCGCAATGCGAGCCGCCGCATCGACAACATACATCGTATGGATGCCAACGTCGCCTTCGGGATGCCACTCGGGGTCCTGCGGAACGGCTATCAGATTTGCAATTTCAGGGAAGTGAACCATCCATCCGGTGGCGACCAGATATTCGGCGATGCGGCCGGGATATGAGCTTTTAACCGCCCATTTCATGAACTCCTCGGCGACGCGTTCCTGCGCCAGAGTCGAGTACTCGTGCGCGATGGCCCGGCATTCGACGGCCGTTGCAGGGTCAATGGTCAGGTTGAAGCGGCAGGCGAACTGCATGCCTCGCAGAACGCGCAGAGGATCTTCGCGAAAGGCATCGCTGGTGGCGCGGAGCACGCGATTTTCCAGATCGTCGCGGCCGCCGAAATAATCGAGCAACTGGTTCGCAACCGGATCGAAAGCCATCGCATTGATGGTGAAATCGCGGCGGCTGGCGGCTTCCTCAAAAGTGATATCGGCGTCGAAGGTGGCCAGAAAATCGCGATGCGCGCGGCCGATCTTGCTATCGCGTCGAGGAAGGCTAAAATCATAAACACGGCCTCCGGTCACCGTAAGTTTCACCACGCCGAAGCTTTGGCCGACCAGATCGATGCGGCCGCGGGGCGCCAGCAACTCGACGAGAACATCGAAGGAAACGCCATAGACCTCAATGTCGAAGTCCTTCGGTTCCAGGCCTAGCAGATGGTCGCGCACCGCTCCGCCGGCAATCAGCGCACGAAAACCAGCGGCATGGAGAGCCCGCACGATCCGATCGAGCTCGGGCGGAAGCATCATCTATTGTTCGTTCGGTCTTTTCGCGGCCGCGTTGCCATTCAGGAATCGATCGAACCAATAGCACTGCCAGTTGATGCTCTCCACCAGATGCTTCGGCTCGCCCGTCCGCGTCAGGTTATGATTTTCGCGCGGGAACATGACCAGCTCCGAAGTCAC
>JBEKPC010000291.1:0-3297 GCA_049521155.1 Bryobacteraceae bacterium
CGTCGATCGCGATCCAGGAATTGAAGCGGGCGCAGGCGATTTTGAACGGCAATAAAGGAGAGGTGAAGCCGGATGAAGCGGGGATGACGCCGGCGGAACGGGAGCGGCGCGCCTCCGACCGGAGGGTTGCATCAATGGCCTCGACGCCGGAGCTGAAGCCGATTGTGGGCGTGATTCAAACCATCAAAATCAACAATCAGCCGCCGAAGGTGCTGTATGACACCATCGGCAAGATGGCCGGCATCAACGTGGTTTTCGACCCGCAGTTTACCGCGCCTTCGCGCAATTCCAATGTGGACATCGCGAACATGCCGATCGAGCAGGCGTTCGATTATCTGGCGATGCTGACGCACACTTATTGGAAGCCGATCTCATCGAACACGATTTTCGTGACCGAGGACAATGTCACTAAGCGGCGCGATTACGAGGATCAAGTGGTGAAGGTGTTTTACGTGACGAACGCCACTTCCGTGCAGGAGTTTCAGGAAATCGCGACCGCGGTCCGGACGGTGACGGAAATGCGGCGCGTGTTCACGTATAACGCGCAGAAAGCGCTGATTGTGCGCGGGACGGCGGATGCGGTGGCGCTGGCGGAGAAGCTGATTCACGATCTGGACAAGCCGAAGTCGGAAGTGGTGATCGATGTAATCGTGTTGCAGGTGAACAGCACGTATTCGCGCAGCCTGGCGGCGACGCTGGCATCGGGAGGGACGGCGGGATTGCAGCAGGCGATCTCCTTTAATGGGCCGAATTCGTCCGCGCTCACTTCATCGACAACGTCGACGACGAGTACTGGGGTCGCGACCACGACGACTCCTACCACGACCACCACCGGCACCACCGGGACGGGAACGCTGACGCTGAGCCAGATCCCGCACGTTTCGATCAACCAATTTTCCACCTCGCTACCGGGCGCGCTGCTGAATGCGGTAATGTCGGACGCGCGAACGAAGACCTTGAACAAGCCGCAATTGAGGGCTTCAGACGGCATGAAGGCGGAACTGATTATCGGCCAGCGCATTCCGTACGCGACGGGTAGTTTCTCCTCCGGCGTATCGGTGTCGAGCAGCGTGAGTCCGCTGGTTTCGACGCAGTTCAACTATGCCGATGTGGGTTTGAAGCTGAGCCTGACACCGACGGTTCATTCTCAGCAGGAAGTCACGCTGCATATTGAAGCAGAGGTATCGGAAGTGGATCAATACCTGAGCATCGGCGGGATCTCCCAGCCAGTGATCGGGCAGACCAAGAACACCGCCGACATTCGGATGAAAGAGGGCGAGATCAACGTTCTGAGCAGTTTGAGCCAGAGTTCCGACTCGACCACAATCGGCGGATTGCCGGGCTTGACCAACATTCCGGTTTTGGGCCAGTTCCTGTTCGGGAGCTCATCGAAAAATAAAACGACCGGCGAACTGATGATCGCCATAATCCCGCATATTATCCGGACGCCGGATTATTCGGCTGAGAATATGAGAGGGATTTCCGCGGGGACCGACACGGTGATCAAGCTGTACTATACGCCGAAGGCGGGCGAGGAGACTCCGGTACTGGTTCCGGCGGCGAATGCGCCAGCGGCCAACGTTCCTGGCGCGAGCGTTCCAGCGGCCGCGCCTCCTGCGAGCGATGGCCCCACGCTGCGGATTGCTCCAGGAGCGCGGACGGAACCGGCGGTTCCTGCGGTGCCTACGCCGCCAGCGGCTCCGCCATCGGTACCTGCTCAATCATCGCCTCCGGCAGTTGCTCAATCAGTAACTCCCGCACCGGCTCAATCGGTACCTCCGACAACGGCGCCGGCAGCACCTGCGGGGCCGTCGCAAGTGCGGTTTGCTCCCGCGGCGGTGGATGTAGCAGCGGGCGGAACGGTAGAGGTGAGCGTACAGGTCGACAATGCGGCGGACCTTTTTTCGGCGTCACTGATCCGGGTGAGATACGACGGAGCGCTTCTGAGATTGGATGACGTGACGCCGGGTGAGTTGTTCACGCGGGATGGAGTAAAAGTGACATCGGTCAAGGATATTCGCAACGAAATAGGGGAAGCGACGGCGACGATTTCGCGGGCGCCGGGGACGAAGGGAATTTCAGGATCAGGCCCGATCCTGGTGCTGAAATTCACGGCGATCGGCAAGGGCAAGGGCACCGTGACGCTGCCCGATTTCAATTTGAAAAATGCCCAACTTCAGCCGCTGGCGGCGACGCTTGGCGAGCTTCCTGTAAAGGTAAATTAGAGGTATGAAAAGAAGCCGGCAGCGTGGATTTACGATGGTTGAGCTGATCGTGTCCTTCACGATTCTGGGCTGCTGACGTCGATGGCGGTACCGCTGGCCGCCTACAAAGTGAAGCGCGACAAGGAGCGCGAGCTGCGCTACGCATTGCGCGAGATTCATAAGGCAATCGACGCTTATAAGGATGCTTCGACACTGGGGAAAATCGATGTCAAGCTGGGTACGGAGGGTTATCCCGAGTCGCTCGAGATCCTGGTGAAGGGCGTGAAAATGTCGCAATCGGCGGACGGCAAGGTGCTCAAGTTTCTGCGGCGCATTCCCAGGGATCCGATGACGGGAACCTTCGAATGGGGATTGCGCAGCATGCAGGACGATCCGACATCGCAGAGCTGGGGCGGGCAGAATGTTTTCGACGTTTACTCAAAGAGCACGGAGCGAGCACGCGATGGAACGCTTTATTCCGAGTGGAACTAATCCGAATCGGCGGCGTGGCTACACGCTGATCGAGCTGATCATCGTGATGGCGATCATTTCGGTCCTGATCGCGATTGCGGTGCCGCTGTATCAACGGTCCATTTTGGGCGCCAAGGAGAGCTTGCTCAAGAATAATCTCTTCACGCTGCGGACGGTGATCGACGAGTATACCTACGACAAGAAGAAGGCTCCGCAGCAGTTGCAGGATCTGGTGACCGCCGGCTACCTGCGGGCGGTGCCGGTAGATCCGATCTCGGGGAATGACCAGTGGATCACGATCATGGAGGACGCGCTGACGGCGGTGGATCAGACGGACCCTGGAATTTGGGACGTAAGGAGCCGGTCCGATCAAAAGAGCCTGGGAGGAACCCCCTATTCGGAGTGGTGATCGAGCGGCTTCGTTGCTACACTAAATGGGTAAACGCCCGCCTTCAGATCCCCGGTCGTCTAATGGTAGGACAGCGGCCTTTGGAGCCGTGAATCGTGGTTCGAATCCATGCCGGGGAGCCAACGCCTGGGGTCCCGGGAATGCTACTTTCAAACTCCGCTCCATGACGTGGGACAGTGTGCCTCTGTGAAGCATCAAAGTGCTACAATGTAG
>JBEKPC010000292.1:0-3245 GCA_049521155.1 Bryobacteraceae bacterium
GGCGTCGGGGCGGGCGGAGCGGCCGGCGGCATTATTGGCGCCTTGGCCGGAATGGGCATCCCGGAATACGAAGCCAAACGTTATGAAGGGCGTGTCAAAAAGGGCGGCGTCCTGATGTCGGTCCATTGCGATACCTCGGCTGCGGTCAGCCGCGCCGAAGAGCTCCTCAAAGGCACCGGCGCGGAGGATATTTCTTCCACCAGCGAAACCGCCGGCGCCCACGCGAAGTAGCTATTCATCCCTTAAAACCTCCAGCGGTTTCTGCCGCAAAATGCGGAAGCTCGCGAGCCATCCTGAAAGGTTCGCGAGCGCCGCGGTCAGCAGGATCGCCGCCCCCGTCGCCTTGGGGTCGAAATGAAAATGGGCATTGAGCAGCCTTTTCAGCACCAGGCTCGAAAAAATAGCCGCCAACAAAGCTCCCATCAGCCCTGCGACCGCGCCGAGCGTGAGAAATTCGACTGAAAAAATTCTTCCTACGTGCCTCCGCGTCGCGCCCAGCGTCTTTAAAATCACCACTTCCCGCACTCTCCGGAACCGTGTCCCGGCAATGCTCGCCGCCAATATAATCGCCCCCGCCAGAATCGCGAATCCCGAGAGGAACCGGATCACCAGTGCAATCTGATCCACCACCTGCTGCACGATTTCCAGCGCATCGGCGACGTTGACCACGGTCACTGTCGGAAATTTCTCATACGCATTTCGTTGAAACGAACCCACCAGCGCCGGTTTCATGCGCACGCCGCCGTAATAAATGACCGGCAGGCCAGCCAGCGTTTTGGTATTGAACACGAACTCATTGGCCGCGCTCACCCGGATCGCCTCGGTCTGATGCACCGCGACCACCCGTGCTCCAATCGTGCGACCTGCCGCCGACATCTCGATCCACGCTCCTGGATGCAAGTTCAGATTGTGCGCCGCATCCTCCGCAATCGAGACCACCGGCTCCGTCGTCCCCGCCTTCCACCATGCGCCTTCCAGTACGCGCGTCTGCTCTGGAATTTCGTTTTCCCACATCACCGAACGCGAGTAAAGGAACCTCCGGGACATCCCTTGCAACTTCGTCTCGGCCAGCGGAGTCCCGTTAATGCTCACCAGCCGGGCCATCACGCTGGGCACGAACTCCGGCGTTCCCACCACGCCTTCCTGCTTTGCGAGAAGTTCCTTCAGCGGTTCCACCTGCGCCTGCGTGATCCCCACCAGAAATACATTCGGCATTCCTGGAGGAGCCGTCTCGACGATCTGCCCCACCAGCGAATCCTGGATCAGGTAGACGCTCAACGTGAACATGACACCCAAACCCAAAGCCACGAGAATCGCCTGCGCCTGATTCCCTTGCCGGTATAAATTCGCCAGTCCCTGCCGCACCAGCGAAGGAACCCTCCACGGCGACCGTTTCAAAAATTCTCGAATCCCCCGCAGCAGCAGCCACGCGACTCCGGTCAGCGCGATCAAGCTCGTGACCAATCCCCCCGCGAAATATCCGCCGACCCTTGCCGATTCCGCCAGCCACGTCGCGACCCCGCCGATCCCGATTAAGATAATCCCGCCCACCGCCAGAGCCTCGCGCCCTTCTCCAATCCTCTGCCGCCACGGCAGTCGAGCCTCCGGCATATCGCGCCGCAAAATCAGCGCCGGACGAATCTTGCGGATCGCCAGCAGCGGAGGCAGCGTGAACAACAGCGTCGTCAACATCCCGACCGCAATTCCCTGCGCCGATGCCGCGACGTGCCACCCCATCGCTCCGCCCACCGTAAAGAATTTCGTGATCAGCCGCGGCAGGATCTCTTCGACGCCGCGCCCCACCGCCACTCCCGCAATGCCGCCGAGCACGCCCAGCATCAACGTTTGCAATGTATAAATGCGAATGATTTCATTCGACGTCGCGCCAATCGACTTCATCACCGCGATGTTGTCCATCTTCTGCTGCAAGTGCGCGTGCATCGCCATGCCAACGCCAATCGCGCCCACGATCAGCGCAATTAAGCTCACCAGGCTCAGAAACACCGTCGCCCGATCCAGTCCATTGGTGATAATCGGATGCGACTGCCGGAAATCCGCCACCAGCGATTCCGGCAGCGCCGCCTTGATCGCCTTCCGCACTTGCTCCACTCCCGGCGCGCCCGGATTCAACTTGAAAAGCAGCCGCTCCGCCGCCCTGCTCCCGAGTTGCAACAACCCCGTCCGCATCAGCGCCTCGCGCGACATCATCAGACGCAGTCCGACGTTCATGCTGCCCGACATCCGGTCAGGCTCCGAAATCACCGTCGCCGACACGCGATAATCCTGCCCCGCCAGCCGAATCTCGTCGCCGACTTTCAGATGCAGCCGGATCATGAGGTCGTCGCCCGCCGCGACCGTATCCGCCGTCAGCGCCGACGCCAGTGGAATCTCCGGCGCCAGTTTCACCTCGCCATAATAAGGATATTTCGCCGGATCGACGGCCTTGATCGACACCAGCAGCGGCGTTACGTCGGGCGACTGCGTGCTCGCCATCGAAAACGTCTCCGTGATCAACGTCCGATCCACATTGCGCAGCGCGTCGAGATCGGCGTCCTGCTGCGGCGTCGGCATCGCGAATTGCCGGGCCGTCAGATCGGCCGCCATCACCGTGCGCGCTTCTTTGGTCAACATGCCGTGAAAGCTCTGGCTGAATCCGCGCACGCCTGAGAGCGCGCCCACCCCCGCCGCTACCGCCAACACCACGAACAGAAATTTCGTCAACGACGATCGAGTCTCCCGCCAAGCGATGCGTCCCGCCGTTCGCAATGACAAATTCATGCGCGCATCTCGTCCCCGACCACCACTCCATCGCGTAGCGTCACAATCCGATCCGCCCGCGTCGCAAGCGCCGGATCATGCGTCACCAGCACCATCGTCGTTCCTTCACGCTCATTCAGCGCGATCAATAAATCCAGCACATGCGCCCCATTCACGCTATCCAGATTTCCCGTCGGCTCATCCGCCATCAATATCGGAGGCTTCATCATGAATGCCCGCGCCAGCGCGACACGCTGCTGCTCGCCTCCCGAAAGCTGCACCGGATAATGATCCATCCGGTCCGCCAACCCCACACTCTCCAGCAGTTCCCGCGCCCGCGCCGTCCCCGACGCCACATCTCGCCCGGCCAGCTCATGCGGCAGCAGGACATTTTCCTCCGCCGTCAAAGTCGGGATCAATTGATAGGACTGAAACACGAACCCGATCTTTTCGCCCCGCACCACGGCCAGCTTGTCTTCGCTCAATCC
>JBEKPC010000293.1:0-3219 GCA_049521155.1 Bryobacteraceae bacterium
AATTGCCCGTTCAGAAATCGAAAGCCGGAATTGCGGGTGGCGGTGAAGCTGAAAAGCGTATCGGTCCAGTGTCGGACGGAAAGAACTTTCTCTCTATGGAAGGCGCTCATGCGTTTTGGTTTTTCCAGATGCCAGGATACAGAACAATCGCGTCGTTCGGGGTTCAAGGCAGCCAAAAACCCCTGAAACGACTGACGATTTCGCGTGTGACCTATCGCAATATCAGAGATAGTCAACAGCCGTTGACGCGCAATTGAGAATTCAAGATGACATTCGCTTTATCTCGTAAAATGGTTTTCGCCGCATGATCGTCGCGACGCCCACGCACGCAATTAACTTGCTCAAACGGTAGCGTTCTGGCACTTAATTTGCCTCCTGAAGGCCTCGAACTCGAACATCGGATCGCCGGATAGCGCATGCCAGGCTTGAGAGAATTTCGATCGGGAAAGCCGAACTGCTATCCGGACCAAGCGGTGTATGCCGAATATGCCTGCTCCGAATTCGGGCTGGCGTTTCGAGACATCGATGGCGGAAGCGGGCTTGTCTTCAGCGTCAGCTCCGTCGCCAAAAGCATTCATTTCGGCGCCGGCCGGTGTTCATGGTATCCGCAAAACAACGCCACGGCTTCCTCGCTGGCGACCGACAAATATTTTGCCAATAGGGTCCTTGAAACCGCCGGCGTACCGACACTGGGCGGCGAGTATTTCTTCCTGCACGAACGGCATCGTGCGCTTCGCGCCGCGGGCCATGAGCGTGCATCGGCGCTCGAATATTTCACGAAATTGGGTGGGACAGCCTTTGCCAAACCATTGGCTGGATCGCGCGGCGATTTCGCACAGGCTATTTATGACGAAGCTTCGTTGCTTCGATATCTCGATGAGGTTTCGCGATACTACGATTCGATACTGATCCAGCCGCTTGCCGCCGGAATGGAAAACAGGGTTTTTGTGCTGGATGATGAGGTGCTTTACACGGCGCGGAAACATCCGCCGGCCGTTTACGGCGACGGCGTGCGCCCGATCCGCGATTTGCTGGCCGCGCATGACGCACGCCTGCAATCCCGCGGCCTCTCGCCGGCTACCGCGACATTGGACCGTGACACCTCGCTCGCTGCCGTGCTGCCCAAGGGCGCGCGTTGGGACATTCCCGGCCGGATGAATCTGAGCGCCGGCGGCACCATGATCCTGGAAGCTCCTCGTTCCCACGCACTGCTCACTCGAGCAAGAAAGGCGGTCCGCGCGCTCGGACTGCGCGTCGCCGCCGTGGACATGTTCACGGACATCGGCGGCGATCCGGATGCGATACGGGTGATCGAGGTGAATTCAAGCCCGTCGATCCGGCTACTGGAGCAATCCGGACGCTGCGACCTGATCCTGAAAATCTGGCATCACACATTTTCTGCCATGGGATTGCTGGCGTCGTCGGGGTGATGTTGCCGCGACAACGGCCGCAAAGAGCGAGGCGCTTGATTGTTCGATCTTCCGAAATACGGCGAAGGCGTTGGTCTGGCGCGGACGGCCGACCTGCTCGACGCGCTCGCAGTGGATCGCGCGCGGTTGCGGCGCGTGTCGGTGGTCGTGACGGGGTCCAACGGCAAAGGCAGCACCGCGGCGTTCTGCGCCAGCATCGCCCGCGGCGGTCGCCTGCGAACCGGATTATTCACGTCACCGCATCTGTACCGCTTCAACGAACGGTTTCGGGTTGATGGCGTAGCCATTGACGACGACGCGCTGGCGCGCCTGAAGCTGCGTATCGAAGCCGCTGTCGCCGAGCTTTCACAGCGGCGGAATGAAAAATTCGGGGCCTTTGAGGCGATGTTCGCACTGGCCTGCCTGTATTTTCAGGAAAGCGAGTGTGATTTCGCGGTGTTCGAGGCCGGCATCGGCGGCCGCTACGATCCGGTTCGTCTGATCGGCGCGCCCTGCACCTGCGTGACCTCGGTCGATTACGAGCATGTCGAATTGCTCGGCCATTCGCTGCAATTGATCGTGTCCGACAAGAGCGATGCCTGTGCCTCCGGAGGCGCCATCGTCTACGGTGACAACTGCCGAAACCTGCGGCCGCACATCATCGAGTATAATCGCCATCGCGAAATCACCACCCTGTTTGTTCGCGACCAAATCGTAGTCGGCAACGAGGCCGTCTCGACAACCGGGCAACGTTTCGACCTGCGGTTCGAAAATTTCGATTTTCGCTCCCTCGAAACGAACTTGCTGGGCGCGTTCCAAATCAACAATGCAGCCATCGCGATCACCCTGTTCCTGCTCTGGCTGCGGCGGAACCGGCCCGGAGAACTCGCTGCCGACATCGACGCCGCCGTCAGATCGGGACTTCGCGCGGCGCGCTGGCCCGGACGCCTCGAGGTGATTCAACAAGAGCCGCTCATAGTGATCGACGTCGGCCATACCCCGGACGGCATCCGCCAATCGCTTGCAAGCCTCACGGCGATCCATGGCGCAGACAACTGGATCCTTGTAATCGGTGTTTCCTTTGACAAGAAGGCCGACCAGATCGTCGCTTTGCTGGCGCCGTCGTTCGACACCATCATTTGCACCGCGGCGCGCCACAAGGGCGCGAACGCGTCGAGCATCGCCGCCTCGGTCCGGAAAACCAATCCGTACGCCACCGTTCGGATCGCCGCCACCGTCGAGGACGCGGTCAACGCCAGCCGGGCGCTCGCCGCGTCGGGAAAGCAAAAAATATATGTGGCGGGCGGATTATTCCTGGCGATCGAATACGCCACCATCGCCCGCGGCGGACGCGCACAGGACCTGGATTTTTTCTGAGCATAGAAAGCGAACGCAACTGCTTTTTTGTCGTGGCGCGGCTGAAGCTCGCCAGCGCGTCCTCGTGTCGCCGCAGTCTGTCCAGCGCATTGCCGCGGTTGACGAGGGCATCGGCATGATCCGGCCGCAAGGCGATGGCGCGGTTGACCAGCGCCTCGACGAAATCCGGCCGCAGCGACAGCGCGCGATCGGCGTTGGAAAGTGCGGCGTCGTTGCGGCCAAGGGCGCTGTTGATGACGGCCAGGAGATTCAAAGTGGGCGCCGAAGCAGGGTCGGCGGACAAAATCTTGAGGCAGAGCTGTTCGGCCTCGGCAAACTTTCCCGCGTGGTAGGCCTTCAGGGCAAATTCGAACACCTGGGACAAGGTCAGCGACACGGTCGTCATTTCGATGGGCCTTCAACACCAGAGATTCGGCTTCGGCACCTTACAACA
>JBEKPC010000294.1:0-3194 GCA_049521155.1 Bryobacteraceae bacterium
ATTCTCCTCTACAAATCCCATCACGTATTCGACACCGGCGCGATTGTACCAGCTGCGGTCGAAGATCACGATCTCGCCGGCCGCGGGGAAATGCGGAATGTAGCGCTGCAGGAACATCTGCGTTTTTTCGCGGTCCGACGGCGCTGGGAGGGCAACAACGCGAAAGACGCGGGGGCTCACCCGCTCGGTGATTGCCTTGATGGTGCCTCCCTTGCCTGCCGCGTCACGCCCTTCGAATACGATGATGACGCGAAGCCCTTTGGATTTCACCCAGTCCTGCAAATGGCACAACTTGACCTGAAGCTTTTTCAGTTCTGCATCATAAACTTTTCGCTTCACCTTGCCATCGCTGTTCAGATCCTCCCCCTTGGGCATGTTGACACATCCTTCTCCCAGTGAACGAAGTCAGGTCGTTATTCCCAATTCAATTTGATGGCTATGTCACCCGGCATCCCGCCCGGCCAATCCGCCACCTCGAATAGTATCTTGTATCCGCGCGGCTGCAGATGTTGCCTCCAAAATTCAAAGAGCTCTTTCGGCAATCCAGTCAACGTGTTCTCCCATCCCGGCTCCTGCTGATTGATTGCCCGCCCGCTGTCAGTGAAGAGCTTGTTTGGAAAACGCGCTACCTCTACCTCGGTGAGTCCGTTGTTCACCGCGCGTCTGATGATTGTCGCCGCCCGCTTCATTCGTTCTTCGTCGGACACGCCCGAAGGTTTGGAAAGCTGCTCAATCAAAGCCTGCTTCTCGGCATTTCTAGCCGCCTCCGCGCGCACGTACTCCGACGCTTTATCTCCCTGGACTTCTGCTATTTGTTTCCTGCAGTCCGCTGCTTTCGGTAATAGATCGTCCGTCGCTGCCGACATGATTGGGCCTCCATCGGTAATTCGTATCAAAATCCTTCTATTGTTCCTACTTAGCCGAATATTTCTGGGACTTGATCCATATCAACGATCGCGTGTCAGGAGGTGAGCACTTCAGCAACCGGAGCGACACGGCGAGACGATTCAAGCCAGCCAAACGATACAGAAATTTCTATGGAGCGAGTCGCTAAAACAAACGCTTCTGGTCGCCTAGAAGGCACAACGATAGTACGTGATTTCCATCCCTTCCATGCCCGGGAATATCCGAGAGATCTTGTTGTCATCGAGAACCTTTATGCTGAACTCCACGTTCTGCAGCATAATGTCCGTTGAGCATGCGGTCAGGAGATTTAAGGTGTCGCCTACCTGCCTTCTTGATTTGATCGTGCATCGGGCAGTTCTTCCTCTGAGCTGGTTCGCGTCAGCAACGAAGCCCGCGCCGTGAATATCCGAATCCTGAACGAATGTGATTCGATTTTTGTTTTTCTTGAAAACGTTGCTGCACTGATCGGCGCTGCTTGCCCAGGCACCAGCGAGATCAATCGCCCAAGAATGGCCCGGCAGTATCAACAGCGTACAGATCAGCGTGAGCTTTGAAGCTGCGGCGTGTCTGAAGTGGAACATCATGTTTCTCCATATTTCTCCTCGTCAGTTCGCAACCAAACCCGGGGATACGTTCAAAACCATCGGCTCGGATCAGGCCCGAACAAGTCATTCCGCCGCGGCATGTTCGTGTGGCGCTATCTTGGCGTCATCTGTGGCAGGCCGCTTGGCAGTTGGCCGAGCACCCGGCCTCAGGCGCTCGCGAATGGCCTGGAACATCACGTATAGCGGCGGGATTGCGAAGATGCCTATGAAGGACGCCAGGATCATTCCGCCAAACACCGGCGTGCCGACGCCTTGTCGCGCCAGTTCCGAGGCTCCCCTCGCCACCACCAGCGGATAAAGACCCAGGATGAACGCGAACGACGTCATCATGACGGGCCGGAAGCGGAGGCGTGCGCCTTCTGTCGCCGCTTCGAGTAGCGGAACGCCTTGTTCGCGCTTCTCCTTGGCGAACTCAACGATCAGAATGCCATTTTTAGCCGCAAGCCCGATCAGCACGACCATGCCGATCTGGCCGTAAAGGTCGAGCGTGAGTCCGGTCATGACAATCGCGGCGAACGATCCGAGTATGCCGATCGCGACCGACAGCAACACGGGGACGGGAATGGTCCAGCTTTCATAGAGGGCCACGAGGAAGAGATAGGCGAACAAAATTGCGAAGCCGAGAATGATCGCGGTTTTGCCTTCCGCGCGCTTTTCCTGGAACGCCGTATCGGTCCATTCGCCCTTGAACCCCTGCGGCAGCGTTTTCGCCGCAACCGCTTCCATGGCTTGAAGTGCCTGGCCCGACGACACGCCCGCGGCGGGGCCACCCTGGATCGTGACGGCGCGAAGGTTGTTGTAGCGGATCAGCGCCGGTGGACCGACGACGACGCGGATCTCCGCCAGACTTCGCAGCGGGATCATCTTTCCCTCAGCGTTTCGCACATTGATGCGAAAGATGTCATCGACACTCGACCTGTCGGCGGCCTCGGCCTGGACCTGCACCTGCCAGGTCCGGCCAAACAGATTCATGTTGTTGATGAAGTACCCGCCAAGGGAGGCTTGCAGAGCCTGGAAGACATCCTTGAGCTGAACGCCCAGGATTTGAACCTTGTCGCGGTCGATGTCGAGATAGATCGACGGATTGGTGGCAGAGAATGTGCTGAACACGCGCAGCAGGCGCGGGTCTTGGTTCGCAGCCACGGTAAGCCCGCGAACCACCTGGGCGAGCTCCTTCGGGTCGCCGCCGCGCAGATCCTGAAGGACATAAGTAAATCCGCCGCCGGTGCCGAGGCCGACGATCGGCGGCGGCGCCAGCGGAACGACAGTACCGCCCTGGATCTGCCGGAATTTCGGGCCCAGCCGGGCGATCACGTCGCGGGCGCCCATGCCGGCGGCCTTGCGTTCCTCAAACGGCTTGAAGGTCACGACCATAAAGCCGGAATTGGGTTGCGAATAATTATCGATGAAGTTCAGCCCAATGATCGAGGTGTATTCGTCAACGGCGGGATCTTCCTTGACGATGGCCTCGGCCGCGCGCATCACCTCCGAGGTCCGGCCCACCGATGCGCCGCCCGGCAACTGGGCAACCACGAAAATGGCGCCCTGGTCGTCTTCGGGCAGGAATCCCGTCGGCGTAATCTTCGATAATGCAAAAACGCCGACGCCGGCGACCGCCACCATCGCAATTCCGATCACCGAGAAACGAACGAGCCGTGCGACGATGGCGCCGTAACCGTTGGC
>JBEKPC010000295.1:0-3185 GCA_049521155.1 Bryobacteraceae bacterium
GGTGGCGGCGGCAGGCGCCGGAGGATCTCGGCCAGCAGCTGCCCGTGCTCGTCGAGCATGGCCCACGGCCCGTCGCCCACGGCCCCCACCGGCACGCGGTCGAGGGCCAGGCCGCGCCCGATCAGGTCGCGAATGGCGTCGAATTGTCCTGGATCACGGAAGAAGGAAGTCTCGCCGATGGTAAGTCTACCTATCAAAACATCCATCTCCTTTTCGCCTTCGACGGGATCGTGCAGTAACTCGGAGTAGGACGAACAGTCCGGTAGCCGCAGATTTGCCAGTCTTTGACCAATCACCTCCGTCAGTTCGTGGTCCCGGTCCAAATAGAACGCCAATCCCGTTGACGCGATCAGATGGTTCTTCAGATCCGGATAACCGGGATCTGTGTGGATCGCGATCACGTTGTCTCCATCAATCGAGCCATAGGAAATTCGCCAGTCCGAACGGCGGATCTGATGGGCGCACTCTCTCCAGAAAGGCGCAGCCCAGTTCGTCTCTCAAATGAATCCCTTCCCTATATAGATCGGAAGGTTTTCCAAATTTGTAGGAGAATCTACGCTTACTTGCTATAGGAGTTATAGGTACTACCACAGAAAAAGGGAATAGGCCATTTTTACAATTGCTATAGACACAGGCAGGCAAACACAACACAGAATTGCACAAAGCCGCCTAAAATGGCGGCCCCACAGGCTCTGAGCGACGCAATCAATACGCCACAGCCCGGAAAATGGGCTAGTAGCTGTTTCCGGGCGGTGCCGCTGGACCACGGCCCACGCTCGCGTCGGCCTATGATTCGCGTGCGCAGGCCGAGCCGGACCAGGGGGTCCGGCGCCGACGAGGGCGTCGGCCCCACAAACAGAACGCTAGCGGGGAGCCATGCCAATAGGTATTTTGATGAGATGATGGGGATTCAGCCTCACGGAGAATAGCTTGGCAAGCGAGCCGCATCGGCCTTTCATAGATCGCTATTACGAGGAGCTGCTGACGCGCGGCTTGCAGTACTTCCTGCCTGCCAGCGAACTCACAAAGACTGGGCGATCCGAGGAACGAAAATCTGGATTGCATTCCCGTTTGCGAGCCGGTGGGGTGGATCTGGAGTGGCTCGGCGCGAAATATTCTCTCATCAATCAGGGCAAAGACTTTACCGAGCACGAGCACAAGCTGCTGAAGAGCATTGGGAAAGTGCTTTCGACCAGGTATCAATTGCTCTTCGACGTTGAGGTCGGGGCGCGGAGTTTGGAGATTTTCAGCGGTTTGCCGGAAGATCACTACATTTCAGGGTTTCTCGATCCGTATGTCTTCGCTGGCGCGGCGACGTTCACCAAAGTCACAGATCGGGTTTCGGAGGCGATCGAGGTGCTGCGCATCAGCGCGCTGAGCACTTACGAAGACCGTAGAATCGCGACGGGAGCGCTGCTGTTCGGATTTCAGCCGGATGCCTGCCACGCGCTGCCGACGGAGCCCGCGGGAGCCTTGCCCTATTCGAGCGAGTTGACGTCGATTCGAAGTTTTCATCGAATCTGCGATGGTTTGCGCACGGTGGCATTAGTGGATCGGGCGGGTCTGATGGTGGAACTGGTGGACGTGGCGGAGTGGGCTCGGCCGTATGCCGCATTCGAACTTCCCGTGCCCAGCTCCCGGCGTTACGAGGCGCATAACCGCGCGACGTTGTGCGGAGGCCACGTCTGCCTGGTGCTGACGCCGAACGGAGAAATTAAGATCTTCGCGGACGGAGTGCAGGTGTTCAGCTTCCTGGACGGGCGTTGGAACTTGACGGACGCTGTTGAGAAATATCGAGTGTGGGAAGAGGCGTTGGGGAACAAGGACCTGGCTCACCGCCTGTTTTCAGTTGCGCTCAATCTGGCGGAGGGACGGCGCGGAGGATTGTTCGTTATCCTGGACGATCCACGGAGAGCACAAGAACTGCTGAGCAGACGCGATCTGCTTCATCACCAGGATGCGCCGGCGAAATCCGGATCGAAGAATCAGCTTCACTATCTTTTGCGCAGTCAACGAGTGACGGAAATTTCGCAGCCCGTTTTGGAAACGATTGCCCGCATCGATGGAAGCATTGTGCTCGACCGTAGCGGGAACCTCCTCGCGTTCGGCGCAATTCTCCGGCACAGTCCAGTGGCTGTTGCGCCGGATGAAGTTGAGGAGGGCAGTCGCACAGCCGCCGCGATCGCGGCCTCCCATTTTGGAAATGTCCTGAAGGTAAGCGAGGACGGGCGGCTATCGTTCTACCAGAACGGGCACCGCACCTGGGACTTTTGAGCTATTTCGGTTCGCGCTGGGAACTGATTCCGTCCGCGACGCGACGCGCAGTCAGCGGAGCCAGCAAAATGCCGTTTCGAAAGTGGCCGTAGGCGAGCCATACGTTCGTGCCATCGACTCTGGAAATGTGAGGCCCATCGGGAGAAAATGGCCGAAATCCGATCCATCGCGCGCACGGAGCCGCGTTTCGAAGCGCCGGAAACAGCTCCGCTCCGCGGCTGTGAAGGTCTTGACATATTGTGTAATTAACGTCTCGATTGAATCCGCAATCTTCTTCGTTGGAACCGACGATGGTAAATCCATTGGAGCGCTGGAGAACATAGATGTGCCCGCGGCGCACCATGGGTCCTAACTCGCCTGGCGCAAGCTGAAATCCGATCAGGTGGCCTTTGATCGGCTTGACCGCCGGAAGCATCACGGGTTCCCCGCGATGTCGAACCCGGATCTGAGTGGACCATGCACCTGCCGCCACCACCACCGCACGATAGTCGGCCGATTCGATTTCTGAAATCGGCTGCCGTTCGGCGATCTGCACATTTCGGCCCTCACAGGCACGGCGTAGCGCGCGCAACACATCCGTTGGATCGACGAACGCATCACGCGGATAAAACAGGCCATCCGGTGTCAATTCCACGCGAACGCCGGCATCAGTCTGAAACGCCGCCTGAAACGCCGCCCGCTGGCGCGCCTGCTCCGCCTCGACGAATTGTTTGCAGCCACAAATTTTAAAATCGATCGCGAGTCCTGTCTCCGCGTGCAGTTCCTCGACGAATGCCGGGTACAAGCCCATGCTTTCGACCCCGAGGTCGAACCAGAGGGAAGGCCGATGGAATTCTCCACCTGGGGAGAGCATTCCCGCACCCGCGGAGCTGGCCTCGCCGCCCGCAAGGCCTGCGTCAAACAAAGTGACG
>JBEKPC010000296.1:0-3159 GCA_049521155.1 Bryobacteraceae bacterium
AGGGGATCCCTCATGTCAAGGCCGCATAAAACCGACTTTAAGGCCCTGATCGCTGGCCAGGTGGCCCCCGCAATGGACCCCGAGCCCGAGCCTGACCTTCCGCCGGAGCCAACACCCGTTCCGCCGCCGGCGCCCGAGCCGCGCGAGGTCGTGGCGCTTCGGCCGCGTCGCGCGGCTCCGATTCAGAAGCCGGTAGGGGAGGGGACCCTCAAACAGCGCGCCCACCAGCTCTCTGTCTATCTGGAAGGGCCGGTATACGATCAGCTGCGCGAAATCGCTCATGTCGAGCGGAGCAAGCTGCATCCTCTGATCCTGGAAGGCATCGACCTGCTCCTGAAAAAGCGCGGCGCGCCGTCGATAAAAGAGCTAACAAAAAAAGCGGGTTAGACGGTACGTCCTGTGATCCTGTGATCCTGCTACGATATCGATCCGCAACAATCCTTCGCCGATTTCCCTTGAAATTATGGCGCCATGCGTTATAGTTTGGGGCGTTGGGGGACGCGTGAGGATTTTCAAAGTCAAGCTGTTCTCCCGCTTTGCGCGGGGGCAGCGGATCACGGACAAGCAATTGTGCGCGGCGGTGGATCGCGCCGCGCGACTTCCGCGCAGACTTTACACAGGCTTGATGAAGCGTTTTGTGCAATGGTTTTCGACGGCGGGGGTGGGCACAAGCTCTTCCGCCGCTGCATCAATGTTCGGCGAGGACTGGTCTTCAGAGCCCCGCTGGAGAGTGTTGGAGGCATGCGTCGATCTGAGCGGGTTTCGAGAGCGAGTGGACCGGAGGCAGGTTCGCGCGGAATTCGGAATTGCTGAAGGCTCCATTGTCTTTGGTCACGTGGGACGGTTCGTGGAACAGAAAAACTATCCGTTCCTGATCGAGGTCGCCGAAAGGTTGGCTGCCAAGGAGAGCCGGGCGATATTCGTTCTGGTGGGCGAAGGGCCGGCAAAACCGCAAACCGAAGATGAAATTCGCCAGCGTGGTCTAGAGGACCGTTTTATCGTGCTGGCCGGGCGGGACGACATCGCGCGCCTTATGCTGGGCCTGTTCGATTCCTTTCTGTTCCCGTCTCTGCACGAGGGTCTGGGATTGGCGCTGGTGGAAGCACAGGCAGCAGGCCTATCCTGTTTTGTCTCCTCCGTGATCCCGCCTGAGGCGATCGTGGTTCCGGCGTTGGTGCATCAGATCCCTCTTTCGGCTGGACCGGAAGCCTGGGCCGAGCTGATCATGCGGCGAATCGCCGAGTCTGCGCCCGTGACGCAACCCGTGACGCAACAACAGGCTCTGAGGGCGGTCGAGGAACGCTTCGACATCCGGCAGAATGCGGCGCAGCTCATGGAGTTTTATCAGAAGGCGGTTTCGTGACGGAGCGGCTCGCAATATTGATTCCCGTCTACAAGAACCAGCGCGGCCTGGAGCGGAGCCTGGATAGCCTGCGGGTGGCGGAGGGCAGTTTCTCCGTGGTGATCGTCGACGACGGGAGCCCGGAGCCGATTCTGGCGCCATCCCGGTTACGCGAGGACGTTCCGGTGAAGCTGCTTCGGCTGGAGAAAAACCGCGGGATCGCGGGTGCGCTGAACCACGGCCTGCAATCCATTCTCAAGCAGCCGTACTCCTATATCGGGCGGCTGGACGCGGGGGATACCGTTGTCTCGAATCGTTTCGAACGTCAGTACGCGTTCCTCGAAGCGCATCCGGACTGCGGCGTGGTTTCTTCGTTTGTCGATTTCGTCGACCATAACGAAAAGCCACTTTTCCGCTATCGAGCTCCGAGCGAGCACTTGGAGATTCTTCGGATGCTGCATTTGAACAATTGCATTGTCCACCCGGCTTCGATGCTGCGCGCGAGTTCGCTGAAGGAAATTGGCTGGTATCGAGAGGACCTTCCGGGCGCCGAGGATTACGAGTTGTTCCTGCGCATGGCGCGGCGATACCGGCTCGCAGTGTTGCCTGAGGTGCTGACGCGGCCGGAATACGCGCTGGGCGGTCTGAGCGTCGCCGGCCGGAGACGCCAACAGAGGAGCCGCTTGAAGCTGCAGCTTCGCTATTTCGATCCGGCGTCTGCGTACAGCTTCTACGGAGTCGCACGAACGCTGGCGGCGATGCTGATTCCACACGCGGTGGTATTTCAATTTAAGCGTGCTTACCTGCGCTGAAAGACACCTTGATCTCCGTAATCGTTCCAACTTTGAACGGGGCAGTCCGAATGCCGAAGCTGGTCGGTTCGCTGCTGCGGCAAACGGTGAAGGACGTGGAAGTGATCGTGATCGACTCCGAGTCAGAGGATCGGACGGCTGGCGTGGCGGCGGGGCTTGGGTGCGCTGTTTACACGATCGCCCGCGGGCGGTTCGACCATGGCGGCGCGCGGAACCTGGGGGTGCAGAAGGCGTCCGGGGAGATCCTGGTGTTTCTGACGCAGGATGCGATCCCGGCGTCCCAGGATTTTCTGGCGCGATTGACGGGGCCGATCGACGGGCGCCTCACGGCAGCGGCCTATGCGCGGCAGATCCCGGCGGAAGGGGCGACGCCGCTTGAGACTTTCGCCAGACTGTACAACTATCCTCCAGAATCGTCGATGCGTCACCTGTCCCGGATAGAGCGGCGGACTTTACGGACGTTCTTTTTTTCCAATTCCGCGTCCGCAGTGAGCCGGAACTGTTTCGAGAAGGTGGGCGGGTTTCCGGCTCCGGTTTCGACGAATGAGGACATGCTGTTGTGCGCCCGAATGCTCGACGCAGGCTATCAAGTGGCTTATGCGGCGGAAGCGAAGGTGATCCACTCGCATCAATTTTCGATGTGCGAATTGTTTCAGCGTTACTTGCGAATCGGGGCCGTGCTGACGGAGTATCGCGATACTCTGCGCTCCGACGGCAGTTCGGGAGAGGGAATGGATTTTGTGAGGAGGCAGATTTCGTACCTGCGGCACGCGGGACGATACGAGTGGGTGCCGAACGCCATCGCCGAGGCGGCAGTGAAGGCCTGCGGCTACTATTGCGGCCACGCGTTACAGCGGACGCGGAGCCTGGCGCAACATAAGACGGTGTCGCAACCTTCGCAATGAAGCTTGCGCCGCGCTGACATGTCGACTTTTCAGCAGACTCCGATTCGCGAGTTCAGCGCCTGGGCGGGTGGGCGCGGAGGCGCTTACAGATGGAAGCGCG
>JBEKPC010000297.1:0-3130 GCA_049521155.1 Bryobacteraceae bacterium
CCTCCTTGCGAGCGTCGGCGAGGCTCAGCGCTGGATAATGTCCAATTCTCGTCCTCAGTCGTTCCTTTCCTCGTATGACGATCCATGTCTTGCGATTTTTCAGGACGCGAATCCCGAACGCGGGAGTCGTTGCGTCGAAGTATGTGCCGGGCTCCTTGAGCCGCGACACAACGATATCCGTCATGTGCAGCTTCGGCATTTTTGGCTCCGATTTGGCTCCGCGCTCTGATGGATAGAGGCGGTTTTCTACGGAGCACTATAGCATGACGAATCGTCTCAAGTAACTGAAATCACTAATGAAATGGTGCGATATGTGCAACCACGAAACAGCGCAATTTCGAATTAGGAAACCGCTGCTCTATCCGGCTGAGCTACGGGACCACACCAGACATGTCAGAGACGCATGGCCGTGTCGGTTCGGTTTAACTACGCCCTCGCCACGGTGCAAGTCACTTGGGGCGGATTAATAGCACAAAGAATTTTCAGAGCGAACGCGGGGATTGGAACCGTGCATACGTCAGGCTGCATGTTGCTTCCGATCCGGCGGCAACAGCGCTCGCGGAGATCGGCCGCAAGGATCACGTGCGGAGCAACGGCCTTGGTCGTTCGCGCATCGGATTCGCGGTGGAAGACGCGGACCGCGCCATTCCTGACTTCAGAAAATCGATGTGGCCGGTGATCGTCGCCCTGGCTGCTCCGGCGCATATCACGCTCCCGGGCGCGAATGGCCGCCATGGAAGGCCTGTTTCGAGCTTCGTGGTAATCGCGCGGTTACTCTAATTTTAGGGATTCGCTTCCCTTAAGCGAGGGTAAACCCCTGCATCCCATGCTCCGTCGCCCAGCTTTTTTCATGCGAGCCATGATTATGTCCGGAAGCAGTACAGAGCCCGCATCGGATTTGGAATTCGTCGAGCGGTTCAGCGACAGCATCGTGGAACGCCGCTACGAAACGCGGCTTGTCATGCGCATACCGGGACGATTCAGCCTTGCCAGCAAACGCGACGCCCGCGGCAATCGCCGTCAATTCGCGTGTCGGGCGGTGAATATTTCGCAGTCGAGCATCATGCTTGCGGCCTCGGTCAAAGGCCCGCTCGGGGAGCGGGTCATCTCTTATTTCGAGGAGTTCGGTAAGATCCAAGGCCCTATTGTGCGGGTGCTGGACCTCGGTTTCGTCATCAGGATCACGGCCTCCGACGACGATCGCTCCAAGCTGCTGCGCAAGCTGATTTGGCTCGAGCAAAACAAGAACTGCGATGTGCCCGATGTGCGGACGCACGCGCGCGTCGTGCCGCAAGACCCGATCTCGACGCTGATATTCGCCGACGGCAGCGCGCTCGGATGCTTCGTCATCGACATGTCCGAATCAGGCGCTGCGGTCTCAGCTGATATCATTCCGGAGATCGGGACGGTACTCGCCGTCGGACAAGTGGTCGGCACGGTCGTGCGCCATTTCGCCGAAGGATTCGCGGTCAAGTTCCGGCATGTTCAGAATCCGTACACTCTTGAGAAGTTGGTGGTTCACAAATGCTGAATCGAATGTGAGTACGCTTGCTCACTGATCGCTGGGGCCGCCGATTCCTGGGGCCACCGAGAACGGCCGCATTTGCGAAGTTGATATCGACTTTGCCGAGGTGGCCGATATGGCTCCCGATCCCACCCACCAGGCTTTATCCGCCCGAAAATAGATGCGTCCGGCTTCGTTCGCCGCACCGGCGACGTTCCCGATGGCAATCCCGCGCCTGAAGTCTCTCGCCGTCGATGACCCCGGCCAAAAAAGCGGCTCCTGAATACTTTTTCCGATAGGCGTTTCCATTCTCCGGACATGCCTTTGTATGGCATCCTCTCGCGAATCCGGCGCAGTATCGCCGTCGACTTGAACGACGGGCTTTCACGACAGGAGATGTCCCATGGACTTCGGAGTGATCTCCCGGCTCGGGCGCGAGTCACGCATCCGCCTCCCCAATGTCGATGAAATTCTCGACCTTGGATATGCGGCCCACGCGGCGGATGACGCCGCGCTGAGAGGCACCGACGCACAGACGAACGCCAAGCAGATCATTGCGCGGTTTATCGCCATGGAGCCGCGCAACGATACGGAGGCTGCGTATCTCGCATGTGCGCAGGCGATCGTGCTCACCCACGGGCGGGCTCTCGCGCGCCGCAAGCGAACCTGGGAAGGCGCGCTTGACGCGGCACGGCTGGAACGCGAACGATTGCTGGACCGGATCCGGCAATCTCGCCACCAGAACAGTTGGCTCAGCCTGGTATGGCGGCTGCTAGGTCCTCTTATTCTCGGGTTGACCGGATATCTCGTGGCCCGGGTCTTGGCCTTCGTGGTGCCGGCCGATATCGCGGCCCAGACCGGGCATAACGTCCCGTCGATTCTCATGGGCCTGGTCTTCGTGTTCATCGGACGTTCGGTCGCGTTTTGGCTGTCCGATCAGCAGCGCAGCGCGATCGAGCTTCACTACGATGCGCGATGCTACCAGGCCGATATCGCGTACGAACTCGGCAAACGGGAAGAACATCACTATTACCGGGCGCGTCTTTGCGAAGCGTGGAAGCAGTACACGGACGAAGAATATCCCAAGACCGCCTCTTACGAGATGGTGATGGCGGGCGATATCGAGACGCGCAAAAAGCTCGAGCGCCAGCGCCTCGTCTTCAACCGCACGACCCTGTGGCTGCTGCGTCGCGCCGCGAGGCTTCTGAGGGAAAGAAGTCTAAAAAGCGAAACGGTGCGCTCGATGAGGAATCTGCACCACCGGCGGACGACCTGACGGTAAGATAAGAAAGCCGGGGCTGATGCTTTGCGTGGGTCGTTTCCTCTTGGCAAAGCGCGCCACCATCGCGGCGCCAACACTCTTTACTAATCTTTTAGAGATGCGCGCAGTTCCGTGCTTACCGATTGTTTTCCTTGCCGCGCCAAATCCTGTGCAATTGACCCTTCGTTAGTGCCGAGCCGGCACCATGCATCTCAGCTCGATGAAGGCCGATCAACGGTGCGCATTGTGCGGGAGAGTCAGATGGATGAGGTCAGGATTGCGCGCATCGTCGCGATTTCGTTCGGGTCCCTTTGGTTTGTGATGCTTGGATTGAGGATGATGGGCGGAGCGTAAGTCCGGTTTTT
>JBEKPC010000298.1:0-3094 GCA_049521155.1 Bryobacteraceae bacterium
GCGAAAATAATGCGCGTCTGCTGGTCGAGAATCAGCAGCTCCGGTTGCTTCAACGAGTAAAGACTATCGAGCAGGCGCTGGAAACTGGAACAGCGCAGGGAGCCGGAGATCATGCCGACCATCGCGCCGGAGTTGTTGAGCGGCACGGTGAGCACGACAATCGGGTCGGCGGCCATCTCACGCGCCATGAAAACATCGGAGACAAACGCGCGCCGGGTGGCGATCGTTTTGATGACATAGTCGCGGTCCGAGAGATTCACGCCCAAGAGGGGTTTTCCGCTCGCGGTGCGCTGTGGATCGGACGCGATGAGAAGGCCGTCCATACCAATCAGCGTAAGGGTGCGAAATTCCGAATAGAGGGCGTGGAACTTCTCAAACCGACGCCGGACGTCGATGGGGTCCAAATTCGCCGAGTCGAGGGTGTTCGCGAGCGCGATCAGCCCGGTTTGATTGCGGTCGACATAATCATCGAGCTCCGAGGTTACCCACACAACCGCCTCCTGGAGATGGCCTCCGGCCAGGTTTTCCATGCGTCCCATTTGCACCCAGTTCAGACCGATGCTGAGCGCGAGAAAAGATGCCGCGGTGCCAAGCATGAACATACGAGTGAGATGCCTGCGCAAAAGAAGCCCCGGCCGGGACGGCCCCCCTAGCCATCCCCGGAGACGAGGAAGCGCGCTGATCAGTTCGGCAATGGTGATATTCACCAGGCCGTTGAGAACGTTCTTGCTACAGATGGTCCACAACGCTCCGGCCGGAACTCCCAGCCAGGTGTGTTGCAGGACGATGACAATCGGTGTTCCGATCAGGCACCAGTACAGGGCTGCCGCGTAAAGGGACAACATACGGCGGCGAACCAGAAATCCGACGGCGATTGCCTCCAGTATGTGCGTGAGGAGTCCACCTGCGCCGTAGGGATGTAGTAATCCCGGTAACCCTGCGAAGACAGCGGTCAGGCCGCCGTACCCGGGGCCGAGAATGAGTGCGACGACCAGGGAAATAACGCTGCCGAACGTCAAATGCGCGCCGCCGGGGAAGTCGATGGCGACGCAATTGATGGCGAAGGCGATCATTCCCGCCGCGAGGCTGGCGATTGTTCGGCGGCGAATGGCCGGATCCAGATGAAAATACGAAGACAAGAGTTCCCTCTGATCTTCTCGGCAAAAGCCGGACGAACTTGAGCACTTAGTGCTATAACAGGCTGGTGCCGGAACCAAGATTTCGTGAACGCAACAAAGTGAGCTACCGGTTCGCCCATTGGCCGATCTGGATCTTCGTATTTTTCCTAGCCCCAGGCCCGTTAATCTTCGATTTATTTGAGCGCGGATTCGATCAGCGGATGATCTTGTGGCTAGGAGCGGTTTTGCTGGGCACCGGAATCGCGGGACTCCGCGGCCGATTGCCGGGCGTCGAGCCAAGGCCGTATATTCTGAGGTTTACGGAGGATAAGCCAAATCCTCTCTATCGCCGCGTGTGCTACACCGTAGCCTGGGGCGACTTGCTTAGCTTCGCGATCCTGAACCTGGCCGGGCTTGGCTACGCGGTGGCTACCGGCATCTGGCGCCTGCGCCAGATTTACGAACACGCCTACTTTCCATTGGCCGTCGGCATCTGGATTTTAGGCGCCGCCGGCAAACTGCCTCGCGTCGGACAGTCGACCAAGGGTGAAGGCACGGAGCGCCGCTATTTCTATGGAGCGGTGTGGGCGGTATGCGCGGCCGAACCGGTGCTCGGTTTGTTGTGGAAGGTGCTGCCGCGGTCCCACGGAGCGGATGTGGTGAAACTGGTGGTCTACGCCGGCATCCTGACCGGTATGGGGCTTCTGGCACGGCGCGGAGTACTGCCTAGGACTCGGGCGATCACGCCCGGCGAGTGGGCTGTTTCGGACTAACGATCCCCTGACTGCCATAACCCCGTCCCGTGAGGGCGGGGATTTCGCCGAGACGATCGGCTATTGCCGCGGCTGGTTGGGATTTTTTTTGCGGAAATACGGCGACGACGGTGGCGCGACAGGACCTCCGGTCGTGCCTGTCTGCGTCGGCGCGAATATGGGAACCGTAACGATGTTACTGACGTAGATATTCTGCGCAATGGTAAGCGGCGTGACCGGATTCGTGGACAGGGCCGAAGGCATTTGCACTACCACCTGATAGACGCCAATCGCGCCCGTCTGGAGTCCGGCAAATAGAATGTTACCGGTAAGGCCGCCGACAGTCGCACTCGCCGAAAACGGACTCGGATAGTTCAAGAGCGGACCACTATAAGGGGCGCCGTCCTGAATCGACTGTTGGGCCAGAGGCGGCAGGACGATCCCGAGCCCGCTGCCATAGATGATAATCATCTCGCCCGGAACCGCCGGATTGTCCTCGGTCACGCCCGCGCCCGCGATATTGGCGCAGCACAGCGCCGGGTTGATCGCGGTCATCGTCTCAGTGGGAGTGGAGGTGGTGATCACGCCGGTGGTCAGACTCGTCACGGTCTGGCCTGTCGCCGAAGCGGAGATCGCAATGTTTTCGCCGGCGCTTCCTGGCGTCTTGGCGCTCAGGATAATTCGCGCGAACTGGCTCGACGCCGTGGCCCGTACTTTCTCATCGCTATTGGCGTTAATTTCCGCCACCAGCGCGTCGCGGACGGTGGAGCCTTCGTCCCCATCGGCAGGATTGATCGTATCGGTGGCGCTGATCTGGTAACTGTACGCCCGGTCTTCAATGGTGATCGTCACGGTGTCGCCCGGAGTGGGGGTGCCGTCTACGGAAATCACACCTGTGGCGTAAGTTGAATAGTGTTGCGCGATGGCCACCCTTGGCTCCGGGCCGGGCAGCGCGTAAACTCCCGGCGCCGCGGGGGTGATCTGAATACCGACGGCGGTGGTCACGGTGACGGTTCCGTCACTGTGCAGCGTCCGCACGTAGAGACTGCTGCTATTGGTATCGATCAGCTCGAAAGGTATTTCCACATCGACCTGATTCGGTGAAACCATCAACAGCGGCGTTCGAATGCCATCGATATAGACTTCCACGCCGCCCATTTCAAGCGGCGCCTGAGAGTCGTTGGCGGTATAGCTCACGGTATCGGCCGTGGTCGTGATCGTGGT
>JBEKPC010000299.1:0-3079 GCA_049521155.1 Bryobacteraceae bacterium
CGGAGATGTTCTCGATGGAGTTGTAGGGCTTGGCCGGGGCCGTCGGTTTTTGGCGGGAGGACTGGCTGGCGCCGCGTTTCCAGGCCGCGCTCTGGTCTTCGTCTTCGTAGGAGTAGTGAGCGGATTCGGTGTAAGCAGTTGCCGGGCTTCGCCCCGCAGAACGGCCGAGGGCGGCCGTCCCCCCATGAGTTTTTCTAGTCCCCAACTCTTCGATCAACGGCGCCGGGACTTCTTCCAGAAATCTTGAGGGGACGCTGGCTTCGGGCAAATCTGTGCCGTAGCGGCGGCGGTAGACGGCGCGAGTGAGGATGAGCTGATCCATGGCGCGAGTCATGCCGACGTAGCAGAGGCGGCGCTCTTCTTCGACGTCGTCGGGTTGCAGCATGGTGCGGGAGTGCGGGAACAAGCCTTCTTCCAGGCCACTGAGAAAAACCAGCGGAAATTCCAGGCCCTTGGCGGCGTGGAGGCTCATCAGCGTAATTTGCGAGCGCTCGTCGTAGTCATCCGCATCGGCGATGAGGGCGGCGTGATCGAGGAATTGCTCGAGCGTTTCGCCACGGTCGCGCGAGTCGGCGGCAGCATTGACGAGTTCGCGCAGGTTTTCGATGCGGGAGAAGGCTTCGGGCGTGTCTTCGGCTTCGAGGATTTTGATATAGCCGGTGCGGTCGATGAGGAATTTTAGGAGCTCGGCGGTGGAAGAGTTGGCAGTGACGATATCTGTGGTGCCGGCATCTTGCTGGCCCGGTTCGACTGCCGGCGGGACGCTGACGCGAACGAGATGGTTTGCTTCGGCTGCGCCGGTGTAGGCTCCGCCGAAATCGAAGGCGGTGTTTTCGAATTCGCTGGGGTCGAAGGCGGCTGCGTCGTCGACAAGAGAATCGTCTGCGGCTGCTTGCAACATTTGTGGCGCTTCGGGCAACGCGGGCGAGGGCGCCCACGCCACGCCGGCCTCGGCACTTGCTTCCAGTTGTTCGACGAATGTTCCGGACAGCAGGCCTTGGGCGTCGGCGATTAACTGCTGAAAACTTTTCAGCGCGGAGAGCGCGCGCTGGGGCAGAAGCTGGCGGCGGATGGCTTCTACGAGGGCGCCCCAGAGTGACAGGCCAGTTTCCAGGGCGACGTGCTCGATTGTGTCGATGGTGCTTTTGCCGATGCCGCGCGGCGGGGTGTTGATCACGCGAAGTAGAGAGATGGAGTCGTCAGGGTTCTGGATAACTTTGAGATAGGAGATCATGTCCTTGATCTCGGAGCGTTCGTAGAAAGAAAATCCACCGACCACTTTGTATTTCAGGCTGTAGCGGCGCATGGCTTCTTCAAACAGACGCGACTGAGAATTGGTGCGATAGAGCACGGCGGCGCGTGGGGTTTCGCCGCGCGTAGTTTCACCATGTCCGGCCGCGCGCAGATATTTCGCGATATGATCGGCGGCGAAGAGAGCTTCGTTTTCGCCGTCGGGAGCTTCGTAATAGCCGATCTTCGTGCCGCCTTGGCGCGAGGTCCAGAGGTTCTTGCCTTTGCGGCGCAGGTTATTTGCCACCACCGACGACGCAGCCTGCAAAATGTTATGCGTGGAGCGGTAGTTCTGTTCGAGGCGGATAATTTTGGCCTCGGGGAAATCTTTTTCGAACTCGAGAATGTTGCGAATGTCGGCGCCGCGCCAGGAATAGATCGACTGATCTTCATCGCCAACGGCGCAGACATTGTGGCGCGAGCCGGCGAGCATGCGCATGAGTTCGTATTGCGGCCGGTTGGTGTCCTGATATTCGTCGATGAGTAGATATTGGAAGCGGCGGTTGTAATACTCGCGCACGGGCGCGGCGGTTTTCAGCAGGCGCGTGGCTTCGAGCAACAGGTCGTCGAAATCTAGGGCGTTAGCTTTGCGCAGCTCCTTGCGATACTCCTCGAAAAGGTGCGCAATTTTTTCTGTCTTGGGATCGGCAGATTGCAGATAGAGTTCCTGCGGATCCAGCATGTGATTCTTTGCCCACGAAATTCGCGAGAGCACGGTGCGCGGCGTGAGTTGCTTATCGTCGAGGCCAAGGCGCTTCATGATCGACTTTACGACCGACTGCATATCGCTCTCGTCATAGATGACGAATTTTTTCGTGTGGCCGATGGGTGGCTGGCCGGGCGTGGCCGATGGGATTTGCAGAACTTCAATGTCGCGGCGAAGAACACGGACGCAGAAGGAATGGAAGGTCGAGATGACGGGCTTGGCGATGCTCGACCCGCCGACGAGTTTTTCGACGCGCTCGCCCATCTCGGCGGCGGCCTTGTTGGTGAAGGTCATCGCCAAAATGGATTCCGGCATAACTCCCTTGTGTTCGATCAGGTAGGCGATGCGGTAGGTGATAACGCGTGTCTTGCCGCTGCCCGCACCCGCGAGAATGAGCACCGGGCCTTGGGTGGTTTCGACCGCCTCGCGCTGCTGCGGATTGAGTTGATCGAGAAAAGACAATGCGGAAGTGGCTCCGGGGCTGATGATTTAATTTTACAGGATTGGGATTTGCACGGTTCACACCCACGCGGCCATGAGATGTCCTAGTCCGCCACGAACGAGAAGACCGTCGGCACGGTCATTGAAATAGCGGGCGTTGAGTTCCTTACCTTGCAGGAGCTCGGTCCGATGGAATCCCATGCTCTTTAGCTCCTCCTGCAACTTTGCGGGATCAAAGAAGAGTTGGAAGGGCTCTCCGGCTGCGGCTACGCGTTTCGAGAGGGCACCGAGCGCCATTCTTTGTCCGGGATTGAGGAGCGCGGGGTCGACTGCAAAATCAAAGACCACTCCGCTGCCCGCGTGCATTTTGGCGATCAGACTGACTGTGGCCATGCAGGCCTCGCGCGTAAGATATGGCGTTACGCCCAGCCAGGAGAAAAACCCGGCCTCGTTGAGGTTGAACCCTGAACTATCGAGCCCGTCAGCGAGCGTTTGGTGCTCGAAGTCGATGGGCACGAAGGTCAACGACGGCGGGACCGGAATCTCCGCTGCATGCAACTGCTCCCGCTTCCAGGCCTGCGTGGCCGGGTGGTCGACCTCGAATACTCGCAGGCTAAGATGCGGATTACGGTAGGCGAAGGT
>JBEKPC010000300.1:0-3075 GCA_049521155.1 Bryobacteraceae bacterium
CGGCCAGGTATTGTCCGGCGGAAACCGCGCTGATCGGCCCGGTCAGCACATAGTCGAAAAGCAGCGCGGAGACGGAAAACTTGGCCAATCCGCCGCCCATCGCCTCTTTCACCACGCGGTAAACGCCGCCGCGCACGAACATGCTGCTCGATTCGATATAGAGCGCCCGCACGGCGTAACTGAACAGCATGACGCCAAGAATGAACCAGGGTGCGCTCTTGCCAATGACCTTTTCGGCGTCGCCGCCAGCGTAATAAGCGGAAGACGCGAGGTCGGAGAGCACGATGGCGGAGGCCCGCCAGAAAGAGATGAAGGTCAACATCACTGTGGTAGCGACGAAGACCTTTATGGCCGGTTTTGATCCTTCAGCCGATGTAGCCATGCTTCAGAGGAGTGCCAGACAGAAATATAAATGGAAACTCATAGAAGATAGCACAGGCGAAGGATGACCGGAGAGTTGCCGACCTCAAGCAGGACGGGGATTTTCGCCGAATTTTATTGTGTGAGGCCTGCGTGGGATTCCGAGTGCGCTTGCCGCTGATTTGCTTTGGTTTGGTGCGCGACATAGGTATTTGTGATGCGATCGTGCCAGCAGAGCGAATCTTCATCGAGGAAAACCCAGGCATAGCCCATGCCCAATGAGGCGGCCGAGAGGAACGAAGCGAGGACGCGCCAGCGGCGCAGCCGCCGGTTGGCACGGCTCCCGTCGAAGCGGGTCAGCTCGAGCTTCGCCAAACGGAGTCCGGGCGTAGAGCCGGTATAAACTACGAGCAGATATTGATAGGCGGCCCAGAACAATCCGGCAAGCCCGGCGAAAAAGGCGATCATCGGAATCCGAGGTGGGCGAATCGCGGTGAGCCTCCAAAAAACCAATCCGAAGAGTGCGCAGGCGGCCGCGATAATGACGTTGTCGACGAAGGTTGCGAGTAAGCGTCGCGCGAAGGGCGCATTTTGCAGTGGGATGTCGATACCGGGACGTTTTTCCAGATCCGGTTTTTGCGGGGCTTCAATGGTAATTCCGCCTAATGCCGGCGGCGGTGGGGCAAGTTCCGGCGCTTCGAGGATACGAGGCTGGGTGATGACCGGCTCGGCGAGTTGATCGAGAGGAGCTGGAGCGGGGGTCCAGGAGCGCGGAAATTCGATAATTTTTGCCGTTTGGGGCGGTGCTTGCTCCACCGTTTCGTCCGTGCCGGGAATGATTTGGGACGTGGAAAACGCTTCTGAGGGAAACTCCTCGACAGTTCTGTCGAGCGCCAGCGCCTGATTGGAAAATATGACCGGCGCGGCAAAAAAATCATCCGGCGGCGTAACCGGCGTGCGCGGCTGTTCTTCGACTTCGAAACGCAGGCGCAGCGACGGGTAACGCGGGGGCCGCGGCTTACGCCGGGCTTGATATCGATTGAGCCGTGCGGCAACCTCTTGCCGCCACGCCATCGAATCCTCCTCCGGGGCTGCCTGAGCGCCGTCGATTGAAGTAGAAGCATTCTCCACCAATGCCGGTCCAGGATCGAGCGATGCCATTACTTCCTGCGGTGCGTTAGATTCTGAACTAACATGAATGCTGTCCGAGCGCGGCGAAGCGGGAGTTACCTCTTCGACAGAACAACGGCAAATGTCACCACAAACAGAACACGTCATGAATAAAAGTCTGAATTAAGAATAGTTGTTCGGAGTCACGCGGATAACCACGAAGACGACACTGGAATCCAACCACCTTGCGGCTTTGCCTCGTGAGGCAGCGCCGTGCTAAGTTCACCACGACTGCTGGCTGTTAGAAGCATCCGAGTGCTTTTTCGTTTGCTCGGACTGATTGCAGGGCAACGATCCGGTCCCGATGATTTCGTTCCGATGACTCTTCGCAACAGATTCCTTATCACGGCGGGGTTGCTTTGTCACCTGCTTCTGGTGCCGCCACTAGTTACCAGCCAGTTGCCGCCCGCGAATTCCGCCGAGAATACGAACATTGCTGCGGAAAAATCGACGAAGGTTGCGCCTACGCCGTGCGGCCAAGCGTTTGCCGAGCAGGCTAACGACCACCCTACGGTTTGCGCCATTACACAGGAGCGGGACGGTGCCATTTATCACCTGCATGGGGCCGTAGAAATCTATTACGAGAGCTATGTTCTGAAGGCCGACGAAGCGACCTTCAACTCCGACACCAACGAAGCTACCGCGACCGGCCATTTCGCTCTAGATGGCGGTCCCAACGACGACCACATTCGCGCCTCTCACGGCACTTACAACTTCGCTCTGGAAACCGGCAAATTCTATGACGTAACGGGAACCACCGGCCTACGCTTTCGCGGCAATCGCCCGGTGCTCACTTCCAACGCGCCTTTTGCCTTCACCGGGAAACTTGTGGATAAGGTCAGCGCTGAGCATTACCTTGTCTATGACGGTACGATTACCACGTGCGAATTGCCTCATCCCAACTGGCTGTTCGACGCGCGTAAGGTGGATGTCGACGTCGGCGGCAACGCGAAAATCTATCGCAGTGAATTCGTTTTGCACGGGATCCCCATCCTGTATCTCCCGTATGCCACGCATCCCGTGGAAAAGGAGTCGCGCACCTCCGGGCTCGTGATGCCGACGGTTGGCCACTCCTCGACCAAAGGCAGCATCCTTGGAGCGGGCTACTACTGGGTGATCAATCGCATGATGGACGCGAATGTGGCCGCCGAATACTTTTCTCTGCGCGGCTGGTCGCAGCGCGGAGAGTTTCGCGCCCGTCCCAGCGAAACTTCCTATGTTGATCTCAATTATTTTGGCGTGATCGATCGCGGCATCGGTACACCTCCGCTGAAGGAAGGCGGTGAAAACGCCCGGCTGAACGCGGCCGGCATTCTCGATGGTTTTCGCGGCGTAGCCAACATCGACTACCTAAGTTCTTTTCTCTTCCGGCTGGCTTTCAACGAGATTTTTACTCAGGCGGTGTATTCGGAGGTGAAATCGCAGGCGTTTCTTTCCAAGTCCTCCAACGGTTTCAACTTCAACGGATTCACCGAGCGCTATCAAAACTTTTTGAGCACCACGCCCGGGCAGGTGGTCACCATTCTGCACGCTCCGAGTTTCGAT
>JBEKPC010000301.1:0-2960 GCA_049521155.1 Bryobacteraceae bacterium
TATTCGACTTGAATGGCGAGGCCAGCACCGCCAGAACGAAGCAGATCAGCGCGATCATCGCGCCAACTTAGCCGATTCTATCATTCGATAAACCCGGATAGGGTTTTCGGTACACACAACCATTCAAGTCGGTCTCGCGAAGCATGGCCGTCGGCCTACGGGTAGGTGAAGTCCGGGTCGACCGACCGCAATTCGTCCATGAACAGCTTGAACGCTCCGGCATCGCTTTCAAATAGCCGCCGCGCGTAGCTTGTACAGTGCTCGCCCCACACCATCATATCGTCAGGGGACGAAAGGATATCGCCGATCTGCTGGTTTCCAGCCGCTTCCTTGACAACTCTCATCCAGTTCATGGCTGTGTCTTCCAATTTGTAGCGGGCATTCTCTCCACCCTCCCGCGCCTGTTCCTTGTATAAGCGCCAGAGATAGGTAGGGCTGTTCGACGCCACGAATTGGAACCGCCCGACCTCCTTGGCGAGGCGGACCAGAAGATCGGCATCCTCATAGCTGCGCATGGTTTCATCAAACCCTCGAACGCGTTCCAGCGCGCTGCGGCGTATGAGGCACGCGCCGTGATGCAGCGGGGCATAGTACATACAGAACATCAATGGATGTTTGCCTTCATATCGTGGAGTGTTGACCGGCCCCGCCGGAACGAAATTCCCTTGTTCCAGATAGACATGGCGCCATGAGGAGTAAATCGCCGATACGTCCGGAGCCGCCGCCCGCGCGTACTTCATCTGCGCTTCGATTTTGTCCGCGGCAATGCCGTCGTCGCTATCAAGGAACTGAATCCACTCGCCTTTCGCCTGCTTCACAGCGGCGTTGCGCGCGGCGCTGACGCCTCTGTTGACGCCCAGCTCCAGAACCGACCAGCGGCCCTTGCAGCTGCTTTTCAATATTTCGCGGGCGGTTTGTACGGTTCCATCCTGCGAGCCATCGTCAACGACAATGATCTCGATCTGCGGATAGGTTTGGGAAATAGCGCAGCGGATCGCCTGGGCAATATCTTTTTCCGCGTTATATGCGGGAATGACAATGCTTACGAGCGGATCGGTTGGCGTGAATTGGCCGTTTGGGCGAACGGTTGCCGAACCGGACAGTGCCTTCGAGGGGGTGCGGGCCGACCGAGCTTCCAAGCCCGCGGCGATGATTGCGGCGGCTTGGGCAGCACCAGGCTCATCGAAAATTGACCAGTGCTCTCCCTCGTACGTTACAACTTCGACGCCTTCCGTTGCCAGCCGCCCCCAGCCAAGGCCGGAGTCGGCCAGCCATCCTGTGGGACGGTATTGGCTAACAAAGACGTGCACACGTCCATGGAAGGCCTTCGGCTCGTATGCGCGTTGCAGTCTCCACAAATAGTCAAACAGGTTGGCGCCGGACTGCGCGATCACTTCCAGTTCCGGATCAGGCGAAAACGCATTGATGTCTGCGGGCAGAGCGCGGCGAGACGATTTCAACGGTTTCATCATCAAGGTGAACGGCTTGATCATCAAGCTCTTGACGCTCTTTCGTCCGGCACGTATTCGCATGTAAGCGCGCTTACAGCGCGAGGCAAAATCGGCTGCCTTCGCCCACGCGTCCCCCCCTCGTCGCCGGACATAGTCCGGTGCCCAGCCGTCGATGACACCGATGAATGAAACCTCGTGGCCCATCTGAGCCAGTTGCTGTGCCGTTTCGAAGGCCACGACGCCGGTAGAGCACCAGCCGATCACCGCATACGGTCCCTGAGGCTGGACCTCGCGGATCAGCCTGACACATTCGGCGGCCGCGTCCTCCAGGCGGGAATATCTCATCTCGAGCGGTTTTGCAGGATTGAAGAGTTCCAATCCGAGCACAGGCTGGTCGTTTCCCAAATTCCTTGCAATATTGCGATACCGCGTGGGTGTAAGGATGGAAAAGAGAGGCGGCTTGGTTCCCGCCGGCTGGATGGGCACCACATGGGGAGAGCTGATGCCAGAGCTTCCTCCCTGCTGAAGCAGCAGGCTAAGCGAGGCGATTGACGGCGCTTTGAATAGTGAAGTCAGATCGAGCGAATGGCCAAACTCCGCTTCTATTAGCGTCAGCATTCTAACCGCCAGCAGAGAGTGTCCGCCGAGATCGAAGAAGTTGGCGTTCCGGCTTATCCGCTCCAGGCCCAGGAGCCTGGCCCAGATTCGGGCAAGCTTCTCCTCGACAGAGCCAGCGGGTGCTTCGTAGGCATCCTGGACATAAGCGCTGCTATCCGGCGCGGGCAGGGCTTTGCGGTCCAACTTGCCGTTGTGCGACAAAGGCATGCGATCGAGGCGGACGAAGGCGGCAGGCACCATGTATTCCGGCAGCTTCGCCAGGAGATGCGCCCGCAGCACTTCCAACGCGATGTTCGCGTCGGATACATAATACGCCACGAGACGCTTGTCTCCGGAGCCGTCTTCACGAGCGAGGACGACAGGCTCGCGGAGGCCCTCGTGCTCCGCCAGCCTCGCCTCGATCTCGCCTAACTCGATGCGGAAACCGCGAATCTTCACCTGGAAGTCATTGCGACCCAGATACTCGATAACCCCATCGGCCGTCCACCGGCCGAGATCGCCCGTCTTGTACATGCGAGCGCCGGGGTCGGCGGAGAACGGATCGGCCACGAACCGCTCGGCCGTCAGGTCCGGCCGGTTCAGATAACCCCGACCGACTTGAACCCCGGCAATAAAGACCTCGCCCGCCACACCGACGGGCACGGGCTCACCGCGCGCCCCAAGAATGTAAATCTGGGTATTTGCGATGGGACGGCCGATAGGAACGCTCGCCGCTTCCATCCCAGCGTCGCATTTCCAGGCAGTAACGTCCACCGCCGCCTCCGTTGGGCCGTAAAGATTGTGTAACTCACAGCCAGGGAACCGCTCGTGGAACCGCCGCGCAAGGGCCGCGGGCAGCGCTTCGCCGCTACAGATCACCCGTTTCACACTGCGGCAGGAAGAGGCGCCTTC
>JBEKPC010000302.1:0-2883 GCA_049521155.1 Bryobacteraceae bacterium
TCATCGCTGAGCAGCACCGCCCGCTTCACCCCTTCCTGCAACACCTGATTCGCGATGCTGGCCACCGAAACTGGGCCGTCGACCGGCTGCCCACCTGTCATGGCAACCGCATCGTTGTATCGAGGGAAACGCGGGCGGACAACGCCAGTCTCGGCAGCTCGCGGCGTTACAGCGCGCGGCGCAGGAATTCCACCAACGCGGTTCGGTCCTTGATCGGCTTGGGGTTGGTGCCGCACCAAATGTCCTGCAGAACATATCCCGCCAGCGGATCGAGATCCTTTTCTGCAAGACCGACCTTACCTAATGAGCGGGGCATGTCGAGCGCGCGAATCAGCCGATCGGCCAGCACATGCGCGGGTGTCTGCGGCTCGCCCAGCGCCAGACTGATCAGTTTTTGCCGCTCACCGTTCACGTCGGCGTTGAACTCGAGCGCGAATGGCGCCATGACGCAAGAGGTGTAGCCATGAGGCACGTTGAACGAGCCGCCGAGGGCATGTCCCGTGGCGTGGCTGATACCCATCGGCAATCCCGCGACGATCGCCACCATCGAGCACCAAGCGCCCATCTGACACTGCTGACGGGCGGTCAGGTTTTTGTAATCGGCTTTGCACGCCAGCAATCCCTTGGACAGCAGCCGCAGACCGTTCATGGCCATGCCGTCCCAATAATCGTTGGAGTCGAGCGCGCCCAGCGTCTCGAAGCAATGATCCAGCGAGCGCACGCCCGTGGAGAACCAGATCCATTCCGGGGTGTAAACGCTAACCGCTGGGTCAATGATGATGGCGCGCGCCGTCATCGCCGGGTGGGCATAGCCCTGCTTTACATTCACCTTCTTGTCGGTCGCGCCGGAGAGAGCATTGAACTCGCCGCCCGACAGCGTGGTCGGGATGATGACCACGGGTAGGTCCGGGCCTTCGAATACGGGCGCGCTGATGCTGCGGTCCGCATTGACCACGATGTGGTAGGGCTCCATCGATTCCGGGGTTCGCAAGCCGTGCTTGAGGCATAAGTTGATAATCTTGGTTGCGTCCGTGACCGACCCGCCGCCGATCGAAACCAGCATGTCCGGCTCGGCGCGCTCCGCCGCCGCCACGCCCGCACTCACATCTTCCCTCGGCACGTGCGGCGCGATGGAATCGAACATGCCGACGAATTTCTTGCCCAACGCGCGCCGCAAATGCTCCAGTTCCGGAGTCTTATTGGCGAGCGTGTTGCTGGAAACGATAAAGACCCGTTTGGCGCCCAACCGTTCTGCTTCTTCCGCGAGCGCCTCCGCGGCTCGACGGCCGCTGTAGACGCGCTGCATCGGCGATAGCTCTATCGTTGATTGATACATATTCCCCCGTCAATTCAACATTTCTAAGCCAGGATACTGATGCTCTACCGCTTCTTACTATTAGTCAATTGGTGCTCTCCTGTGGAGGCCCCCGCGTGCCTTCACGAACTGCGCCATAAGCCAGTTCGCGGATCTCTACCTGTAGCGGATAAACGTCGTTGGGCAGGATTTGGGTCATGAAGATCCCAATCAACTGCTCAACCGGATCGCACCAAAAGAACGTATTGGCCATGCCGCTCCAGAATGTGTCTCCGGGCGTCCCGCGCAACCCCGCAGTCGCCGCATTGAGGGTCGTCGCCCACCCTAAGCCAAAGCCGACCCCCGCATAGGTATCTTCACTGAACATGCCCCGCGCGACCGAGCGCAGGTCTTGACCGTCGGGCAAATGATTGATGGACATCAGCTTCCAAGTCTCAGGGGAAAGGAGTGGCGGCTTGCCTGGTCCCTGGCCTAAGATCGCGCCCGCAAAGGACAGATAGTCCGAAGTGGTGGACAGCAGTCCGCCGCCGCCCGAATAAAATGTGGGGATGGCGGTCAGATCCGGCTCGAACGAGTCTTTCAACTGTCCCAAAGGCTCCCCGCTACGCCGTACATAGCATTCGGCGAGATGCGCGCGTTTGGCTGCGGGAATATAGAAGTCGGTGTCGGTCATATTCAAAGGATCGAAAATCTGCGATTTCAGAAAGTCACGAAAGCTTAGGCCGCTGACTTCCTGTATGACAAATCCGAGTACGTCGGTCGAAACCGAATAAATCCACGCCGTTCCGGGTTCGAACTCGAGCGGAAAGTGGCTCAACTCCTCCACGAATGCCCGAAGATCAGGGCCGTCGGACCGCATGGAGAGGGTCTGGCGATACAAGGCATCGATTTCCGTACGGTGTTGGAAGCCCGCTGTGAGCCCGGAACCGTGGGTCAACAGATCGACAATTCTCATCGGGCGCGCCCGCGCGACACCGCGTACTGTCAGCCCGGCCCATGAAGGGATGTAGCGCGCCACCTCATCGTCCAGCCGCAAGAGCCCTCGCTCCACCAGCATCATAGCCGCCACGCAGGTAATGGGCTTGGTCATGGAGAAGATGCGGAATATGCAATCCGAGTTCATCGGCCGGGTGCGCTCTCGATCCTGGAACCCAAAGCAGCGCCGGTGAATGTGGCCACGATGCTGAATAGCGATTTGAGCGCCTGCCAGGCGCCCGGTATCTATGTATTCCTGCTGGATGTGGCGATCCACCCGAGAGAATGTCCTTTGCTGTGGTGCCGTAAGCTGCATAAGCGCGCTATTGACCGGGGCCCCACCGCAACGGCAATCGCCTGAATTCACAGGTCTTGGAAGGACACATTCACTTTCTTCCTATTAGACTCTTCCCTTTCCTCATGATAAATGAAATTATACCCACCAGTATCACTAGCAATAAATAAGCTAGAAATCGGGAGGAGTTGCAATGCATTCTGAACAGCGCTCGATGCGACGATTTCTCGTGACACGGTGCCTACCTGCCGTGGCACTCTGCGGGGCGATGCAGCCCGTCTGGAGTCAGACCGCTGCG
>JBEKPC010000303.1:0-2830 GCA_049521155.1 Bryobacteraceae bacterium
CCTGCGGCCTTCCTGCGGAGTCAATAGGATGCGGAGGCGGACTGGGCGGTTGGCAAGGCGAGGTGCGGGAAGAGCAGGCGAATGCAAGGATTTGTAAAGAGATCGGCGTCAAAACGGAGTGCCTAAAATTGGGGGACGGCCTGCAACTGGCGAATGACCCAACGATCAGCGGCGGGCGTCATGAGCACAACGTAGTGCACGACCACATGCTCGTCGTGAATAGTTTTGTCGCCATCGCGGATTTGCAGTTGGTATTGAGCGGTGTCATGCAACTCCATCACGTCACCCTCTGGAGCGTAAAATACAACTTCCAATTGGTGAGTTTGATCGAGGTAGCGGCGGCTCAGGCCGGACTGCTGCTGGCCGAGAACGGTCTGGCGCAGCCACTGCCGGGCATCGCCGGAAAATGGGCCCTCGAACGGATCGAGGGTATTCGACTCGAGCGCCTGGGCCATGCTGGTCCACGCGAAGCGATAGTCGCGAAGGATTCCGCGCGCGGTTAGGGGTTCGATCTCGCGCGGGCCGGCCTTCTGGGTGTTCAACTGGACTTGCACATTGGTGTCGGCGGCGGTCGAGTCAGGAGCAGCGGCGAACAATAAAATCATCAGGGCAGCAACGGGAGCCGCGAACAAAATGTGAGCCGCGGATTTGAACGTTCGCGTCATGGCTGCGCTCCGACGTGGATTTCGTTGCCCATCACGACCCCGGAGGCGACCGAGATCGCGGCGGCTCCGGGTGCGTCTATTTGCGCTCGCGCGATGCCTTGCTTGATCGGGGCATCCACGGTGCCGGTTCCCTGGGCTCCGGTGGCGGTGAAGGTGACGATAGTTCCATCGGAAACCACATTTCCCGCGCAATCGTGAACGGGGTCAGTTTGCACGAGAATTCCGGCTTTTGTGCGCTGGCCGGTGATGCGAAGGTTGCAGGGGTCCGACGCCACTTGTTGTAGGACGCGCCGGGAGGTAAGATCGCCGAGCGCTGACACGACTTGCACGGGGCCGGCGGACTTGCCCGAGGAGGTGCGAAACCAGGCTACGCCATTCTGCGTCTGAACCGGGTGAGACCACAGCGACGCATCTTTCGCCGTAAGCTGGAAGCTAACATTCTGCGTGGTCAGCACCAGGTTGTGATGCTGATCGAAGGGGAAGGCGACGCCGCTCACGACATTTTCCTGCCCTACCGGCACGCGCGAAGGGTGAACCAGAAAAGTGATGCTGGAGGGCTTGGCGGCACTGACGTAAAAATTGGCGCTACTACATGTGCCCGAACATACGATTGCCAAGTATTCGCCAGCGTTGCGTAAATCCTGGGCTGCGAGCGGAACTTCCTGGCCGAGCGTAACATCGGTTTTGCGGGATACGCCGGGGCCGATGAGATAGAAAGTTGCGTTGCCGCTTCCGGTGGTGGAGATGGTGGCGATCTCGCCGGCGACCGCGGACTGGGGAACGCGCAAATCCTGCGCGGCACATGCTACTGCGCACGCTGCTGCGAAACCCATGGCCCCGAAAAATCTTAGTAAGCCCGACATGTTTGTTATCGCCGACGATCGATCACTCTACGATTTACCCAGGCTGAACTGGTTCACTACTACGTGAAAACTATGCACTTTCCCCGAAACCGTTCGAGGGATCTCCACCGCAAAAGCTTCTGACGATTGCGGCAGGAGGGCACGATCGACGTAGCCATCCGACACCCAGACCACCTTGCCATCGTTATCGTAGAAGCTGGCGATAACGTGAGGGATGTTCACGGTTTGTCCACTCTGATTCAGCAGATCGCCGTGAAGAATACTTTTCCCCTGTGCATCCGACTCGATTCGCTGATCCATGACGCCGATGACCGGGTCGGCCGAAGCGGGCACCAGGCTTGCCTTCACATCCATGCGAACATTTTTTACATTCTTCAAACTAAGAGTTGGGAAGTCGATCCGGTAGGGCGTGACTTGCTTGGGCAGCAGCACGTGAGCGATCTTGTCGAAGCTGCTTTCTTCGTCGATTGGATTTCCGGCCGCATCGACCAACGTGGCATTTACGGTGACAAAGGCTGGGACTGTGTCCTCGTTCGTGACCTCTCCCATTACAACTGCGCCCTCGGCCGAATCCACGGCGTTCATGGAGATGATGCGCACGTGCGGGGCATCGACATTTTTCGATCCCCACTCATCTTCGGCGCCGCCGGTGACCAGATCCCAACGGAGATAGTTCACCGGGATCACTTGCGCGGGCACGGAGGATATTTCCTCCTTGGGCCAGAGGGCTTTCCAAACCTCGCCTTCGCGAATCAAGTGAATATCGCGGACGTCCTCGAGGGGACCGACGGGCGTGGAAAAATGCAAACTCACCCGCATCTGAGCTTCGTCGTTGGTGATGTGCAGAGGCCGCGAGTCGAAACCCTCGAGGGAAGAAAAGGAACGCAGGCTGCCATTCGACCCCATCCAGTCTTGAATGAAGCCCGGCTCGTTGGTTCCGCTGGTGGTGGAAACATCCGCGAAGGCGCGGTCCCAATTGCGCCGCTGCACATCACCCAACAAATTGTTAAGAGCTTGGTCCGGCGAATCGGCTCGCGCGGTGTGAAGCGCAGAGCCTTTGGTTACGCCCACTGTAATGCCCGATTGCGCGGTCACAAACAGACCGAGGACCATCAAGGCCGCTGTAACCGCGACGAGAATCACTGGAACCGCGTATTTCATTTGGATCCCTTAGGCCACGATATGTTGACGATCTTCGGAACGGACCGGTATACCCACGCCCACCGGCACGCGTCGGCGCGTCTCGCGTAAAAATAATTCGAGCAAAATTGCGAGGAAGCTTATGCCGATCGGCAAGGTGCC
>JBEKPC010000304.1:0-2805 GCA_049521155.1 Bryobacteraceae bacterium
GCGGGATCGCGATGGCGGTGGGCGTGAAGCGCTACCGGCAGACACTCGACTAGGAGACCCGGATCGCCGGTCGGCAGACCACAGTCAGGCTTCGCCCCTCCGGCCGATGAGCTGGAGCACCTGGTCAAGCGCCTCGAGGAGCGAGGCTTGGTGCGCCGTGAGCGCAGTGTTCATGATAGGCGGTCTAAAATCGCCTTTCTCACGCCCGCGGGCGAGATGATCCTCGAGCAGGGCCGGGCCGGCATGATGCGCGCGCAGGACCGCATCCTGGCTCCGCTGGCGCCGCCGTTTCGGCCGGCGTTTCTAGCGGTCTTGACTCAGTTGATCGATGGAAACAGTCAGTCCGTTCCTTCCGAATCCGGATTCGATGTCGAGCGCCGGCCGAGAAAAAAGCTTCGCGCGCCGGGCGACTCAGAAGGCTGATCGTTTATCCACTGCCGCGGCTGATCATCGCGTGCGGTCGGCCCGTTTGAGCGGCAGGGAACCGGCGGCGTCGCCCCATCTCCGTTCGACACCGAAGCTTTGAGCGGGATAGCGGACGACCGCATAAACTGCGGCCAGATCCCCATTGATTCTTATCTTTTTGCTCAGTGTAGCTCCTTTTTTGGTTGAAACTTCCGGAACTACGAAGGTAGTCAACCCTCGATCGCCAGCTTTGTTTTCAGAGGACACTGCCAGCAGATGCATGGTTATTCGCCACTGCGATTGGCGTCGTCATTCTCGATCCAAAAGTGGATTGAGCCGCGTCTTGGAGGGCGCGAGGGATGGTCTGCCACTGAAGAGAAAGGAGCCATCGCCGTTCGAAGACTTGGGGCCTCACAATCCTTCACGCTGGTGGGCCCAGCTTGCGATATGCTTCTTGAGAAACGCCGTAAATTCTTCGACTCCGCTGTGAAGAACGCGACCGCGGCTGCGGATCTCGTAAAGGTCGAGATCGACAACTGGTTCGGTCAGTAGTTCCATTGCAGCGCCCCGATGGCGACACGCCGGAAGCACGGACGATGGAACGATCGCTACGCCGGCGCCAGCTGCAGCCAGGGCGACCATCGTATCCAGATAGTTGACGACGATGTGTGGCGGCGCGCGTAACCCTACTTTCAATAGATGCTTGGCGACCAGCTGTTGGATCGGGTTGTCCGGCGGCAACCCGATAAGCGTTTGCCCGCTCAGGTCAGTCCATCGAAGGGCACGCTGACGCCTCGATCCGACTTCCTTCGCGCGGACGACCATGAGTGAAAATCGGAACAGCGACGTTCGTCTCAGGCCCGGAGTCGGCTTGATAAACATGCCGAGCCCGATATCGATCTCGCCAGATTTCACCATCTCCGAAATTCGCGGCAGGTCCACGTCGTACAATCGAACATGAAGATTCCTTCGCACATTCTGAAAATGCGCAATAACTTTCGGCAGAATATTGGCGGCGGTCATGGGGGGCGCACCAACAGACAATGAAAGATGGCCCTGCAGCTCCGCCTGACCGATTTCGGAAATACCTGCCTCTAATTTGCGCACGCCATCTTCCGCGAAGGAGAGGAATCGCGCGCCGTGGGTAGTGAGCTCCACGGATCGCGTCGTGCGATCAAAAAGACGAAATTGAATTTGACGCTCAAGCTCCCGAATCAATACGCTCAACCCGGATTGAGTCATGAACATCTGCTCCGCGGCGCGCGAAAAACTGCGATGCTGGGCAACCAGCAGAAAGGCTTTGAGCTGGCGCACTGAAATATTCATGACCATAAAGAATAATACTATATGATTTTTAAATTTGCCTCATGAAAAAAGCCGCGGTAAACGTGGTGTCAAGGATTTGAACAAAAATCAGAAGCAAGTCCTGCACATCTTAAGGATCGCGAGAATGGAAGTGATCATCGTGGGTGCGGGGATTGGTGGCTTGACGCTCGCTCTTGCGCTCCACAAAGTTGGGATCGCGTCGCGCGTCTTCGAAGCAACACCTCAGATCAAAGCTGTTGGCGTAGGCATCACCCTCCTGCCTCACGCCACGAAGGCTCTAACCGGACTCGGCCTCCTGCCCCAGTTAGCGAAAGTGGCTGTCACGACCCGCGAAACCGCGTTCTTCAACCGGTTTGGACAACTTATTCACAAGGAGTCGACGGGCTACGATGCCGGATATGAATGGCCGCAGCTCCAGATTCATCGCGGTGATCTGCAGACGGTTCTGCTCGACGCGTTCAGAAGCCGCGTCGGATCCGATCGGCTGTTTACCGGATGGAAATGCACAGGTTTCGATCAGACAAGCGCGGATGCAACGGCGTTGTTCCGCGACGACCCGGTGACCTGCGGCGCGCCCGCATCACAAGGCGATGTTGTCGTCGCGTGCGACGGTCTTCATTCGGTCGTTCGCAAGCAGCTTCACTCCGGGGAGGGGGAGCCGCTTTACTCCGGCGTCAATATGTGGCGCGGTGTGACACGTTGGAAGCCGTATCTCGGTGGAGCGTGTTATGCACGTGCGGGTTGGCTGACCCCCGGCAAGATGGTCATCTATCCGATCCGCGACAAGATCGATGCGGAGGGGCGTCAGCTGATCAACTGGGTCGCCGAGGTGACGACGCCGCAGCACGAACGGCGTGATTGGAATCGCCCCGGTAATATTGAGGACTTCATCGGCGCCTTCGACGACTGGCATTTTGACTGGCTCGACGTACCGGCAATGATCCGTGCCGCGGATACCATTTTGGAATTCCCTATGGTTGATCAAGATCCGCTTCCCTGGTGGACACAAGGGCGCGTCACTTTGCTCGGCGATGCGGCGCACCCCATGGTGCCCCGCGGGTCCAACGGCGCGGG
>JBEKPC010000305.1:0-2798 GCA_049521155.1 Bryobacteraceae bacterium
AAAGGTCAGCGATAAGTTCGCCGTCCCCGTCTGCCGACTGCACCACCGCGAGCTTCACCGGCGCGGCGATGAACGGACCTGGTGGGCTGAGCACGAGATTGAGCCGCTCGCTGTGGCCGCCAATCTTTGGGGTCAAACCCGGAAGGCTGCGCCGGCGGCCGAAGCAATGTCGGGCGATCAGCGCCACTCGAAAATCAACGGTTCGCGCTTTCCTCTTGGTTCTATTCACCGCCGCCAGCGCAAAAATAACGAAACGAAGCCAATTTAACGCCCGGAGGCGGAATGACTACCTTTCGACAGATCGAGGCGAACCGCCGAAATGCACAGCTTAGTACTGGTCCCAAGACCGAAGGAGGGAAAAACAGATCGAGGCGGAATGCCATCCGTCACGGCCTCACCGCCGAAACGGTCATCGACGCCTTAGAGGATGCCGAGGACTATGCTGCATTCGAACTTTCCGTGACGTCAGATTACGAGGCGCGCACCGCGGTCGAAAGAGAACTCGTCCTTCGATTGGCAAGCCTGCTGTGGCGGCTACGCCGCGCTACGGCCATTGAAAGCGGCCTATTCAGGATCCAGGCCGAGCACTTACTCCAGTTCCGACGACGACGGCAGACTCAGGAGCGAGAAGCTTCGACCGACAACGTCTACCGGCTTGCCATCGCTTCCGAGAGCGGCGAACAACAGAATGACGATTCATCCGCCGGCTTTGGTAATTGGTCTCCACCGAACTCTGAAGACGCCATTCAACCCGACGATCTGACGCGGTCTTTTGTTCGTCTCGCCAATCTGCCCACCTATCCTCTAGACCGGCTAAGCAGGTATGAAGCAACGCTTTGGCGCCAAGCCTGTCAAATTCTGTACACGCTCCGCTATCTCGACCAACGGAAGTTATGAAAAGCAGTTCGAGCCTGTTAACCGCTACCCAAGCTTCGACTTAGCGCGATGACGACGCTGACGGCTGCCGCAGTACGGCTTGCGATCGGCGACCTCACGGCGGCGCTGGTCTGGCACGAACTCGTGGGGCGCACCAACCTGCGCATCAAGGGATGGATGAGCCGCGCCGACCAGGCCACCAAGGTCAAGGCATGTTCGTGCGCCCCGAGCAGATCGCCGAGATCGGCAGGCGTCACCCGGAGCTCGGGAGGCTGCGCCTCGTCGTGACGCGCGACAACGAACAGGACGCATCTGGAATCTGAAAACCAACGAGGTAAAAACTCTATTGATTCCCGCGGCGACCTCTCCCGGCCTCGCCTCCCCAAATCGTGCGCCCACGCCGTTCGATAAACTCGATGCCTGCGTCGAGTGCCGGATAGCGGATCGCGTCACCCACATCTCACCGAATGCAAAAATCGCATCGGATTTTTGATCTACTTCTAGTGATTTCCCGGCTCGCTCTGTGGCGCCGCGCGGTTGCTCAAATCCTAGCGATCAAGATAGATGGGCTCCGACCACGATCGCGAAACCATTCTAGCTATCGTCCAGTATCCTGCGTAATAAAGCGATACGGCAGCGCATTCCGGCTGGAAGAGTATATTCAGAATTTGGAAAGCTCGAGCCTTACCCGCCAGACGTTAGTTGCGGCGAACGAACTTTGTGGTAGTATGTACACAACCCATCACATGAGCGATTATCATGTCTTCAACAACATTCACCGTCCGCGTCGAAAGCGACGTCAAGAAGCGGCTGGAGAAACTGGCGAAGAGCACCGGTCGTAGCCGATCGTTTCTTGCGGCCGAGGCGCTCGGCGAATACCTCGACGTGAACGAATGGCAGGTAGCGGGCGTCAGGAAGGCTTTGGCTTCGATTGATGGCGGGGGAAGCGTCCCCCACGAACAGGTCAAGGCGTGGGTTAATTCCTGGGACGGCAAGCGCGAGCGTTCGGCCCCTAGACGAACGGCAAAATGAATATCGTTTGGTCGCCGGAAGCCATCGAAGACCTGGCCTCACTGCGTGCCTATATTGCGGAAGACGATCCTGCTGCCGCACGGCGGGTCGTGCTGCACATCATACGGAACATCGAGCAATTACTCCCCGACAATCCCCAGATCGGCCGAGCCGGACGCGTACCTGGTACCCGCGAACTGGTTATTACAAGGACGCCCTATATCGTCCCCTATCGGGTCCGGCGCACCACAATCCAAATCTTACGCGTCTATCATGGGGCGCGGCGTTGGCCTGACCATCTTTGATCGGCAGACTTTGGACTAAGCATCATTTGCCAGCTTCGCAGTTTTCGGATCCGAAACTGGCCATGCCTCGTATCCGGTCATTTCCGAAACGCTTCTTTCGCGGACGCCGTTCTCGTCGATGAACTCGGCGCCGGCTTCCGGCACAGGTTGCAAGCCCCTTAGCCTCCAAGCTGCGTGCCTCTGCCTCACTTTGATCAGCGACTCGGCGGGAATGCCCAGCCCTTTATGCAGTCGCCAGATCATTTTGAGCGTCAGCCAGCGTGAAGATCCATTGGATAATGCTTCAGCTCCCACGCTTCGACGAGGGTGACGGGTACATCGAGGCGATCGCCCTCGGGCGTGTTGCGCTTCGCGGACATCAGGCCCTCGATCTCCCGAAGCGCGCTGCGGTAATCACGCGGGGCCTTGATTGACGAGATGTTCATGACGACTGCCTTCAAACGGTTTGCGCGTCGATCTCGTCATACTGCCGGTGTGTGCCGATAAACCGGATATAGACGACGCGATAGCGATAATTGATCCACACCAAGAATATTTTGGCTTGCATCCAAACTTGTTATGCGCGGGATCCGTTCATTTCCGAGACTTTTCTTTTGTGGACGTTCG
>JBEKPC010000306.1:0-2762 GCA_049521155.1 Bryobacteraceae bacterium
CTAATGGTTGCGACTCTGGAACCGGAGAAAATTTTAAAGGATCTGCGTAATCTTTGGAGCGAACTCGGCCGCGGAGCGGAGGTGACCGGAGGCGTGCTGCGCGCCTGCGGCATGACGCTGGTGGTCGCCGCCGAAAGTGGCGACGATACCGAGGAGCTTCGGCGCACGCTCGGCGTTCTGATGCACGATCATCCGGCCCGCGCCATCGTTCTGCGCTTGCAGGAAAAACCGGGGCTCGATGCGAATGTGTTTTCGCAATGTTGGATGCCGTTCGGCAAGCATCAGCAGATCTGCGCGGAGGGGATTGAAATCACCGCCGGATCGATGGAATTGGCCCATGTCGCGCAATTGCTGCTGCCGCTGATTGTCTCCGATCTTCCGGCTGTTCTGTGGTGCCGGGGGCCGCGCGTGTTTTCAGGCGACGTTTTCGCGCCGCTGCTTCCGCTGGTGCAGAAAATGATCGTGGACAGCGGCACCGCGGCGGACCCGCAGGCCGCCATCGCAGTCATACGCGATCTGCACCGGCAAGGCCGCCTGGTGGCCGATCTCGCCTGGACCAAACTCACCGGTCTGCGCGAGTTGATGGCCAGTTTGTTTGACGAACGCAGCGCGGTCGGGATTAAGTCGGTGAAAATTTTATACGGCGGGGACGTTGCTTCGCCCAGTTCTATTTATTTCTCCGCATGGATGGAGCGCGCGCTGCCGGGGGCTCAGGTGACTTTGAATCGCGGAGACGAGGGCCTGCGCGGCCTGCGATCGATCGTCCTTTCGGGCGAAGGCTGTGAGGTTACGATTACGCGCCCCGACAAAACGACGCTCGAAGTTCACTGCGGAGGCCGCATCCGCCGCTCGACGACGATGCTGCTAGCGGAAGAAGTCCTGATGGGAGAGGAACTGTCGATCCTGGGCGCGGATCCGGTTTTCGACAAGGTATTGGCATGAGCGATCTTCGAACGTTCTCTGACACTCGCGACGCGGCCGGGCATTGCGCGGCGCAGATTCTTCAATATCTGAATGAGTCGCCGCGATCGACGCTGGCCATCTCCGGAGGCTCCTCGCCGCGCACCATGTTTGAGATTTTCGCCGCGACTCCCTTCGATTGGAGTCGAGTCCATCTGTTCTGGGTCGACGAACGCTGCGTCCCACCCACCGATTCGCAAAGTAATTTCAAACTCGCCAACGATACCTGGCTCGCTCTGGCGAAGTTTCCGGCTACGAATATTCATCGGGTGCAAACTGAGCGTGACCCTGAGGATGCGGCTGAGGTTTACGCCGACGAACTGCGGCTGGTGTTCGGGGAAGGGATTCCGAAGTTCGACGTGATTCATCGCGGCATGGGTCCCGACGCGCACACCGCCAGTCTGTTTCCGGGTGAGCCTCTCATCGACGATCGTACCGGCCTCACGGCAGCCGTTTTTGTCGAAAAGCTGAACTCCCATCGAGTCACGCTGCTGCCCGCGGTTCTACTCGCCGCCAAACATACCGTTATGCTGGTCACCGGAGACGACAAAGCGCAGCCGCTGGCGGACGTTCTTTATGGTCCGCACGATCCTAAAAAGTTTCCCTGTCAGCTCGCCGAGCGCGATGGCTGCGATGTCGCCTGGTTTCTCGATCCCGCCGCATCGGCTAAAATTCGAAAATGATATTAACGCGCCGAGCGCTACTGCCGGTGCTCGCCGCGATTCCGTTCCGCCGCCCCGCGCCGCCCGAAATCGTTCCGCATCCCGTGAAGCCCAAGAAAACGCGCATTCTCTTTGGCGGCGACGTCATGTTATCGCGCCATGTCGGACGCCTGGCGCGCGCGCTTCACGATCCGGCGTCGCCTTTGCGCGATCTGGCTCCAGTCCTGCGTTCCGCCGATATCGCGTTCGTCAATCTGGAGGCTCCTTTTTCCGACCGCGGCCCTTTAATGGAACACGGCATGGTTTTCAAAGCCGAGCCTGAAATGATCGCCGCGCTTCAGACGGCCGGCGTCACCATTGTTTCTACCGCCAACAACCACGCCCGGGACTGCGGCGGCTATGGCGTCGCGTTTACGCATTCCTGGCTGCGTCAACACGGCATTCTGGCGGTCGGTTCCGCGCCCACAGCCGAAGCCGCGCACGCCGGAACTGTCATTGAACTGAATGGCGAGCGCTTTGGCTTTCTCGCCTATACTTTCGATCAATCGAACGGCAACTATAAGGATGTCGACAACCGCATCGCGGTCATGGACATTCCTACTATGCGCTCAGATGTCACACGGCTGCTCGAAACCCGCGCCGGGGTCGCTATCGTCTCCATGCACGCCGGTACCGAGTATCAACCGCGCCCCAATGCGCAGCAGATCGAGTTCGCCCACGCCGCCCTCGATGCCGGCGCGCGCGTAGTGATCGGTCATCACCCCCACGTCACCCAGTCGTGGGAGCGGAGCGGAAACGGCGTGGTCTTTTATTCGCTCGGCAACCTGGTGTTCGATCAGTTCCAGCGCGCGGAAACACAGCGCGGCGCCCTCGCGGAGGTGGTGTTTTCTGGTAAGACACTCGAAAGCGCCGCGTTGCTCCCCGTCGATATTGTAAGAACGGTTCCTAGGCTGGCTGCGGAGTCCGGAGCAAGCGCCGAGGCCAGCGACGCATCCAGCGCATCGCGATAAGTCCGGCGCCGATCAGGAAGAGTGTGCCGACTTCGGGGGTGTCAGAGTTGCCGGATCCGGTGTCGCTGGCGCCGGCAACGTCGAAGCCGCTAATCGCCAACTGAGGGCTCCCGCTCTCCGGCGATATCGT
>JBEKPC010000307.1:0-2754 GCA_049521155.1 Bryobacteraceae bacterium
CTCGATTGGATCGTCGAGCACGTCAAACAGCACCCGCGCTTCCAGGCGGACGTTCCCCGTTTCGCCGATCCGGCGGCCAAAGCGGATTACGCCGCGGGTTTGCGAAAAGCACTGGCACAGGTTCTTCGCGCGCCTGGTTTGCTCGAAGGATTTCGGCGCACGGCGAACTTGAACGCCCAGCCTCAACCGGCTACTGGAACACCATGGAGCGAGAGCGCGCCGGACGATCGTTTGATTGCCTTGCTGACGCCGCGCCGGCTGCGGATCAAGCGGGGAGACCAGGAGACCATTCTGCTGGTGGCGATGGGAAAGCGGCTAGGCTTTCCAGAGGATGCTGCTCCGCTGCTGCACTTCTTGTCCGATCGGGCACCCGTTCCGGTCGCCGAGTTTTATAACAGGTTCGGCAGTGAGTTTGAACGCGAGGAGCTTTCAGACTTGCTCTCCGTACTGAGCACGGCTGGGATCATCGGGCTACGCGAGCCGCAATCGATCTGATCCGATGGCATCTAAATCCATGACCGGATGGCTGCCGGTCGAAATCGGCTTCGATCCCAACCCGGCTGTGGTTTCGGAAGCATTGGTGCGTTGGATGGAGTTCGGCTCGCGGTCGTTAACGGAGCCTTTCTTCAATCACACAGTGGATAAGTTGCGCGAGGCCACTCCGCCGGCGCGCGAGATGGATACCGATCTCGAAACTATGTTGCGGGTGAGCAGCCGCGTGGAGCCGATTCGTCCGGCCGGCTTTATATTTCACATCTCGCATTGCGGCTCGACTCTGATCGCGAATGCCTTGAAAACGTCGGCACAGGCGGTGGTGGTTTCGGAGTCGCGTCCCGTTCATGCGGTGCTGCGAACGCGCACGGAAAGAGTGAGCCCGTATTTGGCGGAGCGCTGGGAATCCACTCGGGGGAAGCTGTTACAGTCGCTATTTTCCTTGTTCGCCCATTATCGAACGGGGGAAGCGGAGCCGTTGGTGATCAAGTTCGCCAGCCTCGATATTCTAGGCATGCGGTGGATGCGCGCGTGTTGGCCGGAGGTGCCGTGCGTGGTCGTGATTCGGGATCCGGTGGAGGTGATGGTCACCACCCTTCAAGGGGGCGGTTGGATGTCCGCCAAGGAACATCCCGAACACGCTATGGAGCTGTTCGGATGGACAGATTTGCCTCGGCCGGTGGACGCGATGATTCCGGAAGAATTCTGCGCGCGCGTGTTGGGCAGTTTCTGCACGGCGGCGCTGACGGCGGCGGGCGAAGTGAGCAACACCAAGTGCATGGTGGTGGATTATCTGGATCTCAGTCCGGAGAAGATGCGTGAGATTGCGGCCTTTTTCGGGATCGAGCTTGCTGGAAACGACGACGGCGTCGAATCGGTGTTTCAGACGTATGCCAAAGATCCGCGGAAGGCAATCCAGTTTCGGGATGATCGTGAATTAAAACAGAAGCTCGCCGGGGTGTTAGTGAGGAGCGCGGCGAATCAATTCGCGGCGGATTCGTATGCGCAATTGAGAAAGCACCGGCGCCGATAATATAGCCTCAGTGGAAGTCATGCGACTCGACCCTTGCCCAATGAGGTGTTGAATGCCTGCACCCGGCGGGCGCGCACAGTAACCACGCCTTGCTGGTTTTGAAGCACTCCATCGATTTGTAAATTTCGATCTTGTGTTTCACCCAGGATGCCCTTTTTCGCCATCCCGGCGCGCAGCTTTACGTCGATCTCTTTCATGCGCTTTTCGCAGCGTTTGAAGCCAAACGCACGGCGCAGATCCTCGGCTTCTCCGCCTGTGAAATCGGCGGCAGCCATCGCCATTCTGAGGAGTTGCTCCTGGAATAAAGGGACGCCCAGCGTGCGCGACAATATGGACTCCAGCAGAGGATGCAGAGGATCAGCTTTTTCTTTTCCCTGGCAGCGCGCTAAATAAGGATGGGCGCCATCTTGCCCTCAATCGGGCCTGGCGCACAATCGCCACCTGCACCACCAGATCGTAAACTTTTCGGGTTTCATGCGAGGCAGCGAAGCCTGCTGCGCCCGGCTCTCTACTTGTAAAAGTCCGACGGTATCGGCACGCTGCAATGCGGCGTAAACTTGCGGATCGTACGGAGGAAGTTTTCCCAAGTCAATTTTGCGGTGATGATACTCCTCGATCAGCGCGATCGAATCTTCCAGCACCGCCATCATTCCCAAGCCAAGCAAGTCGACTTTATGGCGCTGTTATTGGCTGATCTGCACGTCGGCGCGGATATCCTGCCAGTCGGGAAGCGAAATGGCGCGGGTTGTTTTTTCAATCGGGCTGGACATTTCTTTCGATTCGAAAGGCGCGAGCGAAGGAACCTTGAAAGAAAAGCGGCAGAGAGGCGGCTGGCCGGGTTTGACGCTGCGAAGGGTGATGAAAATATTGGCGTCGGAGATATCGGCGGCGGAGTGGTTGACGACCAGGTATTGCACCTCGGACTTCTTGCTTTCGTCGACCACGATCCGGAAGCCGGTGACCTCAATAAACTTCGCGAGCGGGCTCGACGATCCGGAGACGGGGATGGTGGTGGAAGCGGCTTGGGCTGGCGTGGGGCCGGGTTTGGCGTCGGCAACGGTGCGCGGCAATAGATAGAAAACCACGCCCAATCCGACTGCCAACAGCAATAACATGACGACTAGGCTGACCAGCCAACCGGGGGCGTTGCCGGATTTCTTCGGCTCGATCGCGACCTTGGCGCGCTGGGCGGTGGGCTCGCCGATGAGGGTGACGACATTGGCGTCCTG
>JBEKPC010000308.1:0-2705 GCA_049521155.1 Bryobacteraceae bacterium
ACCAGTCGGCATTGTCCCGCCGAAAGCGGCGCACCAGATCCGCCAGCGAGCAGGCAACCAGAAAATACTCCTGCACGAAGCGCAGACCCTGTCCGAGGCTGGTGGAATCATCCGGGTACAGCACGCGCGTCAAAGACTCCGCCTCGAGCGCCTCGGCAACCGCGCCGACGAACTCACCGTGGCTGAAGGCCTGAAAATCGAAATAATCCGGTGCCTTTGCCTCCCAGAGGCGCAGCGTATTGATGGTCCCCCCGCCGTAGCCGACGATCGGACGATCGTAGGGAATCCCGATCAGACGCGACGGTTTGCCGGCGATTGCGCGCAAGGTGCCGCCGCGCACTTCGAACGAGCAATTGAGCTGAATCTCCACTTGATCGCGAAACCGCCGCACCTCCCAGGGATCGCGCCGCGCCAGCCAGTTGTCCGGCTGCTCCTCCTGCCACCCATCGCGGATGACCTGCTTGAACATGCCGTACTCGTAGCGAAGACCATAGCCCATCGCCGGAAGCTGCAGCGTGGCCATGGAATCCAGAAAGCACGCCGCCAGGCGCCCGAGGCCGCCATTGCCCAGTCCCGCGTCGGGCTCTTGTTCCAGAGTCTCGAGCCAGTCGAGACCGATCTCCTGGACGACTCGGCGGGCGTCCGCCTCCAGCAGCAAGTTCGCCACATTGTTCGCAAGCGAACGGCCGATCAGAAATTCCATGGATAGGTAGTAGACGCGCTTGGGATTCTCGCGCGCATAGGTGCTCTTGGTTTTCAACCAGCGCTCCGTCAGAACCTCGCGCACCGTCAGCGCGAATGCCTCGAAGCGTTCGCGGGGGGTCGCACGCGCCGCCGCGACCACCTTGTCGAACACCAGATGGTGGTCGTAGAGCGCCTTGCTGATGCCCGATCTCGTGCCTTCAGTGCCCATATTGCATTGCCCTCAAGAGCCGGCGAACCGTTGTTGCAGTGCTCGGCGGACCCTAGACTATATACCGTAAGAATATTTGTGAATTATTACCATAGGGCCCGCTCTAGCCCCCAGCCCTACCAACGCCTAAAGACGAACTACCTCGTCAAGAAAGTCTTTCCGCAGTGGTATGAGGGGAAGGAGGCTGGGGTGAGGGGTCTCCCGTCCCCTTTCATAAATCTTGATGAAAGGGAACGGGAGACCCCTCACCCCAGCCTCTGGCCCTCTACTACCGCGTAAAGACTCATTTGCCGGAATTAGGCTTCGCGGGCGGCGTACGCCGCTGCGTCGATGCGCTCGAGCATGGAGACGAATGCGCGAAGCTCCGCAGGCTTGAAGCCGCCGAATATCTGCGCCTCGATGGCGAGCGCCTTAGGCGCAATGCGGCCGTAAAGTTCCCTCCCCTGCGCCGTGAGCGCCAGTAAATGCGAACGCTGGTCGCCCGGGTTGGGCGCACGCTCGATCAATCCCCGCCCGGCCAGCGCAATCGCCGCCCGGCTCACCGTCACCTTGTCCATGCGGGTACGCCGGCAGATCTCGAATTGGCTGATGGCGTCGGCCTCGGCGATGACGGCCACCAATCGCCATTCCGGAATGCGCAGGCCGAACGCAGCCTCATAGACCGTAGCCACGGTGTCGCTGACGAGGTTCGACGCCATGGACAGGCGGTACGGCAGAAACTGCTCGAGAACTAGCTTGGTTCGGCGTGTCATGGCGCGGGTCACCTTGCGGAATGGGCGTATTTTCTATATAGTAACAAATGATACTACTTTGAGTGGAGACAGCGATGGAAAATCCACGTGAAAACCCACTGGGGCTCGATGGCTTCGAATTCGTAGAATTCACCGGCCCCGATCCACAGGCGCTGGCCGGCCTGTTCTCCGCCATGGGCTTCACTCACCTCGCGGATCACCGTTCCAAGAACGTTCGGCGATACGCGCAGGGCGACATCAACTTTCTGCTCAACATGGATGCCTCCGGCCAGGTGGCGGACTTTCGCGCCAAGCACGGACCATCGGCGAACGCGATGGCATTTCGCGTGAAGGATGCGCGCCTCGCGTTCGATGAGGCGCTGCGCCGCGGCGCGAACGCGGTGGCAGGGCCGGTGGGCCCGATGGAACTGAACATCCCCGCCATCGAAGGCATCGGCGGCTCGAATCTCTATCTCGTCGACCGCTACGGGGCGCGCGAGATTTACGACGTCGATTTCATTGCCGTGACGGGCGCCGCCAAGGATCGGCACAGCGTCGGTTTACACACTCTGGATCATCTCACCCACAACGTGAACCGCGGCCGCATGGCTCATTGGGCCGAGTTTTACCGTCAGATCTTCAATTTTCGGGAAATCCGCTACTTCGACATCGAAGGCCAGGCGACCGGTTTGTTCTCCAAAGCCATGACGGCGCCCGATGACAAGATCCGCATCCCGTTGAACGAAAGCCAGGATGAGAACAGCCAGATCGAGGAGTTCCTGAAGCAATACAAGGGCGAGGGCATTCAGCATCTGGCGCTCGCCACGGACGACATCTTCGCCACCGTGGACAAGCTGCGCGCCAACGGCATCCGCTTTCAAGATTCGCCGGACTCGTATTTCGACATGATCGACTCGCGATTGCCGGGGCATGGCCACGACGTCGCCGCGATGCGCAAGCGCCGTATCCTGATCGACGGCGCGCCGGAATCGGGCGGCGGCATTCTGCTGCAGATCTTCACCGAAAACATGGTCGGGCCGATTTTCTTTGAAATCATTCAA
>JBEKPC010000309.1:0-2675 GCA_049521155.1 Bryobacteraceae bacterium
AAATCGAATGCCGCTCCAGCACGATATCCCAAACAATCTCCCAAGCCTGCGTCCGCTGCAACCGCATAATCTCTTCAATAATCGTGATCGCCGCCGACAGCTCGGCGACCGTGTCGAAGCGCGAGATCTGATCCCTCACTTCCTCCGCAGCATCGCGAGCCTGCTCCGCAGCGGTCTTCGCGAGCCACGCGATCCAGACCGTCAGGGCGACCCCAGCCACGCTGGCAAGATCGCCCCAGTGCTTGGCAATAAAATCCATCTCTACTTCGTCGACGTAAACCGCGACCAATCCCTCACCTGCCCCGGCCTCCTGTCCGACCCCTGCACCGCGAACATCCATCCCGGATACTCCGGCGCCAGCTCGCTCACCTTATTCAGCGTCTCCAGATCCGCCTCCTCCAGCTTCACCTCGATCGCCGCCAGATTATCCTTCAACTGACCCGCCTTCTTCGCCCCGATAATCACGCTCGTCACCGCAGGCTGATGCAACAGCCATGCCAGTGCGACCTGCGCCACCGTCGCGCCAATCCGCCCGCCAATCTCTTGCATCGCCTCGATGATGTCGTAGGTTTTCTCCAAATTCACCGGCGGGAAGCCAAACTTGCTGCGCCGCGAATCCTCCTCCGAAACTCCGCCGCGCGTGAATTTCCCCGATAAAAATCCGCCGGCCAGTGGACTCCATACCAGCAGTCCCACCTTCTGGTCGATCAGCATCGGGACAATCTCGCGCTCCAATTCGCGCCCCGCCAGCGAATAGTACGCCTGGAGCGTGACGAATTTTTCCAGATGCTCCTGCGCCGAAATCCCCAGCGCCTTCATAATCTGCCACGCCGCAAGATTGGAGCAGCCGATATACCGCACCTTCCCCTGCCTCACCAGATCCGTCAGGGCGCTCAAAGTCTCTTCGAGCGGCGTAAGCGCATCGAAGCCGTGAATCTGATATAGGTCGATATAATCCGTGCCCATCCGCTTCAGGCTCTCTTCTGTCGACTTCATAATGTGCAGCCGTGACAGGCCCACCTCGTTCGCGCCCATGCCCATGCGCCCGAAAACCTTGGACGCCACCACCACATCCTTCCGCTTCGCCCCCAGCGCTTTCCCGAGCATCGTCTCCGATTCGCCCACCGCATACACGTTCGCGGTATCAAAAAAGTTCACGCCCGCGTCTAATGTTTGTCCCACCAATGCATCGGCGTCGCCTTGCGCCAGTCCGCCGACCACTTCGTAAAAGCTGCCGGCTCCGCCAAAAGTCATCGTGCCGAAGCACAGCCGCGACACGAATGTTCCTGTATTTCCGAGTTGGTTATAGAGCATGATTCCTTCAGTTTACGGCCTCTGTTCCCGTCCAGGCTGGCAATGTCCTTTGAGGACATCGCCTCCAAGGTTGATTGACACTTCCCTTCCACGCCTTCTATCATGAGAATCTACGCTCACCAAGGGCTTTTTCGCTCGTCCTGAGTTATGTAGAACGAATATTATGATCAAAGTCGAAGGGCTAACCAAGCGATACGCTCGCAATATCGCGGTCGACAATATCTCCTTTGAAGTGGAGAAAGGGCAGATCGTCGGTTTTCTGGGCCCCAATGGCGCCGGAAAAACTACTACCATGCGCGTGCTCACCTGCTTCATGCCGCCCACTTCCGGGTCGGCCAGCGTGGCCGGGTTTGACGTGCAGCAGAATCCCATGGAGGTGAAACGGCGCATCGGTTATCTGCCGGAAACGCCTCCTCTTTATCCCGACATGGAGGTCGGCGAGTACCTCGATTTCGTCGGCCGCATTAAAGGCATCCCCACCGCGGATCTGCCGAAGCGCATAAGCGAGGTGGCCGAAAAGTGCGCCGTCGCCGACGTCAAGAAGAAGCTGATCGGCAAGCTCTCCAAAGGCTACCGCCAGCGCGTCGGCCTGGCCCAGGCAATTCTCCATAATCCCGATGTGCTGATCCTTGATGAGCCGACTTCCGGCCTCGATCCTCAACAAATCATCGAAACCCGCGACCTGATTAAAGGCCTGGCCGGCGACCATACCATTATTCTTTCCACCCACATCCTGCCCGAAGTCGAGCAGATTTGCGAGAAGGTCATCATCATCGCCAAAGGCAAGGTGGTCGCCACGGATTCCGTCGAAAACCTCACCAGCCGCCTCCGCGGATCGGAAACCGTCGCCCTCGAAGTCATCGCGACCGATGGGCAAGCGCTGCCAGCCAACGTGCAATTGCGCCTCGAACAAGTCGCCGGCGTCAGCCGCGTCATTCATAAGGAATCGAAAGACGGCCGCCTGCACTTCACCGTCGAAAGTCTGGAAGGGCGTCATATCCGCCCTGGCCTGGCTCGCGCCGTCGTCGAAGCCGGCTGGAACCTGAATGAACTGCATGGCATGGCGCTCAGTCTCGAAGAAATCTTCCTCGAATTGACGTCGGCTCACAAGCCGGAAGCAGCGGAGGCCATTAAAGAGGTTGCCGCCGAGCACGCCACCGAAGTCCAGCCTGAGGACGAATCTAAATGAACACATTCACGATCTGCCGCAAAGAGCTGCAAAGTTATTTCCGCTCGCCCATCGCCTACACCGTCATCGCGCTGTGGGCTCTGATCGGCGGCTTCTTCTTTTACTTCGGCCTGTCCTTCTTCGTGCAGCGCGCCATGGAAAGCGCCATGACCGGACAATCCATGCCGATGAA
>JBEKPC010000310.1:0-2626 GCA_049521155.1 Bryobacteraceae bacterium
GAGCAATGGACCGAGGAGCGAGGGGCCATCGAGCAGGAAGTTTCGCGCGACTTGTCGAATCCAACCTACAAACTGATCACAAGGCTGAATGAGGACCTTTTCTCGGGCACGCCGTACGCGCACGATTCGTTAGGCACCCGGCCGTCGTTCGACGCGACCACGGGCGCGATGCTGCGCAAGTTCTATCACGATTGGTACGCGCCGAACAACGCGATTCTTGTAATCACCGGTGACGTGGACCCTACCGCCACGCTCGCGAAAATCAAGCAGCTTTACGGGCCGATCCCGCGCAGAACGCTTCCAGAGCGCTCGGCCGTCAACCTCCAGCCAGTGAAAACGGAGAGTTTCACACTGACCGGCAACCTCCCCTATGAACTGGTTTTCATCGCCTTCCGCATGCCCGGGACGGATAGCGCGGACTTCGCCGCGACCCGCATTCTGACCGATGTGCTATCCAGCCAGCGAGCTGACCTCTACAGTCTGGTGCCCGCAGGCAAGGCGCTGGGGACCGACTTTGGCTTGGCTGAAACTTATCCCAAGGCGAGCGTCGGTTACGCGCTGGCGGCCATTCCAGCAGGCGCCGATCCAGCGCCGATCACGGCGGAAGTCAAGGCCATCTTGGCCCGCTATGCCGACAACGGAGTTCCCGCGGAGTTAGTCGAAGCGGCCCGAAAAAGTGAGATTGCGAATGCCGAATTTCAGCGCAATTCCATCACGGATCTGGCGTCGGTGTGGTCGCAGGCGCTGGCTGGGGAAGGCCGTGATTCACCTTCCGCAATAGTCGACGCGATGAAGAAAGTCACGGCGGCGGATGCGAGCCGTGTGGCGAAGACTTACCTTCAGAATGCGATTATCGCGACCGTGAAACCTTCCCCTTCGGGTGAGCCGGTGTCCGACAAAGGCTTCGGGGGCGCCGAAGTCACAACCGCCGCGCCCACCAAACCCGTCACTCTGCCTGATTGGGCAGAGGCTTCGGTAAAGTCGCTGAAGGTGCCGCAGGCGGTGACGCATCCCACCGACGTGATGCTATCGAACGGTTTGCGGTTGATCGTCCAGACGGAGAAGTTGAGCCCGACAGTGACAATTGTCGGTTCCGTGAAACATCTACCGGAATTGCAGGAAGCGGCTGGCAAAGATGGCGTCGACGGCGTACTGGCGGAGCTTTTTTCCTACGGAACCACCTCGCGCGACCGGCTGACGTTTCAGAAAGCGCTGGACGATATCGCCGCTTCAGAATCGGGAGGCACGACCTTCAATCTCAAAGTGTTGAAGCAATACTTTGCGCAAGGCGTGGAATTATTGGCGGATAACGAACTCCACCCGGCGCTTCCCGCGGAGGCTTTCAAAATTGTTCGCGATCAAACAGCGAATCTTACCGCGGGTACACTGGCCAGCCCGGGATACAGGACCCAGAAGGCGCTCGAAACCGGGCTGCTCCCGAAGAACGATCCGGAGCTTCGCGAAGCGACTCCGAAATCGATATCGGCGCTGACGCTGGCCGACGTCAAGGCTTACTATGCCGCCGTTTTCCGCCCCGATATGACGACGATTGCGGTGATCGGAGATATTACTCCCGAAGAGGCCAAACCTATTTTTGAAAAATGGTTCGGCGGATGGAAAGGCATGGGTCCGAAACCGAATGTCACGCTTCCGCCGGTGCCTTCCAATGCGCCTTCCGCGGTCAACGTGCCGGACCCCACTGCGGTGCAGGATTCGGTGGAACTCGCGCAGGAGCTCGGCATCAATCGCTTTAGTCCGGACTACTATGCGCTGCAACTTGGCGATCATGTGCTGGGCGGAGGCTTCTATGCCACCCGCCTCTATCGCGATCTGCGGCAGAAGGCGGGCTATGTGTACACCGTCGATAACGCTCTGCACGCCAGCCAGACTCGCGCGACCTATTCGGTGACCTACGGCTGCGATCCGGACAATGTTTCGAAGGCCCGGCTGCTGATCGAGCATGACCTTACGGCCATGCGCACCGAAAACGTGAGTGAAGCCGAACTACAGCAGGCCAAGGCGCTGCTGCTACGCCAGATCACTCTCAGCGAATCGAGCGAAGACGCGGTCGCAAGCGGCTTCGTGGCTCGTGCATTGGCCGGCCTGCCGCTCGATGAACCGATTCGCGCCGCACAGCGCTACTACGCGTTTTCGGCGGACGATGTGCGAGCCGCATTTCAAAAGTGGATTCGGCCCGATGCTTTTGTGCAGGTGGTTCGAGGGCCCGCGCCGAAGTGAGGAACACCGGCGTCTGCTGCCTGATCGTCCTGGTGGGACCTCCAGGGTCAGGAAAAACCACCTGGGCGCGCCGCCAAGGTGCGGGCATCGTGCATGTCTCGCAGGACGACCTGATTGACGCCATTACACCCACTGGATTCGATCATCTCTACCGTCAGGTGTATCATGAGGCGGAAAACGCCGTGGCCCGGGCCGCGCTCCAGGCAGGCCACACTGTCATCGTTGACCGCACCAATCGGACGCGCGCCCACCGCGAACGTTGGCTCGAAATCGCGCGAGAAGCCTCTTGTCCCGCGGTCGCCGTGGTGATGACTACCCCCGAAGCGCTGTGCCGCGAGCGCAACGCCAAACGCCGTGACAACCGTCGCTTGAGCGACGATCGAATGGA
>JBEKPC010000311.1:0-2553 GCA_049521155.1 Bryobacteraceae bacterium
CAGTTCTCCGCGGACATTGTCGTTGTCGGAATAGGCGCGGTCCCGTGCGACGAACTGGCTCGCGCCGCCGGCCTAGCTTGCGAAAACGGTATTGTCGTCGATGAGCACGCGAGGACTTCTGACGCGGCGATCTATGCGGTAGGAGACGTTACCTGGCGCATGTTGCCCCACTACGATAATCGACGATTCAGGCTAGAAAGCGTGCCCAACGCGTTGGAACAGGCGAGGCATGCCGCTTGCGCCATTACCGGTCGCCCCGCACCACCGGAGGAAGTGCCCTGGTTTTGGTCTGACCAGTACGATGTCAAGCTCCAAATCGCTGGTATTCCGTTCGGTGCGACGACATGGATACTTCGCGGTGATGTAAAGCAAGCGAAGTTCGCGGTGTTTCACATGGCCGGAGATCGTGTCGTGGCCGTTGAAGCGGTGAACTCGGCTGCGGAATTCATGATTGGTAAACAGCTCATTGCGAATCGGCGACCGGTTTCGCCGATCCGACTGCAGGATAGCGCGATTTCAATGCGGGCAATCACCAACTCTTGATTGACGCGGTTGATATATTCGCCGTGCGGGCGAACGCCGCATGATTGCCCTGGATTGTGCAATCGGTCAGCGTGACCGTTGCGCCGCTATCGCCAATGAAGAGTCCCCGGACTGCCAATCCACCAGAAATGTTGCGGCCCACGACGGTGAGAACATACACGATAGGAATGTGTTTCAGAAAATGGTCGGAAGCATAGTTGAGCACAGCGCGCACCGGGTTTTCCGCGCGGCCCATGATACGTTCCATTCCATAAACCGCGCCCAGATAGTGGCTTCGATTGATGCCTTCGCGGCCCCCCGTGCCCACCAGAATGTTTTTGTTGTAATTCGCCATCCCGATCACTTCATGCGGCACGACTTGCCCGATCGAGAGAATCAGATCGAAACCGCCCTGCAACAGAAGGCGGTTGATCTGCGCAGGCCACGCGTAATTCAGCTTGCCTTCCGACTGTTCCTGAATAAACTCCGCGGGAACCTCGCCAACCGTCTCAACATCCGTTCTCCAGTTATGCACGCGAAATAGATTCTGCGGCACGTTTCCGAACATGTGTGTGATTTGAGCAGCCTGCATCGCGGTGTGCGTTCCCAGCGCGGGCAGAATCGCTTTCAGCCGGCCGCCGTAGTACTCCCACGCAACCCGCGTCAACTCACCCGCGCGCGAATGCAGCCGGCTCTGGTCGGGCGGCACCGCAACCACGCGGCTTCGTTCACCAAGCTTCGCCAGGCTCTCCACCAACAGGTCGTGCAACTGCCCTGCAGACAGATCTGCTTCAACCCCACCCGTTGCGCAATAGAGACTCATGCGCCAATCTCCTGATTCCCGTCCTGTCCCACGAATGGTACGGGATGCGCGCGCTCCAAAGAATTCTCGCAGCGAGCGATGAACTCTGCCGGCAAGTCCAGGTGCGTTTCAATCTCTTTCCGGGAATCTTCAAGAATGGGATGGAAAAGCCGCCCCGGAAACCACACTGTCGGCATTTGACCAATGAAGGAGGGCCACATGCTGAAGGTGGATCCGGATGCTATAAAAATCCTTGCCTGACTTAGACCGATGATATCGGCGATACTGGAACCGAAAGTTACACGAGTAACCCCGTCGATGGTCAGCAGTGGCTCGAGTTCCTCATCCGTTCCATCGCTGAAAACGGCGGCGGATAAGGAGCCCAGGCTCCCGCGCAGCCGCTTGAGTATCCCGATATACCATCCGACATCGAGCCTGGTGTTTCCTTTGGAAAAATCGGCGTTGCTATAGTCACCCAGCCGAACATGGATGGCCACGTCCGGCGAAAATCCCGTTTGCAGGGCTCTCTTGTGTTTCGCGCGCACTATCTGAAGAAGCTCCTCGCACACTATGTCCCGATATGGAATCGATGGAAGCAAAAGGCCGCGGATGTCACGAAACGACACAATCGATCCCTCAGGAATCGGCTTTCCAAGCTGCTCTTCCGGCACCCATTGCTTCCCAGCAAGCAACCTCAGGCGGCTTATGCCGGTTACTTCATCGGGAGCAGGGTCGAATAAGTCATGATAAGTACGTTTATCTGGGTCGTTGCGAACCCATGGGCCGCGTAAAATTTGCAGCCAGGTGGGGCTGATTCTTCTCAGTCCATGACGCCTGGCCTCGACCAGGCAGCGCGACCAGACGAAGAGAAGATTGGCGAGCCCCGCTCCGCCAATTCGCATCAGGCCTAGATCGCGGGCGCCCCCTAAATACGGAAAGGCATAACAATTCCGATAGGACGGTGCTATTTCAGATTCCATGCTCGCACTCTCCCTAAGAGTTTACGCAAATAAGGTGCCTGATGCCTCGCCTGTCTGTTATTCCCGATTGACCGCCTGCGACTTGGCCGATCATTTCGCTGTTGAGCGGAATCGCATGAGGAACCTACGGCGAATCCTCCAAGGGATGCTCGGCGCATAGAAACGCTTCTGGGCCTGCATCGCGTGCGCCGGCCATGCGGTCATCGCCGGCGGGTGTTGAAGCGGGAAACTAATTGTCCCCGCTCTCAG
>JBEKPC010000312.1:0-2534 GCA_049521155.1 Bryobacteraceae bacterium
ACTTGTCGAGCCTTCATCCCGGGATGGTGATCGGCATATTCCTTGCCGTCGATCGGTCCTACATGCGGGGGGTCCCGATCGAGATAGGGCCGTCCGATTCCGAACTCCTTCCCATGCGCATCCGCCCATTTCCAAAGAGCTTCGGTGGAGGCTATTCGTTGCACCCGTGTGGCGCCCTTTACACTTACGATATCGGCCGCAAGCCCGTGACCATACCCTCCGCGCAAGCTTCCGCCATGATAAGATCTGTTGTCGGCCGCCTTAAGTCCGCTTGCGATTGATTGGCGATAGTCATCGCGAAAGGCGCTGGTTATACCAGGCGACAAGCCCGCCTCCTCGGCCGCGTGGAGCATATGAAAGAGCTTCAGCTTGAAACTGCGATCCATGCCCCCGATCACGTAGTCCACCATCGGCATGCGCGCCCTTTCGGCAGCCTTGGGATCCTTCCACGAAAAATCTTCATCGGCAAGCTTCGTAAACGTTTTCGTCACAGTTACGAGTCGGCCTTTCTTCCTGACGGCCACTTTTCTTCGTTCCTGGACCGATATGCTGTCTTGCTTTGGTGCGCGTTGATAAAGCGCCCAAAGATAACGATCGATACAGATATCCGGAACGAAGCACTCGTCGAGAATCTCGATTGAATCGATAGGCTGACGAGCGTCGACAGGCTCCAGAGCCGCGACGTTTGTTTTAGTCCCCTGCTCCGATGGTGTCTGAAGCCGCGGCGTTTCCGGTGTATCGGTCAACCCGGACGCAACGTTCGGTTCCGGGTCACGCACTACCCCTGCCGGGTCAGCGGCGTCGGCCTCCGGTGCGGACTGATCGACCGTCACTGCCTGGGCGGCGCCGGGCTCCATTGGTTGCTGTTCCTCAGCAGGCGCGGCGTCCGCGGTGTGGAGCGGCGGCATGCGATCAAGAATGGGGGCCGCGCCGGTGCTGTCGATTGCCGCGGAACCGGACACGGCGATCCACGCCAGAACCAAGGCCGGCATGGCGACGCCTCGCCCCAATGCCGCTGTTAACGCCAACCGCGAGTCCATCATCACCGTCTCCAATTCGGCCGGATTGACCGGCTGAGAACGTGACGGCAGCTATTCTTGAAGCCGCGGCACGCACTGGCAATGGCGAATGCCCGGGATATTTAATTTTCAACGAAGTAGTTGCCAAAATGCAACGAGCTGATCGAGCTTGATTTGAATGCTGTGCAACCTCAGGAAGCCCGCCCGAGGATTATTGGGGCTCGATCGGATGCTCGCGTGTCTTCGAGAAGCCTGGATTCAACGCAAGTTGAACAGTCTTCTTCCCACTCCAGAGACAATATCCAGAAAAGATAGTTTGGTCGGCGGAACAGTTTTTGCTTGGCCGCCATCGGCCACCGCATGGGCGCGCACCGATCGAGACTGGAAAGTCGCAACCTTTGCCCGCTGCTTTTTTAGGTCCATGGGCTTCTTTTGGTCGGCGCCTGCCGCAACCGGAGGTGGCTCCGCTGACGCGTACGATTGCAGTGGCGACGGCACATCGGGAATCGCGCTCTCCGACGGCATTGGCGGCACAATGGTCGGCTGATTGGTATCGATGACTACGGGTTCAGGTGTCTGCTGGGCTGAAGATATCCGGATGACCGGCATATCAATTGCCTCATAAGCTGTCTCCCCAGGGAGTTCGGGAAAGCACCAATTTGCTGCGAACAGCAGCGCGAGAAGCGATGCGCCGACCCAGGCTATGTATCGTAAGATGGGCATAACAATCTCTCGCCGGGATGACGAGAGCAAACGCCCCATTTCCTGACGGACGGTTATGGAACGTGGTTACTATGAAAATTTGCGCTCGGAGCGCCTCTTTTCGTTATCAGGCGAACTTTGTTTGGTCCTTCGAGTTGGTTATCCATCCACATCAGGACCGGCTCAATGAAAGACTTCTCAAACGCCAGCTTTCCTCCGGAGACGATCGATATCATGAAAGAGGCGTTGGACGCGGCGATCGCGACGCTTCCGGATCCGATCAGCATCGCGCACGTCGATTCCATTGCCGAAACCATTCTTCGAACGGCCAGGGAAGGCGAAAGAGACCCTGCGATTTTGCAGCGAATGGCTCTAATGCAGCTTCAGATTTCGTCGCACGAATGACTGCAGCCGGGCCACTGGCGAAGCGTTTCCCTGGAAGGGCGGCGCCGCCACCGGCGGGCGCGGATTCATCCCCGCACCCCGTTTCTGCCCCGGCGTGGCGGCTCTCTATCGGCTGGGAACGCAGCCGTCGCCCATGCGGACGAGCGTGGCCTCCAACATTAAACTCGGCGCCTGTTTGGCGGTGCCTGTGCACGAGGCGGTGACGCCGCCCTTGGACCGACCGGTCAGTGTCACCTCGAGATCGTCTACCTCCCCAAATGCACCCGGACCCGGCGAATGCCGTGTAGCAAAAACCGTAGCTTCGAACTGCTCGCCCTCAATCCGCCAATGCCCGGTGTAGGACATGATGGTATCGCCACCGCTCAGCGTGCCATCCGGCGCGAGCACGACGACGCCCATTCCTTCCGC
>JBEKPC010000313.1:0-2973 GCA_049521155.1 Bryobacteraceae bacterium
ATCGGCCTGATCCAAGCAACGGAAGCCGTCAAACTGATCCTCGGCGTGGGTGAGCCGCTGGTAGGACGGCTGCTGTTATACGACGCCCTCGCCATGCGTTTCCGCGAACTGAAACTGCGCCGCGATCCCGAATGCCCCGTCTGCGGCGATCATCCGACCGTCACCAAGCTCATCGATTACCAGCAATTCTGCGGCATCTCTCAGCATGTGCCGGAGCCCGAATTCGTCGAAGGCGACATCACGCCCGTCGAGGTGAAAGCCAAGCTCGACCGCGGCGACAAATTTCAATTCATCGACGTCCGCGAGCCGCACGAGTATCAGATTTGCAGCATTCCCGGGACGAAGCTGATCCCGTTAGGCGAACTTCCGAAGCGAGTGAGCGAGCTCGATCCGAGTGTGGAATTAGTAGCCCATTGCAAGAGTGGCATGCGTAGCGGTAAAGCAATCGACCTGCTGAAGCAATCGGGATTCAAAAAGGTCCGCAACATGAAGGGCGGCATTCTAGCCTGGAGCGATCAAGTCGACCCGAGCGTCCCGAAGTACTAGAGTTTTCTCGAAGCCGTTCCAAGCCGCGCGATACATCGTCGCGGCTCTTGGCAGCAGTCAGCCAGCGGGGGAGCCTGCCCGCTAGGCTCTGATTTGCCCATCCGAATTTATTGGGCCGTCTTTCGCGAAGCTTCGCGGAGACATAGCTCTCAAGAAAGGTGAGATGTCTTTCATTGAGCGCCCAGAGCACGTGGCGGCCGCAAGGGTTTGTAGCCAAAGATCCAAGCATTTATGCCAATCGCTTCTGTACGAATAAGCGGGCAAGGATTTCACATCCCGCTCATCGGAGTATCCGCAATGAACGCATACGCACTTCTGCTTGATTGTGGCGCAATCATCGGCGAAATGCACGTCGGCGCTTCGCCGGCAGAAAGGGCAGTTGACAAGGAGGTTGCGACCAAAGGAAATTAACACTCGCCGGGATCCTTAAATCTTGTGGCGGGATCTCCCATTATTTGTAAACCTCCCGCCGATGCGCGATCCGGGTCACATTGACTGTTTTCACTTCGTCGTCAATCTCATATACAATGCGATGATCACCGACGCGGATTCGCCATTCATCGTGGCCTCCCGCCAGTTTCTTGCATCCGTGAGGTCGAGGAGCCGTTGCCAACTGTTCAAGGCGAGGAATAATTCGCGAAACGACATTCGCCGGAAGCTTGCGCAATTCTTTCTCGGCGCTCGATGTCAGCGAGACCAGATAGTTATTCACCAGAGAGCTTGCCGCTCTTCACGAGGCCAGCCTTTACCTTTTCAAGAGGAATTCTTTTCTCGCCACGCCGCGACCGGGACACGAGCAAATCCTCGATATCCTCCCACAACTCGCGGTGCAGCTTGAGGTCAATCTGCACCGCGACCTTGCGGCCCTTCTCATCCGTGACGTACTGGATTCCGCTCATGGCTCAATTCTCGCACGCAGAAGGCGCAAGCTCCTCTCCACGAACCTTGCGCCTCTGCGTGAAATTTCTTACTTTCCGGCGTTAAATCTCTTCTCCGCCTCCGCCCAATTCACCACACTCCACCACGCCCCAATGTACTCCGGCCGCCGATTCTGATACTTCAAATAGTATGCGTGCTCCCACACATCCAGGCCGATCACTGGGAATTTCCCTTCCATTACCGGCGAATCCTGATTCGCCGTCGACGTGATCTCCACGCCGCTGCCGGTCTTCAGCAACCATGCCCACCCCGACCCGAACCGAGTCGTCGCCGCCGCGTTGAACTTTTCTTTAAACGCGTCGAAGCTGCTGAATGAGCCATTAATCGCCGCTGCCAGATTTCCCACCGGCGCACCACCCGCGCCCGGTCCTAGAATCGTCCAGAACATCGAATGATTGATGTGGCCCCCGCCGTTGTTTCGAACGGCCGTCTTAATCGCTTCGGGCACGATCGCCAGGTTGTTCGCCAGCAGTTCTTCCACCGTTTTCCCGGCCAGTTCCGGCGCCGATTCCAGCGCTTTGTTCAGATTCGTGATGTACGCCTGATGGTGTTTCCCGTGGTGAATCTCCATCGTCTGTTTATCGATATGGGGCTCCAGAGCGTCCGGAGCGTAGGGTAGTGCGGGTAGTGTAAATGGCATGGCTTCTCCTCTTAGGTAGATGCTCTTTCATAGGCATCCGCTACACGAAACATGGTGCTTTCCTCAAAATGGCTGGTGAGAATCTGCAATCCCCCACCGGCAGGCCTTCCTGCGTGACGCCACATGGCACACTCATGCAAGGAATTCCGGCCAACGATCCCGTTATGGTGTAAATATCTGATAAATACATCGCCACCGGATCGTCCACTTTCTCGCCGATTTTGAACGCCGGGAACGGAGATACCGGCGCGACAATGGCATCGACCTGCTTGAATACCTCCGCGTAATCGCGAGCGATCAGCGCCCGGACCTTCTGCGCCTTGAGGTAATAGGCATCATAATAACCGGCGCTCAGAACATACGTCCCCAGCATGATCCGCCGCTTGCACTCCGCGCCAAATCCTTCATCGCGCGTCTCGCGATACATTTCGGCCAGCGTTCCAGGGGATGCCGCCCGCGTCGTATAGCGAACGCCGTCATAACGAGCCAGATTGGCACTCGCCTCCGCTGTTGCGATGACGTAGTACGCGGCGATGGCGTACGGTGTGTGCGGCAGCGAAATATCACGCACCTCACAACCAAGTTTCTGGAGCGTTTCCACCGCCCGATGAATCAAGTCGCCCGTTTCGCTCGCCAGGCCTTCGAAATACTCGCGCGGCAGCCCCAGTTTTAAGCCTCGCACGTCGCCATTGAACTCGGCCATGTAATCGGCCACCGGAGCCGACGCCGATGTCGCGTCCATCTCATCGCGCCCGGCCATCACTTGTAATAGCGCCGCCGCATCGCGCGTAGTTTTCGCGAACGGCCCGATGTGGTCGAGCGAACTGGCGAACGCCGTCAAGCCATAT